>DERX01000012.1:3916-4557 GCA_002361875.1 Ruminococcaceae bacterium UBA3329
ATATGTATTGCAAAGCATTACCTGCGTTTTAAGGTTTTCCTTTAAGTCAAGCGCAGAAACGCCGCCTTTAATTGCGCCCTGTGTTGCAACGTTCATAAATGCAGGAGTTTGTACCGTGCCGTGTACAGTTTTAAATTCACCACGTCGGGCAAATCCTTCTTGTTTTAATAGTTTATATTTTGCCATATTGTACCTCTTAAATGCTATATCTTTGATATAAGAAAATTTTTTAATACATTATTACTTACTCTTGCTCTGAAACAATGTGACCACGCAGGATAGAATCCGCTTTTTACTGCGACACGCTGTGAATTGATATTTCCGATGTCAGTTGTGTAATACGGGACAACATTTCTGTTTAAACATTCTTCTGCAAGCATATTTACGAGTGAAACGGCTATTCCGTTTCCTCTGTATTCGGAAAAAACATCTACGCCTATCTGCCACATAGTATCACTGTCTTTGCTGGCACAGGCTAATCCTGCAATTTGCCGGTCCTTAACTGCAATTACACCCAATATTTCAGGTCTTTCGCTTTTTTCATTATATTGAAGTGCATTATGCATATTGGGTAGCTTATATAATTCAAGTATTTCATTTCTTTGAATAATCTTGTATTGACAAAAATCATTTTTTATGTT
>DERX01000012.1:4776-12262 GCA_002361875.1 Ruminococcaceae bacterium UBA3329
ATCTAAATCAGGTAAATAATAAGGATTAAATGATTTTAAAAGATGACTGTTAATTATTTCAAGTTTGGATTTATTATCGAATTGATTTTTTACATAATTCATAATATGGGCAGATGCATTAACAATCATACCTCTTCCAAAAGTTAAAACTTCCAATCTTGGCTCTGTGAAAGGCAATGCTCTTCTTCCGTCAAGTTTCTTTGCAGTAGTAAATATAATATCATCTTTTGAAAAATCCAATGGCTGACAGTTATAATCAATGGCAAGCTGATTATAAACTATTTGCATCATTTCGTTTTTAGTCATCATAGTTTAAGCTCCATATAACCGCAGGTAAAAGGGAAAAAGTCATACTTTTTTGTATGAGTATGAATAAATCCAAATGAGGAATACCATTCTTTGAGTTCAGTGTTTTCTTCAACAATTGACAGTGTGAGCTTATCTGATTTTTTCTCAAACGCTCTGTGTATTGCAAAATTCAATAATTCTCTGCCTATTCCATTGTGACTATATTCCGAAAGAACACAGAGATTGTTCAGTTCACAGCAATTATCCGAAAATTCTAAAGAAAAGTATCCGATAATCTGTTCATCAAGCACATACGCATACATCTCGCGCCCGTTTAAATACTGCTCCTTCAGCTTTTCGGGAGTTACGGAAAAAGCGACATATTTCGGTGCATTCTCTTTTGTAATATTGAATTTAAAAGCGACAGGCAGAAAACTTTCTTTTATTACATCGGAACAAATCTGCATTTCGCTTAAATCAGCTTTTCTAATCATCTGAAATAAACCTTACTCAATAAACATACAATCACCGAAGCTGAAAAATCTGTATTTTTCTTCAACAGCAATTTTATATGCTTCAAGCACTTTTTCTCTGTTATAAAAAGCAGAAACAAGCATTATAAGCGTGCTTTCGGGTAAATGGAAATTCGTTATAAGCGCGTCAATGCACTTGAATTTATATCCCGGATAAATGAATATGTTAGTCCAATCGTCAAATTCCTTCATTTCGCCCTGACTTGTCATAACGCTTTCAAGAGTTCGGCAACAGGTTGTGCCGACTGCAATTACTCTGCCGCCGTTCTTCTTTGTTTCGTTTATTGTATCAGCGGTTTCTTTCGGTATATGGTAATGCTCGGAGTGCATTTGATGGTCTTCAATGTTTTCTGCTTTAACAGGTCTGAATGTGCCGATTCCTACATGCAAGGTCACATAGCAAATTTTAACACCTTTGTTTGCGAGTTTTTTAAGTATGTCCTCTGTAAAATGCAAGCCTGCCGTTGGCGCCGCCGCAGAACCGAGTTCTTTTGAATAAACAGTCTGATAACGCTCTTTGTCCCGAAGCTTTTCGGTTATGTAATGAGGAAGAGGCATTTCCCCTATTTTGTCAAGCACCTCATAAATATTTGTTCCGTCATAAGAAAATTTTGCAATTCTGTTGCCGTTTTCGAGAACTTTTAAAACAACGCAGGAAAGTATTCCGTTACCGAAAGTAAATTCAGCGCCTTCCTTTGCACGCTTACCGGGACCTGTAATTGCTTCCCATTCGTCATTACCCAAATTGTTAAGAAGCAAAAATTCGACAACAGCGCCTGTATCTTTTTTCGTTCCGTAAATTCTTGCGGGAAGAACACGGGTATTATTCAGAACAAGGCAGTCACCGTCATTCAGATAATCCAATATATCATAAAAATGCTTATGATATATTTCACCGTTTTTTCTGTTAATCACCATCATTCTGGAAGTGTCTCTCTGCTCAAGTGGTGTTTGAGCGATAAGCTCTTTTGGTAAATCGTAATAAAAATCTGACTTTTTCATATAAATTCTCCGTTAATCCTATAAAATTACTAAAAATGTTTGACACATTGAAAGTTAAATGTTATTATATAACTACGATTGAGGCGCAATAAATATCAGTATGCCGCCTGAAGCCTTCAGGGGTTTGTGACAGCGGTCAAAAAGGATTTATTGCCGAAGCTTTTGCTCACCTGAATGTTCAAAAGCTGGTTGCATTATTAACAGTAATGTGACTGTCATCATTTGATGGAGTGCTTTCGTATTATCGACTCGTCATAATACCAAAACTTTATCAGTAATGATGACATATCATTACTGATTTTTTAATACAGATGATAGAATATCATTTTTTGGAGGTAATTGCAAGTGAAAAAGTATAATGTAGGAATTATTGGCGCTACGGGAATGGTTGGTCAGCGTTTTATGACAATTCTTGATAACCATCCGTGGTTCAATGTTACCGTTCTTGCCGCAAGTCCGAGGTCGGCCGGTAAACGGTACGAAGAGGCTGTCGGCGCAAAATGGTGTATGGATGTTGACATTCCCGAAAAGATGAAAGACATTATCGTTAAAAACGCTACTGACGATATTGAAGAGATTGCATCGGCAGTTGATTTTGTATTCTGCGCAGTTGATATGAAAAAAGACGAAATCAAAGCATTGGAAGAGGCTTACGCTAAGGCAGAGTGCCCCGTTATATCAAATAACAGCGCTCACAGACACACTCCCGATGTTCCCATGATTCTTCCCGAGCTTAATGACAGCCATGCAGAGATTATCCCTGCACAGCGCAAAAGACTCGGTACAAAGCGCGGATTTATCGCAGTTAAGCCCAACTGCTCACTTCAAGGCTATGTTCCTGCTCTCTTCCCTCTTGACAAAGCAGGCTTTAAAGTAAAAGATGTTCTTGTCTGCACATATCAGGCAATTTCGGGCGCAGGAAAAACGTTTGACACATGGCCCGAAATGATTGACAATGTTATTCCGTTTATCGGCGGTGAAGAGGAAAAGAGCGAGAAAGAACCGCTTAAAATTTGGGGTAAAATTGAGGGCGATGTAATTGTTGATTCCGAAAGGCCCAACTTTACCGCTCAGTGCCTTCGTGTTCCCGTTTCAAACGGTCACATGGCGGCGGCATTTGTAAGATTTGAGAATAAACCCACCAAAGATGAAATATTAAATATTTGGAAGAGTTACAAAGGAAAAGCACAGGAATTGGAGCTTCCGTCTGCTCCAAAGCAGTTCCTTAACTACTTTGAAGAGGATAATTGCCCGCAGACAAAGCTTCACAGAGATCTTGAGGGCGGAATGGCAATTTCAATCGGCAGACTCCGCGAAGATACTCAGTATGATTACAAATTTGTTGCTCTTTCACACAATACACTTCGAGGTGCCGCAGGCGGTGCAGTTCTTATGGCAGAGCTTTTGGCGGCGGAAGGCTATCTTGATTAAGGGGAGAAAATTATGAGTACTAATCCTATTTTTACAGGCGCAGGCGTTGCAATTGTTACACCGTTTCACGAGGACGGCAGTGTAAATTACGAATCTCTTGAAAAAATTCTTGAAGACCAGATTGCAAATTCAACAGACGCTATCGTTATTTGCGGAACAACGGGCGAAAGCGCAACACTTAACCCCAAAGAGCATTTGGATGTTATTAAATATACGGTTGACGTTGTAAATCACAGAATACCTGTTATTGCAGGTACAGGCAGTAACGAAACAGCATATGCTGTTGAACTTTCAAACGACGCTGAAAAAGCGGGCGCTGACGCTCTTTTGATTGTTACACCCTATTACAACAAAGCATCACAAAGAGGACTTGTAAAGCATTACACATATATTGCGGACAGAGTTTCTTCTCCCATAATTATTTATAATGTGCCGAGCAGAACAGGTGTTAACGTTCTTCCTGAAACCTATGCAGAGCTTTCTGAACACAAAAACATTATCGGTGCAAAAGAAGCGTCGGGCAACCTTTCACAGATTGCACAGACAATTGCTCTTTGCGGCGATAATTTAGACATTTATTCAGGCAATGACGACCAAATTGTACCGATTATGTCACTCGGCGGTAAGGGTGTTATTTCGGTTCTATCAAATATCTGCCCGAAAATTGCTCACGATATTCCCTCTCTTTACCTTGAAGGCAAGTGCAAGGAGAGTGCAGAGCTTCAGCTTAAATACTTAAAGCTTTGCAACGCTATGTTTATGGATGTTAACCCTATCCCTGTAAAAGTAGCTATGAATATGATGGGAATGGAAGTAGGTCCTCTTCGCTTACCACTTTGCGAAATGGACGATGCGAAAACAGATAAACTCCATAAAATTCTTGCTGAATACGGATTAGTTTAATTATTTTGATAGGATGTGAAAAATATGAGGATTCTTTTATGCGGTGCTAACGGAAAAATGGGTAAGGTTGTTTATGAATGTGCGTCAGCATTTGAAAATACTGATGTAGTAGCAGGTGTTGACCCATACGGTGAAAACAGTAATTTCCCTCTTTATCACTCATTTGATGAGGTAAATACAAAGGCTGATGTAATTATTGATTTTTCTCACCCTGCCCTTCTTTCGTCAATGCTTAAATACGCAACAGAAAACAAAATTCCGGCAGTTGTGGCAACAACGGGTCTTGACGAAAACGGCTTGAACCTTATTAAAGAAGCTTCAAAGGAAATACCTGTATTTTTCACTGCAAATATGAGTCTCGGTGTTAACCTTATTTCAGAACTTGCCAAAAAAGCGGCGGCGGTTCTCTCCCCTGATTTTGACATTGAAATAGTTGAAATGCACCATAATCAAAAAATCGATGCTCCGAGCGGTACTGCGCTTTTGCTTGCAGACGAAATTTCAAGTGCGCTTGAAAATGAACCCGTATATGAATTTGACCGTCATTCAAAGAGAATGAAACGCTCAAAAAATGAAATCGGCATAAGCTCCGTTCGCGGCGGAACAATAGTCGGCGAACACGAAATAATTTTCGCAGGTACTGACGAGGTTATTAAAATTTCACATTCGGCTTATTCAAAAAAGCTGTTTGCAAACGGAGCTATAAATGCCGCAAAGTTTATTGTTAATACTCAAAGCGGTTTGTATTCAATGAAAGATGTACTTGAGGAGGCATAATATGGCATACGAAATTTCAGTAACGGAAAATGTAACTCTTATTTCTTTAAACGATTCAACATCTGACATCGGCGTTATTGCGAAGATTTTTGAATTTCTTTCAAATGACGGAATTGACGTTGATATGATTTCGCAAATTCCCCCTCATTCTTCTACGCCCTGTCTTTCCTTTACGGTAAATGACGAGGACCTCGGAAAAGTATTTTCTGTGGCTTCGCGTCTCCGTGAGCTTCTGCCCGAAGTTAAACTCGGCATAAGTTCAGGCAACAGTAAAATTTCAGTTTTCGGCGAGGATATGAGAAATTGCCCCGGTGTTGCATCAAAAGTTTTTTCAGCTATTGCGAAGGTGGGCGCTGAAGTCAGAATGATAACAACGAGCGAGGTTGATATTTCAATTCTTGTTTTCAGTCACGACAGTGCGGCAGTTTGTTCGGCAATTGAAAAAGTATTTTAAAGTTTAGCTCGGCGACAAAAAACGCCGAGCTTTTTTCGGAGAAAATGTAATGATAATGTTGGAAACAGAAAGACTTTATATGCGTGAAATGTCATACAGCGACTACCCTGCTCTTTGCAAAATATTGCAGGATGATGAGGTTATGTACGCTTATGAAGGCGCATTTGATGACAGCGGCGTTCGTGAATGGCTTGACAGGCAAATCAGCCGATATAACGAATATGAGCACCTTTACGGGCTGTGGGCTGTTACACTGAAAGAAAGCGGCGAAATGATTGGACAATGCGGAATAACAAAGCAGGACTGCGATGGTAAAGATGTTTTGGAAATAGGCTATCTTTTTCAAAAGTCATACTGGCATAATGGCTATGCTACAGAGGCGGCTGTCGCGTGCAAGGAATACGCTTTTAATACTTTGGGTATTGATGAAGTCTATTCAATAATCCGCGATAACAATATTCCGTCACAAAATGTTGCAAAGCGAAACGGAATGTCACCTAAAGGCGTATTTACAAAGCATTATTGCGGAGTAAATATGCCGCATATAATATTTTCAGTTAAGAATGAGGAAACTTAAATGAATAAGCATATGAAATCTTATTGTGATTACACAAACACTCCGTGGGGAAAGCTTTTTTATCAATGCGTTTGGGAGCAATTACCTGTATGTAACGGGAAAAATATTCTTGATTTCGGAAGCGGGTTCGGGATTACTACAAATCATTTATCTGTAAACAATTCGGTTACAGCCGTGGAACCTTCAAGAACAATGATTAAGGCACGCTGTAAAGAGTATGATTACAAGCAGCTTAAAGGTTCGGTTGACATTTTAAAGAAAATCCCGAACAATACTTTTGATTGCATAATATGTCATAATGTACTTGAATATATTGAAAATCGAAAAGAATTATTAACAGAATTTACACGGATTTTAAAGCGAGACGGTTTTATTTCTATTGTCAAGCATAACAAAGCAGGACGAATTATGCAAAAAGCAATATTTGATTATGATATAAAAAGCGTGAATATGTTGCTTGATAATACAAATCTGAAATCAGGCAATTTCGGAGAAATAAGCATTTACAGCGATTCATCGCTTGAAGAATATTCGGATTTTAAGCTTTACATTGAAAAGGTTATGGGTATTTGCACATTTTACGGCTTACAAAATAATGATATAAAATCTGACCCGAAGTGGATAACTGATATGAAATCATTGGAAATGCGTGTTTCTGAAATTGATGAATTTCGTGATATTGCCTTCTTTCATCACATTATTTTAAAGAAAAAGTAATTTTTAAATAAAAGCAAAAACACCTTTGACAGCGTAAAAACTGCCAAAGGTGTTTTTTTAATGTTTACTTATTTGAGAATTGCTTTATAGAACACTTTTTTACCTTTTTTAATTACAGCATATCCTTTTTCAAAATCTGCTTTGGAAAGATTTTTAAAGGCATCTGTGACCTTTACGTCGTCTACTGAAACGCCGCCCTGTTCAATAGCTCTTCGAGCTTCGCCCTTGGACTTTACCATACCTGCCTTGAGCATAATGTCTGCAACGGAAATCTCGCCGTCTGTAAGGTCGCTTTCCTGAATTTCAACAGTAGGCATATTTTCAGCATTGCCTGCACCGGAGAAAATAGCTCTTGCGGCATCCTGCGCCTTTTGCGCCTCTTCCTCGCCGTGAACAAGCTTTGTAAGCTCAAATGCGAGTATTTCTTTGGCTGTATTAAGCTGACTGCCCTCCCAAGAGTCCATTGCCTCGATTTCTTCAATCGGTAAGAATGTTAGCATCCTGATACACTTTAATACATCAGCATCGGCAACATTTCTCCAATACTGATAAAACTCAAAGGGACTTGTTTTATTCGGGTCAAGCCAAACTGCATTGCCTGCGGTTTTGCCCATCTTTTTGCCCTGTGAATCTGTAAGCAAAGTTATTGTCATTGCGTGGGCGTCTTTGCCGAGTTTTTTACGGATAAGCTCTGTACCGCCGAGCATATTGCTCCATTGGTCGTCACCGCCGAACTGCATATTACAGTTATAATTTTTAAATAAATGATAAAAGTCATAAGACTGCATAATCATATAGTTAAAT
>DERX01000012.1:12453-36938 GCA_002361875.1 Ruminococcaceae bacterium UBA3329
ATCGTCGCCGCCAAACTGCATGTTACAGCCATACCGCTGAAACAGCTCATAGAAATCATAGCTCTGCATCAGCATATAATTAAATTCCAAAAAGCTTAAGCCTTTTTCCATTCTCTGCTTATAGCACTCTGCACGGAGCATATTGTTAACGGAGAAGCAAGCACCTACCTCTCTCAATACCTCAACATAATTAAGGTCAAGAAGCCAGTCCGCATTGTTAACCATAAGCGCCTTGCCGTCCGAAAAGTCAATAAATCTTTCCATTTGTCTTTTAAAGCATTCTGCATTGTGGTTAATGTCCTCACGGGTAAGCATTTTACGCATATCCGTTCTGCCCGACGGGTCGCCTATCATTGTTGTGCCGCCGCCGATAAGGGCAATGGGCTTATTACCTGCCATTTGAAGTCTTTTCATAAGAGTAAGAGCCATAAAATGACCTGCTGTAAGGCTGTCTGCCGTGCAGTCAAAGCCGATATAGAAAGTTGCCTTTCCGTTATTTATCATTTCTCTTATTTCGGGTTCATTCGTAACCTGGGCAATAAGTCCGCGCGCTACCAATTCTTCATAAATCTGCATTTTTGAAATCCTCCTAAAAATAAAGTCCCCTGCAAACAGCAGAGGACGAAAAACCGTGTTACCACCTCAATTTACCGATTTCTCACGAAAGCGGCCTTAACGGGTAACTGACATTACCCTGTTCTGTAACGGGAACACCCGTTTGCCCCTACTTTGTTCAAGGCAACGACTCGGCGATGTATTTCACATTGCTCTCACGCTTTCTTCCACCGACCGAAAGCTCTCTTTGCTTTAAGCGAATGTTACTTCTTCGTGTCACAGTCTTTAAAAATATTATACATAAATTTTATTTTTTGTCAAGAAAATAATTGTCAGCAAAGGCTATTAGCTCTGCCGCCGCCTGTTTTGAAATATCCGTATTCTCAATTCCGCCGATTATTCTTGAAAGCTCATTTACACGTTCGGGATATTCAAGCGGCTTTACACTCGTAAAGGTTTTACTGTTTTTTTCAGACTTGGATATTAAATAATGACTGTCAGCAAATGCGGCAATTTGCGCTAAATGTGTAACGCAAAGCACCTGTCTGTCAAGAGAAACCTCTTTAAGCTTAATACCGATTTTTTGCGCCGTTCTGCCGCTCACTCCCGTGTCAATTTCATCAAAAATTAAAGTTTGAATTTCATCGCCTGCCGCAAGAACATTTTTAATAGCAAGCATAACTCTTGAAAGTTCACCGCCGGAGGCAATTTTTGAAAGCGCCTTCGGCTCTTCGCCTATATTAGCGGAAATAAGGAAATATATTTCATCCTGACCGTTTTCATTACATTCCGTTTTGTTTTGTACTACTTTGAAAACTATCGAGGGCATTTCAAGGAAAGAAAGCTCTTTTGAAACTCTTTCGGCAAATTTGAGTGAAGCTTTATTTCTTATGTCGCTGAGCTTATCGGCGGCATTTTGCATCATAATCCGTTTTTCATCTGCCACTATCTTTAATTTTTCTTTAATTTGGTCGGAAAAGGTTATTTCTTCAAGTTCTTTTTGTGCATTTTCAAAATATTTCAGTACCTCTTCCTCGTTCTCACCGTATTTCTTGAAAATCGTTTCAAGAAGTGAAAGTCTTTCTTCAATTACATCAAGCTCTTTCGGGTCAATATCGGCAGAAAAAAGAAAGTTATTTAACTCGGACACACAGTCCGAAAGCGAATAAGAAACATCTGTAAGCGTTTCAGCAACACTTTTCAAAGTGTCATCATATTCCGCCGCATTTTGCACAGAAGAAGCGGCAAATGAAACCGTTGAAACGGCTCCACCCTCACCGTTTTCACCGTCAAGCGACTGTAAAGCCGCATTTACATAAGAAAGAAGAGCTTCGACATTTTGAAGAAAATTTCTGCGTTTTATTAAACCTGAGTACTCCCCTGCTTTAATGTCGGCCGCTTCAATTTCTTCAATCTGATATGTCAGAATATCAATCTTTCTTGCCTTTTCGGATTCGTTGTCAATAAATGCTTTATATTTTCGCTCTGCGTCCTGAAAACTGTTATATGCTGAAATATATTTATTTTTATATTCGTCATCCTGTGCAAAGGCATCAATATAATTAATATGAAAATCTTCATTGAGAAGATTTTGATTATCAAGCTGACCGTGAATGTTAATAAGAGTGTGACCTAATTTTTTGAGCATTGAAACTGTTACGGACTGACCGTTAATTTTGCATACATTTTTACCGTCAGCAAATATTTTTCGCATAATATGAAGAGTGCCGTCCTCTTCGCCGTCAATTCCGATTTCTTCAAGGACAGATTTTACGCCTGTATTTATATCGGAAAACAGTGCAGAAACCTCGGCAAATTCATTGCCGGTTCTTATAAGCTCACGTGAAGTCCGTTCACCCAATACAGCATTTATAGCATCAATAATAATGGACTTACCTGCACCTGTTTCTCCCGTCAAAACATTAAGACCGTTATTAAAATCAATAACAGCCTCTTTAATTATTGCAATATTGCTGATTTTAAGGTTTTGAAGCATAAAATATCAGTCCTTCAGCATTGAAAGAATTGCGTTACGGTTGTCTTGTGAATTTTTAAGAGAATCGCAGGCAAGAAAAATTGTATCATCACCCGCAATTGCTCCGACAACACCCTTTAAATGTGCATTTTCGAGGGAAACACATGCCGCATTAGCTGTGCCCTCATAGCACTTTACTACAACAATATTCATTGCAAGCTCTACAGAGAGCACAGAGCGGGAAAAAATCATAGCAAAATTGCTGTGTGTTTCGCTTTTACTTATAACATATCTTGTTTCATTCTTGCCGAAATGCTCTTTAACAAGCTTTAAATCTTTAATATCTCTTGAAATAGTTGCCTGTGTAACCTTATAGCCGTTACTGCTTAACATTTTAATAATTTCTTCTTGGGTAGAAACATTGTTATTTTGAATAAAATCTATAATCAGTTTTTGTCTGTCCTTTTTCATTTTCTTATGTTCTCCTTTGAGTAAGCTTTCTGTTTAATACATCAAAAAATTCGTCTGATTTAATTCTTATAAATTCTGCAGAAATATCCGATTTTTCAATAATTACTCTTCCGTTTTGAGGTAATTCGATATTTGTTTCACCGTCAAGAGAAATAACAATGTCCTTTTCGGGATTATTCGGCGCTGTAATACTGATTTCCGATGAACTGTTAAAAACCATTGACCTGTTAAGCGGCGAATGAGTGCAAAGCGGAGTCATTATTATACATTGCAAAGCAGGGTCAATTACGGGACCGCCTGCAGACCATGAATAAGCCGTTGAACCTGTAGGCGTGGAAACTATTATTCCATCTGCTCTGTAACAGTTCACAATTTTATCATCGCAATATGCGTTAAGGTTCAGAACATTAAAAGTTTTGCCCCTCGCAACTGCAATATCGTTAAGGCAGTAGCCGATCATTTCTTTTTTTCCGTCAAGCTCTAAATAGCATTTTAACATCATATGCTTATCTTTTAAATAATTGCCGTTTAAAAGTGATTTAAGTAATTCAAGTTCATTTGCTTCAACACCTGCTAAAAAAGCGAGATTGCCCGCATTTATGCAAAGAACAGGCTTACCTGCAATTGCGCACTGCTTTGCAGTGTGAATAAACGAACCGTCGCCGCCGATTGCTATTACAATATCAGCTTCAGAATACAAATCTTCCAAATATGTGAATCGGTCGCCGAAAGCGGACTTCGTATCAGGTTCAAAAAAGTATTCAATGTTAAGCTGTTGGAGCATATCCGTTACGGCATAAGTGACGCTTTCTGCCCTTTCACGGGTAAGGTTAGGTACAATTCCGACTTTAATCATTGTTATCACCGCTCAAAATTTTATGTGAAGTATCTGCAATTTCTGTGATGTAATTTTCATCAAATGAAATCATATTTTCTGTATCTTTAGAAAGAAAAATTAAGTATTCAATGTTGCCCTCAGGACCTTTTATCGGGGAAAATGTTAACCCTAAAACAGAAAAACCTGTTTCAAGTGCAAAGGTTACTATTGAACTGATAACCTCAATATGAGTTGATTTTTCACGGACAACGCCTTTTTTGCCAACCTTTTCCTTACCCGCTTCAAACTGCGGTTTTATCAGAGCAACGCATTTTCCGCCCTGCTTTAAGAAGCCGAAAAGCACAGGTAAAATAAGTTTAAGCGAAATAAAGGAAACATCAATACTGGCAAAATCAATTTCATCAGACACTGTTTCTTTTGTCAGATAGCGAAAATTTGTGCGCTCTAAATTCACTACGCGCTCATCAGTTCGCAATTTCCAAGCAAGCTGACCGTATCCAACATCAATTGAATAAACCTTTTTAGCGCCGTTTTGGAGCATACAGTCGGTAAATCCGCCCGTCGATGCGCCTATATCCATGCAAATGCAGTCAGTAAGTGTAATCGGAAAAGATTGCATAGCTTTTTCGAGTTTATATCCGCCGCGGCTGACATAAGGCATCTGTTTGCCTTTTAATTCAATTTTATCGGTAGGTTTTACAGTATAACCGGATTTAGTTTCCTTTTGACCGTTTACGTAAACCGAACCCGACATAATAAGCGCAGACGCTTTTGAACGGCTGTCGCAAAATCCAAGCTCATAAACAGCAGTATCCAGTCGTTTTTTATCAGCCATTTTTTCTCTCCGAAAATTTATTGTAAATTGATTCTCTGTCTAATTGAAATTTTGCCATAAGCGAAGGAACGGGTGCATGAGGAACAAACTCATTGTTAACGGCAATATGCTCGAACTTGCCGTTAAAGCCTTTTTCTGCAAGTGCTTCAGCAAAGGCTGTGCCAACAGAGCCCGATTTTTCCGACTCCTCATAAAATACAATTTTTCTGTATGTCATAGCAATATTAAATGCATCATTGGGAATAGGCTTAATACAGTTAAGGACAAGCAAAGAAACAATTGTATTTTCGGTCTTAAGCTTTTCAACTGCAAACATTGCCTCAGCGGAAACTCTGCCGTATGTAACTATTAAAGCACCGCCGTTTTCGTTGAACAAGTCATAATCTTTTTTTCTTATTTCATAACCGTTCGGTAACACTGTATCATTGCCTCTCGGATACCTTACTGCAAAAAGTCCGTTTTCTTTTACAGAATTTTCTAAATCAAAATTAAGACGTTCAAATGTAAATGGCGAATAAATCTTAATATTGGGAACAGCCATAAGCAAAGGAATATCAAAAAGTCCCTGGTGCGTTACACCGTCCTCGCCGACAAATCCTGCTCTGTCAACAGCAATAACCAGATTTGCATTTTGAAGTGAGCAGTCGTGTATAAGCTGATCGTAGGTTCTTTGTAAAAATGTTGAATAAAGCGCAACGACAGGCTTCATTCCGCCCTTTGAAAGACCAGATGCAAATGTTACAGCGTGTTCTTCGGCAATACCCACATCGAAAAATCTGTCCTTGAAATTTTCAGAGAATTCTTTAAGACCTGTTCCGAGCGCCATTGCAGCAGTTACTGCACAAACACGCTTATCTTTTTTAGCAATCCCGCAAAGCGAAGAGCCGAAAACGGAAGAAAAATTTTCAGAGCCGATATTTGTTTCACCGTTGTCAATATTAAAATGCGAAATTCCGTGAAATTCACTCGGTGATTTTTCCGCAAAGTCGTAGCCTTTGCCCTTAATTGTGTTAACATGCAGAAGAACGGGACCGTTAACAAGCTTTGCGCTGTCAAGCGCCTCGGAAAGCTGCTCAAGGTTGTGACCGTCAATGGGCCCCATGTAACGAAATCCCATATCCTCGAAAAATGTACTTTTATAAAGCCTGTTTTTAATTCTTGTTTTAATGTTGAAAATTTGCTTTGACAGCTGTTTGCCGATTAAAGGAATTCTATTTAAAACGGACTCAGTTTTTGCCTTTAAGCGGAAATATTCAGGCTTTGAACGAATTACTGCCAAATATCTTGCAACACCGCCTACATTTTCGGATATTGACATTTTGTTGTCGTTAAGAATTACTATAAGTCTTGCTTTTGAGCGGCCCGCATTGTTAAGTGCCTCATAAGCAAGACCGCCTGTTAGTGCTCCGTCGCCGATAACCGCAACGGTATAATCTTTTTTACCGTTTAAAAGATTTGACATTGCTATGCCGAAAGCGGACGAAACAGAAGTGCTTGAATGACCGCTGTAAAAAATATCGTGCTCACTCTCTTCAGGCGAGGAAAATCCTGAAATGCCGCCCTCTGTACGCAGTGTGTTAAACTTTTCATATCTTCCCGTAATAATTTTGTGAGTATATACCTGATGTCCCACATCCCAAATGATTTTGTCATTCGGCGAATTAAACACCTTATGAAGAGCCACAGAAAGCTCAACAACACCGAGATTCGAGGAAAGATGACCGCCGTTTTTTGAAACAGTTTCAATCAATGTATTTCTTATCTCAGCGCAAAGCTCTCCGAGTTCTGCATAAGACAATTTTTTAACATCATCAGGTGACTTAATCGCAGACAATAATTTTTCGTTTGCCAAAATAAAATCTCCAATCAAAACTTGCGCTCGGCAAGTGCCAAAGTTAAATTTATAAGCTTATTGCTGTGTCCGTCAAAAGAATTTAAAACAGATATTGCATTTTCCGTAAGGCTGTTTACAAGCTCTTTTGACTGCTCCAAGCCATATAGCCTTACAAATGTAGGCTTATTGTTTTTCTCATCACTGCCGACAGGCTTGCCAAGAGTCTGCGAATCGCTGATTATATCAAGAATATCATCTCTGATTTGAAAAGCAAGTCCTAAATCTTCGGCATACTCACAAATTTTGTTAATTTGTGCATTATCCGCTTTTTTGCCTGTAAGATAACCTAAAACACAGGCACATTTTAAAAGTGCGCAGGTTTTAAGTGAATACATCTTTTTAATATCGTTTAATTGAGGCGCAGTGTTTTCAAACTTTAAATCAAGCACCTGCCCCATTACCATTCCGCGCACACCTGCAAATTCGGAAAGATATTTAACAGCAAGATTTGTATTTTGAGGAGAAATTCCGCTTTGTGATGCCAAGAAAAATGCTTCAGTCAAAAGTGCATCGCCCGCTAAAAGGGCATTTGCCTCACCGAATGCTATGTGGCAGGACGGCTTACCTCGACGCATATCATCGTTATCCATACACGGTAAATCGTCGTGTATGAGCGAATAAGTGTGAATCATTTCAAGTGCACAGCCGAGTTTAATTGCAGCATCATGGTCACCGCTGAAAAGCTCTGAAAAATAGAGTGTCAACAACGGGCGAATCCTTTTGCCGCCGTTTTTTAAACTGTAATTCATTGCGTCAAGCACAATTGAATTTTCAGCATTTTCAAAGGCGTTATTTTCGAGAAAATCGTTTATAGCTTTAATATCATTTGCAAATTCGGAAAAGTCAGCCATTTTCAGCAACCTCGTTAATATTAGTTATTTTAAGCTTTGCCTCGCTTAACATTTTTCTGCATTTATCCGAGAGAAGTGCTCCCTCTTCATAAAGCTTTAAGGAATCCTCTAAAGAAAGATTTCCTTCTTCCAGCTTTGAAACTATTTCTTCAAGTCTTTTTACAGACTCCTCGTAATTCATTTTCATTTATTTCACCTTATCTGTAATTTTTGTTACCGTTGCTTCGACCTTGCCGTCCGTAAACCGAAGCTTAATGATGTCATTTACATTTAACTGACTTACGGATGATACGACGCTTTCATTCAGTTTAACTACTGAATAACCTCTTGACAAAATTTTCAGCGGACTTAATGCATCAAGCTTTGAAAGTAAAACAAAAGCACGGTTATATTTACTCTCATATATCGCTCTTACAACTGAATTTAACGATTTTCTTAAATCTAAAATTCTTTTGTCACAGTCATTCAAAAAGTCACCGGGCTTTCTCAAAAATCCTGAAGCGGACAGGTTGTCAAGCCGCATTTCTTCAATAAGAATTTTTGAGTTTATCGCCTTGTTTATTTTTCCGTTTAATAAATTTATATATGACGCTAGTTCGTTAATATCGGGAACAGCAAGTTCAGCCGCTGCAGACGGAGTTGGTGCTCGCAAATCAGATACAAAATCGCAAATTGTGAAATCGGTTTCGTGCCCGACACCTGAAATAATGGGAATTTCGGAATTATAAATTGCTCTTGCGAGTGTTTCACTGTTAAATTCCCATAAATCCTCGGCAGAACCGCCTCCGCGGGCAATAATAATTACATCTGCACATTTAAGATAATTAAAATCTGACACTGCATGAGCAATTATTTCACCTGTGCCGTCACCTTGAACTGGTACGCCTGCAAAAATTATTTCAGAAAGCGGAAATCTGCGGGAAATAATGTTAACGACATCCTGAACCGCCGCACCGTTCGGCGAAGAAATTACGCCTACTTTTTTTGGAAAAAGCGGAATTGACTTTTTCCTTTCAGGGTCAAATAATCCGTCTTTTGAAAGGCGCTCTTTTAGCTGTTCAAAAGCTATGGCAAGCGCGCCTATTCCATCGGGCTGAATATCGTCAATGTAAAGCTGATATGCCCCGTCCCGCTCATAGAGAGAAATTCTGCCCCTTGCGATTACCGACATACCGTTTTCCAAGCGGAACTTAATTTTAGACGCATTACCCGCAAACATAACTGCTTTAACTGAACAATTGCCGTCTTTTAAGGTCATATAAAGATGACCGCTGCGTGCATTAGGTGAAAAATTAGAAATTTCTCCGCTTACAAACACATTGTTAAGATTTTCGTCGCCCTCAAGAAGAGAACGGACATACATATTCAGTTGTGAAACAGAAATAATTGAATGCAAATTCATTTGTTTTTCTCTTTTTCAAACATAGTATAAGCCAAATATGCTATTCCGCAGGCATTATCGGAAGAAAATGCAGGCTCTGCAAAAAAAGCACCGAATTTTTTCTCAAAATCTTTGCGGATTGTTGAGTTAGACATTACTCCGCCGGAAAATACAACGGGTAAATTGCCGTATCGCTCTAAAAGCGAAGTACATGTTTGCGAAATGGCGGATTCAATATATTTTATACAGTACAAAGCAATATCACAGGGCTTTTCACGATGGTCAATCATTTGTTTGCATTTATTTTCAACGCCTGAAAGGCTGAAATATGCGCCCTTGTGAAACACTTTAATATTATTGTAATTATTATCTGACTTTAACGCTAACTTTTCAAGTTCGGCACCGCAGGGAAATTTTAATCCGAGCATAAGCCCGACTCTATCAACTGCCTGACCTGCTTTAAGGTCAAGCGAGTCACATAAAAGTTCGGTTTTAAATCGATCGCCGCTCGGTGTTACGAGAAGACCTTGTGATGTACCGCCCGAAATGTGAAAAGCAAGAAATTTTTGGTTTATTAAGTCAGTTCTGCCACATGAATAAAGCGCTGCCGCAATATGACCGTCCTGATGTGAAAATTCATAAAGCGGAATTTTAAAAGCGGACGAAATAGATTTGGCTACAGCAATTCCCGTTAAAAAGCACGGCATATAAGAGCCTTCCTGATTAGACGGCTTAACTGAAACACCCACTGCCGATATATTGGTACCTATTTCGGAACACAAGTCACTTAAAAGCTCCGGTAACTGAACAGTATGGTGAAAAACAGCATCGCTTTGACGAATGCCTTTTTCCCCTTCTTTCACAGGTAAAAGCTTTTTTCGAAAAATCATTTTTTCGCCGTCAAAAGCTGAAACCGAGGTGGTGTAATTGCTTGTGTCAATGCCTAAAGCTAAACTCATTTTAATCGCCTTGCAATACAAAATTCACACAAATTATTATAAAAGAGCGTTTTTGTGTGCACGGTACCGTACCTTTCTTTATTCTTCACTTTAAATCTTTCTCTCTTATAACCTTGCCGAGAAGACCGTTAATAAATGATGCATCGTCTTTTGTGCCGAATTTTTTAGCAAGCTCAACCGCTTCATTTGCCGAAACCTTTACAGGGATTGACTCAACATAAAGCATTTCACAAAGAGCAAGACGGAGAATTGCAACGGATACCTTCGGCAGACGCTCAAGACGCCAGCCAACCGCATTTTCAGCAATAATGCTGTCAAACTCTTCCTTGTGTTCATCTGTCATCTGTGCAAGCGAAATTGCAAATAAATTATCACTTTCAAGCAATTCTGCATCTATTGCAATATCGACTATTTCGGCAACTGTTAATTCGTCATTAAAGATTTTTTCAAAAATAAGCGTAAAAGCAAGCTCTCTCTCTTCTCTACGGGTCATGATTTCCTCCAAAAAATATGCTCCCCGCCAAAAACAACGGGGAGCGTTATAGGTTTTCAGCGGTACAAAATGTATATACATCAATTTTTGTATATTGTACCACTTGAACATAAAAATATCAATAGAAAAATGAATAATTATACTTATTTTAGTTCAATAACGGTTATATTGTCGGAAGTTACATTTGAGTTTCCCGTAACTATATCCTTGATTGTGATAAGTTTATCGTCGGACAGAGTACCTTTCGGCAGTATTACTTCAAGCTTTGAATCGTTTAATGTAACAAGGCATTTACAGTTAAGCTTTGCGGTAATCAAATTCTGTATGTCGGTTTCCGTCTTGATTTCATTTGAAATATCGAGCATTTTTTTCTTTGCCGCTTCTTTTTCTTCCGCATCGACATTTTCATCTGATACAATTGAATCAAGATATTCTTTGGCAGTGTCGTGTGCCTTTGAACGGTTGATTTCTGCATTTGTAAAATAATCCGATTCATTTACTACATTTGTACCGTTTACATACTGTGCATCGCCGAGGTTAACACTGCTTGAGGTTTCGGGAGCATTTTGAATATTAGTTCCCTGCTTTGTGTAATACCAATTTAAGAACACAGCCGTACAAAGTGCGATTGCCGCCGCGCCTGCCGCAATTTGCCTTTTTTTCAAAATTTTACTTTTCATTATTTACCTCCGTAGATGTCATTTTTGATATTGAAATTCTTGCCGTACTTATTCCTAAGGAAGCGCTTACGCAAGAATAAATTCTTTGTTGAACGGCAGGATCATCGCCGCCCTCACAAACAACGGCAACACCTCGTATTTTTGGATTTACCGTTTTGACGAGCAAGCCGTTTTTCCCGCCGTTTCCGTCCACAATAACATATTCTTTATCTTCGTTTTCCTGTGCATTATCTTTTCTGTCTGATGAAATGTTTTGCGCATAAACATATTCCTCCGATTCTTCTATTGTTAAAAATACCTTCGTTTTCCCTGCACCGTCTACTGCCGATATAATATCAGCGAGCTTTTCCTCAGTTTCATTTGAATAAGAAATATAAGCTTTTTCACTGTCACTGTTCTTTTTTTGAGATTTCGGAAAGACCTCTGACACAAAAATAAGCAAAATTCCAAGCAGTCCTGCTATAAAGCAAATAAAGGTTTTTTTATTGTTTTTTATAAAATCCGTGCTAACAAGCTTCTTTATATTCAACTCACATTCACCTCAAAGCCGTAACCGTTTTTGAGTTTTTCGGCAACAGCCGCCGCTTTGCTCTTGTCATTTAACTTAATTTCAATGAAATCTATAACATTTTCACCGTCCTTTTCTTTTTCGTGTACCGTTATTTTTTCTGCAGTACAGTTCTCTTCGTCGCACACCTTTTTGACAGAAATTTTAATAAATTCAGAATAATTGTTAGAATAGTTTGCCGTATTTTCGACATTTTCAGGCTCATAGAAAGTAAAATCATCACTTGAGTTTCCAAAAGGTGCAATCATATAAAACAGTAAAAACAGTGACAGAAAAATATTCACGGTTTTTGTAAGCTTTGATTTATGCAATATGATTTTTGCAACAGAAATTATTATGCTTGCACCGCAGAGAGAAAATATATAATTTTTTATCAGTTCCATATTATTTACCCGAAACAATAATTATGCCTGTTGAAATTATTAAAACAAAGGTTATATAAAATAAAATAATATTTATAAGCGAAACGACTGACGAAAGCTCTTCAATCATTTCCGAAATATCGCTGTTGCCGAAAAGGTCGGCGGCTATTGAACAAAACTGCAAAGCAAAATACCAAATAAGCAGTTCAATTATTATCGGAAGAAAAATCAGCAGTATTATGACGATTACAATTACTCCTGCTGTATTTTTCATTACGGAAAGGCTACTCATAACAGAGGCTACCGATTCGCTTACCCCTGCACCAACAACGGGAATAAATGTACCTGAAAAAAAGCGTATTCCCCTAACGGTCAAGCTGTCAGACGAAACAGCAAGAATACTTTGAGTTGTTAAAAGACCTGTATAAATTGTTGAAATCAGAGAAAGTATGATAATTATAAGGCGTTTTACCGATTTTATTATTTTATGCTTATAGGACTCAAATGTGAATGAGGTTAAAATATTAAATGTAAACAGCATATTAACAACAGGAATAAAAAAATTATCGGCAATTTCTGTTATAAACGCAGACAGTGCAATTGCAAAGGAATTATATGTAAAAGCAAGCTTTATGTTACCGGATGCGGCAATAATTGCTCCGAGAATCGGAATATAGCTGTCTGTGAATATTGCTGCTGTTTTAATGACTGCACCGGTATTTATTATCAATTCCTTTAACGGAACAATAATAGCCGTTACTATGCAAAGAACCGAAATATAATTTATTGCCGTTCTTGCTGATGCATTTTCACCGATGAATGACGAAAATATTGCATTGACAATTATCACAGCCGTTACAATTACAAGAACACCGGTTATTCTTTTCGATTTATCGGTAATAAGTGAAAATAAAAACTTGAATACACTTTTCAGTGAAACATCAGCAATGCCCTCTCCGTTTTCACTGTCAACGCCAAGCTCTTCCAAATAATCCTTTGTTTGCGAATCAATATTTTTTAACACTGATTCGCTTCCGCTTTCCGCATTGGACGGAAAACAGAAAAAAGTGAGCAAGAAAAATATTGAGAAAATAACCGTTAATGCTTTTTTCATTTTATTAAATCCTTGCAAATCATTATAATTCCTTTCAGTACAGGCAGCGAAAAAGAAATAATCACAATTCGTGATGCCACCGCGACCACGCCTGCAAGGGAATTATCTCCCGAGTCTTTTAAAGTATCTATCAAGAAATCCGACAGAATTGCTACTAAACCTACCTTTAACAGCAATCTTAAATTATCAGTCGAAATATCAAACTGATTGAATATTTCATTAAACTCCTCAAGTAAGGGAGCCGCCTCGTCAAGCAGAAAAAAGATGATAATTATTATTGCCGAAAAGCGAAGCAGTATTGTATATTCCGGTCTGTATTGCCTGATAAACACTGCACAGCAAATAAAAATCAAAGTAACAGCCGCAATTTTAATAAGAACAGTCATAGATTAAAAATCTGTTTTATATCCGAAAAAAGTGAGCTTAACTGAGGAATGAGCATTGCGATTATAACTATTATCCCAGTAAGAACGGTCAGCGTTGCATATTCCTCGCGTCCTGCCTTTGAAAGCATTTGATTTAAGACGGCAACAATAAGCCCAATGGCCGCAATTTTAAACAAAAATGATATATCCATATTTTCCTCACAGAATTATGATTAGCAGTAAAAACACCGTTCCGAACAAAAGTGCAGAGAAGGTTTTTATTTTTCTTTCTTCGGCGGATTTCGCGCTTTCCTGCTCTGCCTTAAAAAACTTTTTATAGGTTTCGCAGTTTAAAATCTGACCGTCAACATCGGATTTACCGAGCATTGAAAAGAAACCGTCCAGCAGTTCACAGGAATAAGGTGAAAATATATTTGATTTTTTTATTGAACGAAAGTTGTATTTTGAAAAATCCGTCGAAAATTCCGATTTTTTAAAATCCTGTAAGAACATAAGAAGATAAAATTTATCAGAACTGTATATGTGCCTAAAAATGTCTTTCAAATCCAAACTTTGATATTTTATTGAAATTTCAATGAAATCAATCATCAAATATATTTGCCTAAGCGCCTCGGTACGGTTTTTAATTTGCCTTATGTAGCTTATATCCGCCAAAACCGCCGACGCTGTCATCAGAATTATTCCCGCTGTTTTGAGTAAGCTCATCAATTCCAACTACCTTTTTTATCTTCCCGGGAGAGTTGGCACCAGAAAGAAAAGCTATTTTAGAAAAATTTCCTTTTTTACAGAGATTTAAAAGGTCACTCCTTGTCAAAAAGTCGGTTTCATTTGCGTGTGCAGTAATAACAAAATTCACTCCGCAGTTCATTCCGTAAATTATCTCATTGGTTTCTCCGTCCGGGGCTACCTCATCGCAAATTATTACATCCGGCGACATTGTTCTTACCGCCATTGATATAGCTGTCTTTTTTTCAAAGCCTTTTATAATATCGGTATTGGGACCGAGCGATCCGACTTTTCCCGATATTTCAAATCGCTCGTCAATAACGCAAACCTTATAATATTTTCCGAGTTTTCCATCAGAAATTTGAAATGCCAAATCTTTGATTATTGTAGTTTTTCCCGATGAAGGAGGTCCGATTATCATTAGGTTTGTTAAACCGCCTGAAAAAGTAGATTTAATTAGAAAATCTGCCGCACCTCTTACAGTTCTCGGTATTCTTATATTTAGACTGGAAATATCTTTTACGGATTTTATTTTACCGTTTTCATAAACAGCTGTTCCGCACACACCTATTCTCGCTCCGCATGATAGTGTAATAAATCCGCTTGTAAGTTCTTTCAAATAGGAATGAAGAGAATATCCGCAACATTTATTGAGCGTATCGTTTATCTCAAATTCTTCCGCTGTTAAGCATTGCTCAGAAAAAATGTGTGTAAGTCTACCGTTTTTAGTAATAAATGCGCTCCCCTGTTTTGTGACTATTACAACCGGTGACTTGATTCTGAGCCTTATTTCAAATATTTCTGCATTCTGTAAATTTTCGAGCGGCTGTCGTATTCTCGGCGAAATGAACTCTAAAAATTCTTTTGAAGCAGTGCTATTTAATTCCATTTTTTTCACCTCTGTCAAAGAATATGAATCCTTGTCCGTATTTAGTACATTTTTCTTGATAAAACAGATAACATATGGTAAAATTAATAATGAATTAAACTGAATGGAGTAAGACAGCTTTGGAAAGATTTAAACATTTTTTTAAAAATAATATTTATATTGTTATTACCGGCGGTATAGCAATTTTCGTGATTTTGCTTGTATATTTTTGCTTTGGGATAATACCTTTCGGTGAAAATACAGTGTACCGTATGGATTTATATCATCAGTACGGTCCTCTTTTTTCAGAATTATATGACAGATTAACAAACGGTGGCAGTTTGATTTATTCATGGAATTCAGGATTAGGACTTCCGTTTATAGGTAATTTTTATAACTATCTTTCAAGTCCTATCTCATTTATTATACTTTTATTCGGGCACAAGAACACTTTTGAAGCTGTTGCAACAATTATTGCCATCAAAGCTGTTCTTTCAGCAATGTCAATGGCTTACTACCTGAAGAAATCGCAGAAAATCAATTCTCCTTTGATTTGTGCATTCGGTATTCTTTATGCATTTTCGGGTTATTTTATTGCTTATTATTGGAACGTTATGTGGATAGACGCAATGTATATTTTACCATTTGTTGTACTCGGCATTGAAAGAATAATCGACAAAGGCAAGTCCGGACTTTATCTCTTTTCCCTTGTATACTGTATTTTTTCAAATTATTATATTGGATTTATGGTCTGCATTTTTTCTTGCCTTTATTTTATTTACTACTATGTATGCAGATTTGATACACTTAAAGCAAAAAGCGATAAGCTTTCAAAAAAAACTTTTATTGAAAAAATTAAAAATTTGTTTATTGTAAACAGTGCTCTTAAGTTTGCCGTTGCTTCGATTTGTTCTGGTTTTATTCTTCTCTTTATGCTTATTCCCATATTATTTGTATTGAGTTCTTCTTCTGCAACAGGCGGAGCTTTTCCGACTGAATTTAAGTTTTATTTTAATATTTTTGATTTTTTGTCAAATCATATTGCAAGTCTTGAACCAACTATTCGCAGCAGCGGTGAAACGGTTTTGCCGAACATTTATTGCGGTATTCTCACTGTGATGCTGTTGCCTATATACATTTTATCCAACAAAATCCCGGCAAAGGAAAAAATTGCTTCTGCAATTTTTTTGATAATAATGTTTTTGAGCTTTAACATTAACTATCTTAATTTTATTTGGCACGGATTTCATTTTCCGAATGACTTACCGTATAGGCAGTCATTTATGTACTCATTCATACTTGTTGTACTTGCATTTAAGGCAATAAAATATATTGAATTTACCGATAGAAAAACTATTATTGCTGCTGGCGGCGGATTAGCGCTTTTTGTTGTCTTTGTTCAAGAAATAACATCTAAAAATGTAAATGACACTTCAATTTATTTGACTCTTGTATTTATACTGTTATACACAATTGTTTTAGGTCTTCTTCAAAGCAAAAAAAATCAGGTCTTTGCACTGTCTGTAATGATTGCGTGTTCTGTCACGGCTGAAACTGTTTCCGCAAGTACCGATCATTATGTTGCAAACCAAACTAAATCATCATTTACGATAGATTATGACGATTTTAAAAACATTCAGTCAACGGTACATTCTGAAAATAAGGATTTATTTTTCCGTGAAGAAACAACAAAATCAAGAGCGAGAATGGATCCGTGTTGGTTTGGCTATAACGGTGTTTCCGTATTTTCATCTATGGCTTATGAAAAGGTTGCGAATATGCAAAAAAGCCTGGGATTGTATGGCAATAAGATAAACAGCTACACATACAATCCGCAGACTCCCATCTACAATTCTTTATTCTCTTTAAAATATATTTATGATAAGAATAGCTATATCGGCGAAAACAGTTTTTACAGCAAGGTAGCAGAAAACAATACTTTTTCTGCTTACGAAAACCCATATTTCTTAAATATTGCCTTTCCTGTATCACAGGATGTTACGGATTTTAATGCTGATGAAGGTAAAAACCCGGTTGCAGTTCAAGAACAGCTGTTTGAGTCAGTCACCGGGATCAGCGGACTGTTTAATAGAATTTATGACTATGAAATACTTTACAGTAATCTAATGAATGTTACTGAATATGAAAAGGAAGCTGAATCCTTAAAACTTTCTAAACTTGAGACAGACAGTCATGCGGCGGCAACAATACTGTTCCCGTCTCCGGTTAACGGAAATGTATATATTTATGTATATTCAAGAGATGTTGAAAATGTAGTTGTATATTCTCCTGCAATACAAAATACAATGACTGTTTCCGATGGATATATTCTTGATTTAGGCAAACATAAAGTGGGAGACGAAATATCTGTCGAGATTCCTTTAAAGAACGATGTAAATTCAGCTCAACTTGATTTTTGTGCATTCACAATGGATGAAAAAAAGTTTACTCAAGGCTATGAAAAGCTGAAAAACGGTCAGATTGAATATGAAAGATTTGACGAAACATATATTAAGGGAAAATATACCGCTGAAAATAATGAGGTGTTATTCACTTCCATCCCTTATGACAGAAGTTGGAATGTCTTTATTGACGGTAAAAGAGTGTCAAAAGATAACATTTTAAAAATATCCGATGCCCTTTTAGGTATAAAGACAGAAGCGGGCACGCACGAGATTGTTTTAAAATATGATATTCCCGGCTATAACTTTTTTATTTGGTTCTCCGCAGGATTTACTATTTTAATTCTCATCATTTATATACTCAAATGCCGTAATTTTCTGTTCTATAAAAATAAAAAGAATATTTGGCAACGGGCAGAAGATTTAGAAAAGATTTATACCGTTGGCGATTCACCCGATGAAGTGCTTGACAGTGAAATAACAGAAAAAGGAACGGATACAGAATCTCCTGAAAATACTCTCGAAGACAATATTCGAGAAGATAATAACGAAAACGGTTAAACTCGGACAGCAAAAATGCAGGCAAAACGCCTGCATTTTTTATTGAGCATTTATAATAATGCTTATAATATTTTTTTCAAATATTGACCTGTATAGGATTTTTTGCATTTGGCGATTTTTTCAGGTGTGCCTTCAGCAACTATTGTTCCGCCTCTGTCACCGCCTTCTGGACCTAAATCAATTATGTGGTCGGCAGATTTAATAACATCAAGGTTATGTTCAATCACAATTACTGTGTTACCTGCATCAACAAGACGCTGTAAAACATCAATAAGCTTATGAACATCTGCCGTGTGAAGCCCTGTTGTAGGCTCATCAAGAATATACACGGTTTTGCCTGTTGAACGCTTTGAAAGTTCAGTTGACAGCTTTACTCTCTGCGCTTCACCGCCCGAAAGAGTTGTAGCGGATTGACCGAGCTTAATGTAACCAAGTCCTACTTCGGTTATTGTCTTTAGCTTTTCACGAATCCTCGGTTGACTGTCAAAGAAAACGAGCGCCTCGTCAACAGTCATATCAAGTACCTCGGAAATGTTCTTACCCTTGTATTTGACCTCAAGAGTTTCTCGGTTATACCTCGCCCCCTTGCACACATCGCACGGAACATATACATCGGCCAAAAAGTGCATTTCTATTTTCTTAATGCCGTCGCCCTGGCAAGCCTCACACCGTCCGCCTTTTACATTAAATGAATATCTGCTTGCGGTATAGCCTCTGACTTTTGACTCCTGCGTTGCGGCAAAAAGATTGCGAATATCGGTAAATACGCCTGTATAGGTTGCCGGGTTTGAACGCGGTGTTCTGCCGATTGGCGACTGGTCGATATTTATAACCTTGTCAGCATTTTCAATTCCTAAAATTTCAGAGAATTTACCTAACGGTTTCTTTGCACCGTTAAGCTCGTTTGCGAGGCATTTATAAAGCACCTCGTTAACAAGTGAAGATTTACCCGACCCCGAAACACCCGTAACGCATGTAAATGTACCGAGAGGAAAGCTGACGCTTAAATTCTTCAAATTGTTTTCTTTAGCGCCGACAACCTTAATATACTGTCCATTACCCTTGCGCCTTTGCTTTGGCACGGGGATTTTTTTTACACCTGAAAGATACTGCCCTGTTATTGACTCCTTACAGTTCATAATATCCTCGGCAGTTCCCGCGCAAATCACCTCACCGCCGTGAATACCCGCACCGGGGCCTATGTCAACAATAAAATCAGCCTCACGCATTGTATCCTCGTCGTGTTCAACAACAATCAAAGTATTGCCCAAATCTCTTAAATGCTTTAAAGTGCCTAAAAGCTTGTCATTATCTCTTTGGTGCAAGCCTATACTCGGCTCATCAAGAATATAGAGAACGCCCATAAGAGAAGAACCGATTTGAGTTGCAAGACGGATTCTCTGACTTTCACCGCCCGAAAGAGTGCCTGATGAACGAGAAAGGGTAAGATATTCAAGACCGACGCTCTGAAGGAATTTAAGCCTTGAAATAATCTCTTTTATGATAGACTCACCGATAATTTTATCCCTATTTGAAAGATTAAGATTTTCTATATATTCTATTGCTTTGGTTACGGAAAGACGGCAAAACTCGTCAATATTTTTCTCGCCTACCGTCACAGAAAGTACCTCGGGCTTAAGCCTTGAGCCTTTGCACGCAGGACATTCGCGGGTTGTCATTACCTGTTCAATTTCCCAGCGAGCCCAATCGCTTTTTGCCTCTTTATAACGGCGCTCCATATTGTTTACAAGTCCCTCAAAGGTGTTTGAATAAACACCCGTCCCGTAAAGAGTAGGGCGCTTCATTTCAAGCTTTTCTTCAGTTCCGTAAAGAAGCGCATTGATTCCCTCGTCTGAAATATCCTTAAGAGGAGTATCAAGAGTAAAGCCGTATTTTTTACCGAGCGCTTTATAATACATTTCGGCTATAGTACCCGAATCCGCTTTACTCCAACCGCTTGCACAAATGCCACCGTTTGAAATTGACAAATTTCGATTCGGCATAATAAGGTCGGGACTCACTTTGAGAAATACACCGAGTCCGGAACATTTTTCACAAGCGCCAAACGGATTATTAAAAGAAAACATACGGGGCGAAAGCTCATCAATGCTTATTCCGTGCTCGGGGCAAGCATAATTAAGCGAATAAAGATGTTCCTTTTCACCTATAACATCAATTATTACATTTCCATCTGATTCTTTGGTCGCCGTTTCAATTGAATCGGCAAGGCGTGAACGGATTTCATCCTTAAGCACAAGTCTGTCAACAATTATTTCAATGTTGTGCTTATTTTGCTTTTTAAGCTTAATTTCGTCCGACAGGTCATACAGCTCACCGTCAATTCTCGCCCTTACAAAGCCCTCTTTTTTAGCGTGTTCAAGCTCTTTTACGTGCTCACCCTTTTTAGC
Organism: Ruminococcaceae bacterium UBA3329; assembly: GCA_002361875.1. Lineage (GTDB taxonomy): Bacteria > Bacillota > Clostridia > Oscillospirales > Acutalibacteraceae > Fimenecus. Next base: position 32,781 of record DERX01000012.1, read on the forward strand.
ACGGACAATCGGCGCTAAAACCTGAATTTTTGTTCCTGTCGGATATTCAAAAACAGTGTCGACAATTTGGTCAACGGTTTGCTGTTTAATCTCTCTTCCGCAAACGGGACAGTGCGGAACGCCAACACGCGCGTACAAAAGTCTTAAATAGTCATAAATTTCCGTAACCGTTCCGACAGTTGAGCGTGGATTCTTGGATGTTGTTTTTTGGTCGATTGAAATTGCGGGAGAAAGTCCGTCAATCGACTCAACATTCGGCTTGTCCATCTGCCCCAAAAACATACGGGCATAAGATGAAAGCGATTCAATATATCTGCGCTGACCCTCGGCATAAATCGTGTCAAAAGCAAGCGAGGATTTGCCCGAACCCGAAAGTCCCGTAAAGACAACAAGCCTATCTCTCGGAATTTCAATATCAATATTTTTTAAATTATTTTCTTTTGCACCTTTAATTACGATTTTATTTTGATACATATTTTCACCGTTATTTTCCTGATTTTAACTTTTCAATTTTATCTCTTAATACAGCCGCATGCTCAAATTCAAGAATTTTAGCCGCCGCTTTCATTTCCTCAGTAAGAACAGCAATAAGCTTTTGCTTCTCTTCACGGGACATTCGCTTACCCGATTTATCTTTCTTCGATATTTCAAGAATATCCCTAACGTCTTTTTTAATGGTTTTCGGGACTATTCCGTTGAGCTTATTAAATTCCATTTGCTTGTTTCTGCGCCTGTACGTTTCGGTTATAGCACGCTCCATTGAGGGAGTGACAGAGTCTGCATACATAATTACTTTGCCGTTTTCGTTACGGGCGGCGCGGCCGATAATCTGAATAAGCGATGTTTCCGAACGCAAAAATCCTTCTTTGTCAGCATCGAGAATTGCAATGAGCGACACTTCGGGAATGTCGAGCCCTTCACGCAGAAGATTTATGCCTACAAGCACATCAAACTCACCTAAACGCAAATCACGGATAAGCTCCATTCGCTCAATAGTGTCAATATCGTAATGCATATATTTAACTTTGATGCCGTGCCCTGAGAGATAATCAGTCAGATTTTCCGCCATTTTTTTAGTAAGAGTTGTCACGAGCACACGCTCTTTTCGCTCGACCCTTATATTGATTTCGGAAATTAAATCGTCAATTTGCCCGTCAGTTCCCCTAACCTCAATTTCAGGGTCAAGAAGTCCAGTAGGTCTTATTACCTGTTCGGCTGTGCAAACGCTCTTTTCCATTTCAAAGGGACCTGGCGTTGCACTTACAAATATTTTTTGCCCGACTTTTTTATAAAATTCGTCGAAAGTCAAAGGTCGGTTATCGTAAGCCGACGGCAGTCTAAAGCCGAAATTTATCAGACTTTCTTTTCTTGAACGGTCGCCGCCGTACATTGCCCTTACCTGCGGAATTGTTACATGGGATTCATCAACAAAAAGAATGTAATCGTCGGGGAAATAGTCCAATAATGTAAACGGCGGGTCGCCGGGCTTTCTGCCCGACATTACGGCTGAATAGTTTTCAATGCCCTTGCAAAATCCCGTTTCACGGAGCATTTCCATATCATATTCAGTGCGCTGTCTTATGCGCTGTGCTTCAATAAATTTACCTTGCTTTTCGAATTCCGCAACGGAATGTTCCATTTCCTCTGCAATTTGTTTTAGGGAACGCTCAAGCTTATCGGGCGAAATAACATAATGCGAGGCAGGATAAACCGCAACATGAGAAACAATGTTTTTAACCGTGCCTGTAAGCGGATTTACCTCACAAATTCTGTCAACCTCATCGCCGAAAAATTCAATTCTGACGGCAGTATCACTTGAATAAACAGGGAAAATTTCAATAATGTCCCCTTTCACCTTGAACTTGTTACGAATAAAATTAATGTCGTTGCGTTCATATTGCATAGAAACAAGCTTTTTAATTACATCGTCACGGCTGATTTCCATGCCTGTGCGCAGTGACAGCACCATATTTCGGTAATCAATGGGGTCGCCGAGAGAGTAAATGCAGGAAACACTCGCAACAATTATAACATCACGCCGTTCCGAGAGTGCAGATGTTGCAGAGTGGCGCAATTTATCGATTTCATCGTTGATTGACGAATCCTTTTCAATATAAGTGTCAGTTGTGGCAATATAGGCCTCCGGCTGATAATAATCGTAATATGAAACAAAGTATTCAACCGCATTTTCGGGAAAAAATTCGCGAAATTCGGAGCAAAGCTGAGCGGCAAGCGTTTTGTTGTGAGCCAATACAAGGGTCGGTCTGTTTACCTTTTCAATTATATTTGCCATTGTAAAGGTTTTACCGCTGCCCGTTACGCCGAGTAACACCTGCTCTTTTGCACCGTTTTTTAGGCCTTGAACAAGCGTATCTATTGCCGATGGCTGGTCGCCCATCGGTTTAAATTTAGAATGTAAAACAAACTTGTCCAAGTTATTCCCACCTTTCAATAAACATTTGTTCGATTTCTTGAATATGGTATACTACTTTTTATAAAAAAACAAGTAGCTGCATAAATTTCTTACGAATTTTATACAGCTATTTTTTTAATTATTTATATTCAGTTTTACAATTATGTTAATTTGCTGTTTGGGTCTGAATTAGCTCATACAGTTCTTTTGTTTCGCCAGCAGTTTTACCGTTTATAACAAATATTTTACCGTCAACCCGCATTACTACACAAGAGTCGTTTTGGTTATAAGAATAGAGTATATAATCTCCGAACTCATCGTTTCGGAAATTGCCCAATGAAAGCCTTGCTGAGCCAAGACCGTTAGTGCGAGTACCTTTATCAAATGTATCACGGTATTCTGCATTTTCAATTTTATCGCAGTCTATTTGCAAATCACTCCAATAGTCAGCTTCGATTCTAAGCGTTTTATCCTTAACTTGATACTCAACATCACCGGTAAACATAAGGACTGACGCAGCTATAACAATAAGTGTACCGATAATAAGACTGATTACTGCAACGATTTTCTCACCCTTGCTTTTCGGAGCAGATTTATAAGAAATACCCGCTTTTATATGCTTTTTATAAATTGAGTAAGAATAAATAATAGGAGCAATTATAAGTGTCATAATTATTACTGATGCTATCGGAATCACGAGCTTATCAGGTAATAATACCGAAGCTATAAGAATCAAGCCGCCGAAGAACCATATCTTTCCTGCAAATCTATGCGTTTTGTCCCAGTTTTCTTCGTTATTAAGCGTCCAATACACTTTTACGCCGAAAGTACTGTTTTGCTTAACTTTCGGCAAATAATTTCCCATTATAACGAACGGTACACCAAGTATTAAAGGCATAAGAAATAAAGGATTAAATTCTTTACCGAAGGCTACGCTATACATAAGCGTATTGACAAAAAGAGATATAAACGGTACTATCCAAAAAATCATACCTAATGCTTTTTTATTTTGATTCTTTTGGTTTTTGTCAAATGATGTTGCAATAAGGCAAACCCAATGCAATATTAAAATGATAATCGGTAACCCGAATACGCAAAAGGCTTTATTTGAAGTCCCGTCTGCATTCCCGTCCATTCCCCAGTGAATAAACATTCTATCAGGCAATTTATCCCAAAAAATGATACCGAATAATGCGGGAAGAAGTGTCAAAATTGAAGATATAACCGCCTTAATTTTATTGTTTTTAATCATTGTCGTTGTCCCCTTTCAAATCGGCAATCCATAGCATTGTTTCTTCTAAAACAGATGTATTGATTTGATAATAAATGAACTGTCCCTCTCGGGTATCTCTTACTAAATCGGCATCCTTCAAAACTGATAAATGCCGTGAAATTGAAGCACCTGTAACCGGAAAATGTTCGCAAATTTCACCTGCGGACATTCTGCCGCTTTTCAGCATATTCAGAATTTCACGTCTTATTGGGTCTGAAAGAGCCTTCAACGTTTGCTGTAAACCCATAGCCATCTCTCTTTCTATAGTATTAACATTTAACCTAAATGTTAAATATATTATAGCATATATTTTTGCTTTGTCAAGCAGATTTATGTTTTTCTTACAAATAATATTTACATAACAAAAACGGGCAAACCGTTAATGTTTTGCCCGTTAAATTTAATTTTTATTATTTAATATCTTACTAAATATCAAAGCTGACCTTTTGCCTGTCAATAAATTTTTCTATTT
>DERX01000012.1:37179-60436 GCA_002361875.1 Ruminococcaceae bacterium UBA3329
CAATAAATTTTTCTATTTTCTTTATATTCATAAAACTTCACCGCAATTTAAAATTGTAATTATGTAATTACAATTCTACTTTTTTCTTATTACTTTTTTCTACATACAATCCACAACCAATTGCTAAAGCACACGCAATTCCAATAATCACAAATGGCATTTTTTCACCTCAAACGATAATTTATATTATAATTTATTATAACATTAAATCATTATATTTCATATAAATATTCAAAATTTTATATAAAAAGGCAGAAAAAAATCCCCTGCCCGAAAAGGCAAGGGATTTAAATCATATTATTTAAAATATTTTACTGCGGCTTCAAACATCTTAATGTCATAATTGCCGGGTACATTCTTGTAAAGACCTGCTCCGACACGCTCACTGTGACCCATTTTACCAAATACTCTGCCGTCGGGTGATGTAATACCCTCAATCGCAAACATTGAATCGTTGGGATTAAATTGAACGTCGTTTGTTGGATTGCCCTCAAGGTCAACATACTGTGTGGCAATCTGACCGTTGGCGGCAAGCTGTCTTATAAGCTCTTCACTCGCTAAGAACCTGCCCTCGCCGTGTGAAATCGGCACTGAATAAACATCGCCTACATTTGTAAGTGAAAGCCACGGAGATTTGTTTGATGCAATTCTTGTTCTTACAATCTTTGACTGGTGGCGTGCAATTGTATTAAATGTCAGTGTCGGACAATTCTCATCAGTATCAATAATTTTGCCATAGGGAACAAGACCGAGCTTAATAAGAGCTTGGAAACCGTTGCAGATACCGCACATAAGACCGTCACGGTTTTCGAGCAAATCTGTAACGCCCTCTTTTATTGCGGCATTGCGGAAGAATGCTGTAATAAATTTACCGCTGCCGTCAGGCTCGTCACCGCCCGAGAATCCGCCCGGAATGAATATCATTTGAGCGTCTTTAAGCTTTTTAGCAAATTCCTCAACGCTCGACTGAATTGCAGATGCAGTGAGGTTTTTAATTACAATAATCTCAGGTTCTGCCCCTGCGTCACGAACCGCCTTTGCGCTGTCAAACTCACAGTTTGTACCGGGGAATGCGGGAATTAAAACTTTCGGCTTAGCACACTTAATTGCAGGCGCCGCATAGCTTTCTGCCTTATAATTAAATGCTTCAACCGTTGTCGGATTTTCAGTGATATTGCAGGAATATACCTTTTCAAGTTTATTCTCGTAAAGGTCGGAAATATCAGACAACTGCACTTCTTCGTCAGCAAATTTCAGCGTCGTTTCTTCAGTAATTTCACCGACTACATTAAGGTCTTCACAGTCTGTAACTTCAAGTAAGAAAGATGCGTAATTGTAACCGAAAATGTCATTCAGAGAAAGATTTTCTTTGAAATTGAATCCATATCCGTTACCGAGGCACATTTTTATTACTGCTTCTGCCATACCGCCGAGACCGAGCGTGTAGCAGGAAACTGCCTTTCCGCTCTTCAAAAGCGAATTAACTTTTTCAAAAACATCGAGCAATGATGCGGTCTTGGGAAGTCCGTTTGCATCATATTCGGGTTTAATAATTACAACCTTATTGCCTGCCTTTTTAAATTCTGGTGAAACAATGCTCTGAACTTTTTCCGTTGTAACGGCAAAGGAAACGAGCGTGGGCGGAACGTCTAAATCTTCAAACGAACCGCTCATTGAGTCCTTACCGCCGATTGAGCCGATGCCGAGTTCTTTCTGTGCCTCAAATGCACCGAGAAGCGCCGCCAAAGGCTTGCCCCAGCGTTTGCCGTCCTGACCGGGCTTTTCAAAATATTCCTGGAATGTAAGATAAACATCGTTAAAGCTCGCACCCGTTGCAATAAGCTTACATACAGACTCAATAACTGCAAGGTATGCCCCGTGATACGGACTCTTCTCTGTAATAAACGGGTTGTAGCCCCAAGCCATAAGCGAACAATCGTCAGTATGCTTCTTCTCCACGCTTATTTTCTGAACCATTGCCTGAATAGGAGTTCTCTGATTTTTACCGCCGAACGGCATAAGAACAGTGCCTGCGCCGATAGTTGAATCGAACCTCTCTGAAAGTCCCCTCTTTGAGCAGATATTCAAGTCCGCCGCAACCGATTTAATATTATCGGTAAATGTGCCGTTGATTTCTTTGTCATAAGCTTTCGGCTTTTCGGGAGTGATTACAATATGCTTATCAGCACCGTTTGAATTTAAGAATTCACGGCTGATGTCAACAATTTTGTTTCCGTTCCAATTCATTGTAAGACGAGGTTCAGCCTTAACAACTGCAACGGGAGTAGCCTCTAGATTTTCCTTTTCGGCAAGTGCTAAAAAGGCGTCAACATTTTCCTTTTCAACTACAACAGCCATTCTCTCCTGCGACTCGGAAATTGCAAGCTCTGTGCCGTCAAGTCCGTCATATTTCTTCGGAACAGCGTTAAGGTCGATTTCAAGACCGTCTGCAAGCTCACCTATTGCAACGGAAACACCGCCTGCGCCGAAATCGTTACAGCGTTTAATCATAAGGCAGGCTTCTTTATTTCTAAATAATCTCTGTAATTTTCTTTCCTCGGGAGCGTTACCCTTCTGAACCTCTGCACCGCAGGTTTCAACAGAATGGGCGTTGTGTGCCTTTGAAGAGCCTGTTGCGCCGCCTATGCCGTCTCTGCCCGTTCTTCCGCCGAGAAGAATTACAATGTCGCCCGGGTCTGGAACTTCTCTGCGTACATTTTCAGCAGGAGCGGCTGCAACTACTGCGCCTATTTCCATTCTCTTTGCGGCATAACCGGGGTGATAAATCTCATCAACAATACCTGTTGCAAGACCTATCTGGTTGCCGTATGAAGAATAACCTGCCGCCGCAGTCGTAACAAGCTTTCTTTGAGGAAGTTTACCGGGAATTGTTTCACTTACGGGTACTGTCGGGTCAGCCGCACCAGTAACACGCATTGCACCGTAAACATAACTTCTGCCTGAAAGCGGGTCACGAATCGCACCGCCTATGCAAGTAGCCGCACCGCCGAAAGGTTCAATTTCAGTCGGGTGGTTATGGGTTTCATTTTTGAAGAGAAGAAGCCACGGCTCTTTTACACCGTCAACCTCAATCTCAATCTTAACTGTGCAGGCGTTTATTTCTTCGGACTCATCAAGCTTCGGCAATTTGCCGTTAACTTTAAGATATTTAACCGCAACGGTAGCCAAATCCATAAGGCAAATCGGCTTGGTTCTGCCAAGCTCTTTGCGAACGGAAATATAATCCTCATAAGCCTTTTGCAAAAGCTCATCTTCAAATTTAACACCGTCAATAACCGTTAAGAAAGTTGTATGACGGCAATGGTCAGACCAATAGGTGTCTATCATACGGATTTCAGTGAGAGTCGGATCTCTGTGCTCTGATTTAAAATAATCCTGACAGAACTTAATATCATCCTTATCCATAGCAAGACCGTAGCTTTCAACAAATTCGGAAAGCTCACTTTCCGAATAAGCATTAAAGCCGTCAAGTGTTTTAACGGTTGTAGGAATATTATAATTAGTTTTTAATGTATCAAACTTTTCGAGAGTTGCTTCTCTTGCCTCAACAGGGTTAATTACGTATTTTTTGATTTCAGCAATATCTTCATCCGACAGCTCGCCGTAAAGAGCATATAACTTTGCGGAACGGATAATCGGTCTGTCACCCTGAGATATAATCTGAATACACTGTGCGGCTGAATCAGCCCTCTGGTCGAATTGACCGGGAAGATATTCAACTGCAAAAACAACAGCGTTGTCAGTATTTATTTCGCTTGAAGATATGTCAAGCTGTGGCTCGGAAAAAACAGTTTTAACCGCATAATCAAAAAGCTCTTCCGTTATATTTTCGGCATCATAACGGTTAATGATGCGAACATCTGAAAGTCCCTTTATGCCGAGAAGATTTTTAGCATCAGAAAGCAACGCTTTTGCTTCATTTGCAAGCTCTTTTTTCTTTTCAACAAATATTCTGTAAACCAAGATTTATTCCCCCTTGCAATTTAATGCTCTTTGACCAATATCCCTACGGTAGTAAGCGTTGTCAAAATGAATTTTTTCAACTGCCTCATAAGATGCTTTAACAGCATCAGCAAGAGTATCTTTAACTGTTGTTACGCCGAGAACACGTCCTCCGTTTGTCAAAAGCTTGCCGTCTTCTAACTTTGCGCCCGCGACAAATACATTTCGCTCAAGCTCTTCGGGAATTGTTATTTCATATCCCTTTTCGTATTTAACGGGATAGCCGTTTGACGCCATAATAACACAGCAGGCATTCTTATCGGCAAATTTAACCTCACACTCGCTGAGTGTTTCATTCGTTACCGTCTGCATAACGGTGAGTAAATCACTTTCAAGGAGCGGAAGCACAACCTGTGTTTCAGGATCGCCAAATCGGCAGTTATATTCAATTACTTTAGGTCCGTTTTCGGTAATCATAAGCCCGAAATAAAGACAGCCTTTAAAGGCTCTGCCCTCGTTTTTCATAGCGCGGATTGTCGGCAGGAAAATCTTTTCCATACACTCGTCTGCGACAGCTTTTGTGTAATAGGGATTCGGAGCAACTGTTCCCATACCGCCTGTATTAAGACCTGTGTCATTGTCGCCTGCACGCTTGTGGTCCATTGACGAAATCATCGGAACTACTGTTTTACCGTCTGTGAAAGAGAGTACGGAAACCTCGGGACCTGTCAAAAACTCTTCAATAACAATGCTGTCGCCGCTTTTACCGAACTGCTTGTCCTTCATAATGGAAATAACAGCATCCTTTGCCTCATCACGGGTCATTGCGATTATAACGCCTTTGCCGAGAGCCAAGCCGTCAGCCTTAACAACTGTGGGAATAGGACAGCTCTCAATATATTCAAGAGCTTTGTCCGCATCGGAAAATACTTCATAACTTGCAGTCGGAATACCGTATTTTTTCATAAGGTCTTTTGAAAAGACCTTACTGCCCTCAATTATCGCCGCATTCTTCCTCGGCCCGAAGCAAGGAATACCCTTTTCTTCAAGAGCGTCTACACAGCCGAGAACAAGCGGGTCATCAGGAGCTACAACAGCATAATCTATTTTGTTTTCTACTGCAAACTTTACAATATTTTCTATATCAACAGCGGCAATATCAACAAGTGTTGCATCCTTTGCCATTCCTCCGTTACCGGGAAGAGCAAAAATTTCAGTTACATTTTTATTCTCTTTAATTTTTTTGATTATGGCGTGCTCTCTGCCTCCGCCGCCGACAACCATTATTTTCATAGGTTTTTACCTCTTATTATATTAGTGATGGAATAATCTCATACCCGTAAATGCCATTGACATATTATATTTGTCACAGCATTCGATAACGAGGTCGTCACGGATTGAACCGCCCGGCTCGGCAATATATTTAACGCCTGAACGGTATGCTCTTTCAATGTTATCAGAGAACGGGAAGAACGCATCTGAACCGAGAGCGACATTGTCTTTAGTTGCAAGATATGCCGCTTGCTCCTCTTTGGTAAAAGGCTCGGGTCTTTCGGTGAAATATTTCTGCCAAATTCCCTCTGCGCATACATCTTCCTCATTCTGATTTATATAACCGTCGATAACATTATCTCTGTCGGGTCTGCCGATGTCAGCTTTGAAGGGAAGATTTATAACCTTGTCAGCCTGGCGCAGGAACCAAGTGTCAGCCTTTGTGCCTGCAAGTCTTGTGCAGTGGATTCTCGACTGCTGACCTGCACCAACGCCGATAGCCTGCCCGTCAACTGCATAGCAAACAGAGTTTGACTGTGTATATTTAAGAGTAATAAGAGCAACGATAAGGTCGCGAATCGCTGTTTCTGGCATATCCTTATTAGCAGTTACTATATTTGAAAGAAGCTCTTTGTTAATTTCAAAATTATTTCTGCCCTGCTCAAAAGTAATACCGAAAACCTGCTTGTGCTCCTGCTCTGCGGGAACATAGTTGGGGTCAATTTTAACGATATTGTAATTACCTTTTCTCTTTGTCTTTAAGATTTCAAGTGCCTCAGGCTCATAGCCGGGAGCAATAACGCCGTCTGAAACCTCTCTCTTAATCATTTTTGCAGTTGTAACATCACAAACATCCGAAAGAGCAACCCAGTCGCCGAAAGAGCACATTCTATCGGTTCCTCTCGCTCTTGCATAAGCACAGGCAAGTGGCGACTCATCAAGACCCTCAATATCGTCAACAAAGCAAGCCTTTTTAAGAGTATCGGAAAGCGGAATTCCAACTGCCGCAGAAGTGGGACTTACATGCTTAAAAGATGTTACGGCAGGAAGACCGAGAGCCTCTTTAAGTTCTTTTACAAGCTGCCATGAATTAAATGCGTCAAGGAAGTTAATGTAACCCGGTCTGCCGCATAAAATTTCAATGGGAAGATCAGAGCCGTCATGCATATAGATTTTTGAAGGCTTTTGGTTGGGGTTACAGCCGTATTTAAGTTCAAATTCTTTCATATTTCAAACCTCTCTTATTTATTTTTATTAACTATTCTTGAGTCGTATTTTCCTGTTTCGATGTCAATGTATCTTACGAACAAAGAAACCTTATTATCTTCATTAAGATTTGACCAAATAAGATCTGTCATGGCGTCAATGTCAACATCGGGAAGCTCCAATGTTTTCGGCTCGCCCTCAAAGCTCGGCAGCGGATTTCCGTCACACTTATATGTATGAATAAACTTTGCCTTGCCGTTTAAGGGATTTGAATAAGCATAAGTATATCTTTGGCAGGAAGAACCGTCGCCGTCTGCCGATTTAAGTATTGACATAGCATAATTCATTTTACCGCCGTCAAGGTGAATAATACCTGAAATTCTGGGAGTGTAATTAGGCGCATCATCCTCAAACTCTCTTGTGCGAAGAGCCTGCTCAAAGGTCATCTGCTTGTCCATTAAATCGTAAATTGTATCAGTCTGGTCGCCGTTGGTAACAATAGTTTTGTTACCGAGCACTCTTACAGGTGCGTAAATAATAAGATGGGGGTCAACCATTTTTGATTCGTCAAAAGCCTGAGTACGAATACCCTCGCCGTCCTCAATAAATACACGGTTTCTGCTGTTTTCGCTTCTGCCCATAATAAAATAAGCAGTAATCGCTTTTTTGCCGTCAGCACTTTTGCCGATAATAATTCCTCTGCCGTGATAGGCGAGAGAATTGAGTTCTTCTTTTAAAGATTTAATCTCCATAATTAAAATTTCCTTTCAAGAATATATTAAAATGTGCCTAAAAAACATTCCGTGATATACGGTTGTGCAACAACACCGTTTTGGGAGAATTTATCGAATACATTTTCAAGCTCTGCAACAAAGCCTTCATAGTTCGCATCGTCCTCGCCCAGTGCATAAGAGCGTGACAAATTGTCGCCGATAAACTGTTCTTTTGTTAAGAAATAGGGATTTTCAATTTTCAGAGTTTGACACTTACTGAAATATTCATTCTGTAAGTAGTTTTCCCCGTCAAAATATGCATACCCTGTGTGAACATGTCCGCTGTGATATTGACCGCAGTATTTCATACAAACCTTGTTTCGTTCTTTTGCAACATCCGTTTGACAGCGTGAATTAAAAACAACCGCGAGAAAGCCGCCAGACTTTAAAATCCGTTTACACTCTGTCTTAAACTTGTCTTTGTCAAACCAGTGAAACGCTTGTGCAACCGTAATCAAATCAAAACAATTTGACGGTAAATCAGTATTTTCAGCAGAAGCTTTAACGATTTTTACATCATTTCCTAAAGCACGTGTAAGCTCTGACAGCATATCGTCATTAGGCTCAACAGCAGTAATTTCCCAATCTTTTTTTAGCAAACATTTTGTAAAAATCCCCGTGCCGGCACCAATATCCGCAACTGTTTCTGCACCCGTGCGCTCATAAAGCCAATTTATAAGCTCAAAAGGATATGAAGGTCGGTATTTTGCATATATTTCGGCTTTTCCTGTAAATTTATTCTCATTCATCTATAACAGTCCTTCCGTTTTCAACGGTTATTTTACCGTCACAGAAAAGCTGTACAGCTTTAGGAAGAATTTTCCATTCAGCCTGCTCCATAATTCTTTTTTGAAGAGTTTCCGGAGTGTCGTTTTCCAGAACATCTACTGCTTTTTGCAAAATTATCGGACCTGCATCACACTCTGCGGTAACAAAATGAACCGTAGCGCCCGAAACCTTAACGCCTTTTTTTAGTGCTTCTTCGTGAACATGTAATCCGTAAAAGCCTTTTCCGCAAAATGACGGAATAAGAGCAGGATGAACATTTATCATTTTATTTTGAAAAGCATCACAAACATTTTCATCAAGTATAGTCATAAAGCCTGCATAAACAATTAAATCTACTTTTTCTTCTATAAGAATATCTCTCATAGCACGGCTGTATGACGCAATATCCGTAAAATCTTTTCTGATAAGAATACGGGTTTTAATTCCGTTATTTTTTGCACGCTCCAAAGCGTAGGCATCGGATTTTGAGGATATTACACAAGTGATTTCACCGTTTCCGAGCTCTCCCCTGTTTTGTGCGTCGATTAAAGCCTGCAAATTTGTTCCGCCACCCGAAACAAGAACAGCTATTTTTGCTTTTTTCTCAGTCATTGTCTTTACCTCCGATAAGCGAAAGTGAGGGAATCAACATTCCGCCGACAGTATTGCCTAAAATAACAATCCAAATGAAAAGAAATGCTTTGAGTGACACAATTCCCGATGCGGCAAAATAGAACATATCGGCAACAGAATGTTCAAATCCGCTCAAAATAAATACAGGTATGCAAAATAATATTCCAAGAGGCGTTTTGTACTTTTTAAATATGTCAACCGCCAGGAAAATGAGTATTCCGCAAAATACTGCTCGCAAAAAAGTTTGAAAATTATTTTGTTCTAACTTTGCAGTACAAGAGCTTAATGCAACTTCGCCTATTTTCGGAATTGCATATCTTAACGAATAGCCGCAAACGGTTGTGCTGAGAACATTTCCCAACAATCCTGTAAATAATACGGAAAATTCCTCTTTACCGTGTTTTTGAGGTATGTAGCATATTTTGCCCGTATAAAGCGAATAGCCCTGATAGCAAATACAAAGAAGTGCAACCGAAAACAGCACCGCACCCACATATTTATTATCACAGGAAAGGAAAACCGCTCCGCCGATTGAAATAAGAATACCTGCAAAAATTCCGTTAATTACTTTTTTCAGCATATCTCAATTTTATTTTCGGACTTAACGATTTCGCCTATGATATAAGCGTCCTCGCCGTTAGCCTTTAAGATTTCAAGTGATTTGTCGGCATCCTCTTTTGCTACAACAATGCTCATACCAACGCCCATATTATAGGTGTTGAACATATCTCTTTCCGAAATGTTACCTGTTTTTGCAAGTAAATCGAAAATCGGTAATACTTTAACAGACTTTCTGTCAATCTTTGCACAGAGTCCGTCAGGAATGCTTCTCGGAATATTTTCATAGAATCCGCCACCTGTGATGTGTGAAATACCCTTAACCTTAACCTCTTCAAGAAGTGCAAGCACAGGTTTTACATAAATTTTAGTTGGTGTAAGAAGAGTTTCGCCTATTGATTTTCCGCCGAGCTCTGGGACAGGAGATTTAATGTCGGCATTTTCAACATCAAATACCTTTCTTACAAGCGAAAAGCCGTTTGAATGAACACCGCTTGACGGAAGAGCAATAACGATATCACCCACAGACATTTTGTTGTTATCAATCATTTTCGGCTTATCTACAACACCCACAGCAAAACCTGCAAGGTCATAATCCTCCACCGGCATCAATCCCGGATGTTCCGCAGTTTCACCGCCGATAAGAGCACAGCCTGACTGAACACAGCCCTCAGCAACACCGCTAACGATTTCGGCAATTTTCTCAGGATAGTTTTTACCGCATGCAATATAGTCAAGGAAGAATAAGGGTTTTGCACCAACGCAAATAATATCATTAACGCACATTGCAACAGCGTCAATACCGATTGTATCGTGCTTATCCATAAGAATAGCTAACTTAACCTTTGTGCCGCAACCGTCAGTGCCTGAAACAGAAACAGGATGCTCCATTCCCGCAATGCAACTGAGGTCAAAGCATCCGCCAAAACCGCCGACATCATCCATAGAACCCTCGTTACGAGTTCTGGCAATGTGCTTTTTCATAAGCTCAACAGCCTTGTAACCTGCTGTAATATCAACGCCTGCCTGTGCATAAACATCTGATTTAGAATTATTATTCATAATTTATTCCTTTCCGTTCCAGCAATATGTGCAAAGTTCCTCTTCGGGAAGTCCGATTGATTTAATAATACCATCCAAGCTTTGGAATTCAAGAGATGCAAGATGCAGCTTTTCGCATATATTTGCACGAAGTTTCTTTCCTCTTTCAGTGGAAGAATCTGAATACTCGTCAATATATTTAAAGCCTTCTTCGCCCTCAAGCTCCATAATAACTCTTCGAGCAATAAGCTCCATTTCACTTGTTGCACGGGAGAAATTAAGATATTTACAGCCGTACATAATAGGCGGGCAGGCAGAACGCATATGAACTGACTTTGCGCCGCTTTCATAAAGAAAATCAACGGTTTCCTTAAGCTGTGTTCCTCGAACGATTGAGTCATCAACGAACAAAAGGTTCTTGCCCTCAATAAGCTCCTTAACGGGAATCTGCTTCATCTTGGCAATTTTGTTTCTCTCTGCCTGATTTGTCGGCATAAAGCTTCTTGCCCATGTAGGCGTATATTTAATGAATGCTCTTGCAAAGGGTATTCCGCTTTTGTTTGAATAGCCTATTGCGTGGGGAGTGCCCGAATCGGGAACTCCGCCAACATAGTCAACGCCCTCACAAACGCCTGTTTTCATATCAGCCTCTGCCATAATTTTGCCGTTGTCATAGCGCATTTTTTCAACATTGACGCCCTCATAGGTTGAGGTTGGATAACCGTAATAGCTCCAAAGAAAAGCACATATTTTTTTCTTCTTTTCGGGAGCTTTAAGCTGAATTAAGTCATCGGGAGTAATTTCTACTATTTCGGCAGGTCCAAGCTCCTTAACTAACTCATATCCGAGCTTTTCATAAGCAAATGATTCAAATGAAACTGCGTAACCGTCCTGACTTTGACCGATCTGAATAGGTAATCTGCCGAGCTTATCACGTGCGGCAATAATTGAACCCGTTTCGGTCAGTAAAAGAATTGAAGCAGTGCCTTCAACTACCTTTTGCACAAATTCAATGCCTTCTTTAAAGTTATCTTTAAGGCTTATAAGCGCCGCTACAAGCTCATTTGAATTAACTTTACCGCCCGTCATTGCGTCAAAATGACCCGAATCCTTAATAAGATACTCATCAATCAAATAATCCGCATTATTAACAATTCCGACAGTGCAGATTGCAAATGTACCGAGCCTTGAACGGATAAGAAGCGGCTGTGGGTCAGTATCACTGATACAGCCGATTGCCGATGTACCCTTCATTTCATCGAATATATGCTCGAATTTAGTACGAAACGGTGCATTTTCGATATTGTGTATCTTTCTCTGCAAGCCTATTTCTTTATCGTATGCGGCGAGTCCTCCTCGGCGTGTGCCCAAATGTGAATGGTAGTCAACACCGAAAAAGACATCTAACATACAGTCGTTTTTGGAAACGATTCCAAAAAATCCACCCATTATTTTTCCTCCGATTATTCGCCGAAAACTCTGTGCATCATTTCTTTATATGCATCTTCAACTCCGCCCATATCTCTGCGGAAACGGTCCTTGTCAAGCTTTTCGTTTGTTTCTGCGTCCCAGAAACGGCAGGTATCAGGTGAAATTTCATCAGCAAGAACGATTGTGCCGTCAGCTGTTTTGCCGAATTCAAGTTTAAAGTCAACAAGCTTTACGCCAAGGCCCTTGAAATATTCTTTAAGAACTTCATTTACCGTGAATGCCATTGACTTAATTGTGTCAATCTCCTCTTTAGTTGCAACGCCGAGAGCGAGTGCATGGTAAGAGTTCATAAGCGGGTCGTGAAGATCATCGTTTTTATAAGAAAATTCAATTGTAGGCTCTGCGAATACAATGCCCTCTTCAACGCCGAAACGCTTTGCGAATGAACCCGCAGAAATATTTCTGATAATAACCTCAAGAGGAACTATTGACACCTTTTTAACAACGGTTTCGTTATCGTTAAGCTCCTCAACAAAATGAGTTTTTACGCCCTTTTTCTCAAGAATCTGCATAAGGTAATTTGACATACGGTTGTTAATTGCGCCTTTGCCGACGATAGTGCCCTTTTTAAGTCCGTCAAGAGCTGTAGCGTCATCCTTATAAGAAACAATTACCAATTCAGGGTCTTCTGTTGCAAAAACCTTTTTAGCTTTGCCTTCGTAAAGTTGAACTGTCTTTTCCATAATTAAAAACTCCTTATAAAAAATATTATTTATTAAATTCAGCGCAGATTTTAGCGTCCTTTGCTAAAACTGCTTTTTTGTTTTCTTCTCTCATATCAACAAGCTTTTGTGCAAGTGTTTCGTCAGAGAGTGCAAGAATCTGAGCCGCAAGAAGTGCCGCATTGCCGCCGCCGTTAATAGCAACAGTGGCAACTGGAATACCTGTCGGCATTTGAACAGTTGAAAGAAGCGCGTCCATTCCGTCAAGCGCAGAAGATTTACACGGGATTCCAATTACGGGAAGCGTTGTGTTTGCGGCAACTGCACCTGCAAGGTGAGCAGCCATACCCGCCGCTGCAATAATTACGCCGTATCCGTTATCTTTCGCAGATTTTGTAAATGCTGCCGCCTCTTCAGGTGTGCGGTGAGCAGAAAAAACGTGAACGGTGTACTCAATTTTGAGTGAATTGAGCATATCGGTGCATTTTTGAATAATCGGCAAATCACTGTCACTGCCCATAATAATTCCGACTTTTTTCATAATAAATCCTCCTTATAAATTCCTAATAAAATAAAAAAGACACACTTAACCCCAAAAGTCAGTTAAATGTGCCCAGACGGTCGGCTAAAAATATTAAATTCCTTGCTCCTTCGTGGTGCTCCACATAATTCCGTCAGTCGCAAAGAACCAACTCTTCTAACATAGAAAATTATATCATAAAGCCAAAGTATTAGTCAAGGATTTTAGATGTTTTACAGTATGTTTTCTTTCATAATTTTAAACATCAAATTTTGTCGGATTTTGTATATTTTTATATAACGAATGAAAGTATCAAAACCGTTACACAGCACCCGCAGGCTACTACGAATAAATTGCGTGTGAAAAAGGCTAACAAAATACCGACTGCAAGTGCGGCAATTCCGCCTATTTTGCTGTCAGTTGCATAAATAATCGCAGGAAAAGTCATCACAGTAAGGGTAACATAAGGAATATAATACAGAAAAGATTTTATGTACTTATTGGTTATGGGTTTGCGGATAACAGCCAGAGGGAAAACTCTTATTAAATAGCTTACAACAGCCATCACAAAAATGTAGGCATATATGCTTTTATGCATTTGTTTTTTCCTCCTCTTCATCATCTTTTATCGGGAAAAGTAAAGCGGCCGTTCCTGAAATTATCAAAGTAAGTATTATTACTCTTATGCTTTCAGATGTTTTTGAAATAAACGGTATGTATTTAGAAATATAACTTAATACAAAGCTGGTTATTACAACACCTGTTATGACCTTATTTTTACGGCAAGGCGGAATTACAACTGCTAAAAACATACCGTAAATTGCGACGCTCAAAGCATTAACAATTATTTGGGGTAAAATGTTGCCGACAACTATTCCGAGGACTGTTCCTGCCGCCCACATAGGTATAGTCGTTAAAAAAGCTCCGTACATATAGGCGGGTTCAAGATATCCGTGGTAAGAAATACCTATACCGAAAATTTCATCAGTAATGTCAAAGGCTATCAGCAGTCGGTGGTAAAAAGGTGTGTCGGGTGAAAACTTTTGGCTTAAGGCACAGCTCATTAAAAGATATCGTGCATTAGTGACAAGCATTACGACAGCAAGTGTAATAAGCGAGGTTCTTGCGGCTATTGAGGAAAGACCTGCCATTTCGCCTGCCGAAGCATTGTTAAGCAAACTGAGAAAAAGGCCTTGCAATGCATTAAGGCCCGTGTTCTTTGCGGTTATGCCGATTGAAAAAGAAACGGCAAAATAGCCGAGTCCAATCGGTGCACCGTCTTTCATTCCTTTAAGAAATATTTTACTTTTTACAGTTGCTTTTTCGTTCATATTTCTCGCCTCACAAGGAGATATTGTACTAAAAAAACTCTCGTTTGTAAATGAAATTTTTACAAAAAAATCAACCTCTCTTTTTTGAGAGGTTGATTTTAAAATAGCATTCACTTATTTTGCTTTTGTTTCGCAGTAAATGCAACGGTATTCTTTATTATCTCGATCGGAAAGCTTAAAAATCTGGTCAAGCTCTTGCTCGCATGATGTAATGCATCTCGGATTCTTGCACTTAATGACATTTACAAGCGTTTCAGGCATATCAATTGACAGCTTTTCGGTAAGTATGCCGTTTTTTATAATGTTTACCGTAGCATCGGGGTCAACATAACCGATAACATCAAGATTCAAAGCTATATCGGCATCAATTTTTATGATGTCCTTTTTGCCCATCTTTTTACTTTGGACATTCTTGATGATAGCAACCGACGCGTCAAGTCCGTCAAGTCCCAAAAGGTTAAATAGCTTCATTCCGCAGCCTGCCGCTATATGGTCGATTACAACACCGTTTTGAATAGAATCTATATTCATATTGTGCCTGCCTCCTTTAAAAGCTTCAGAATAAGCGCCATACGCATATATTTTCCGTTGAGCACCTGTTTAAAGTAGCATGCACGGGGATCTTCGTCAATAGCCACACTTATCTCATTTACTCTCGGCAACGGATGCATTATTGACAAATCGCTCTTTGCATTTTTTAGCTTATCAGGCGTTAAAATATAGCTGTCTTTAAGCCTTAAATAGTCCTCTTCATTGAAAAAGCGTTCACGCTGAACCCTTGTCATATAAAAAATGTCAAGTTCAGGCATTGCGCCTTCAAGGTCTGTTGTCTGAACATAAGGAATGTTTTTGGCTTTTATTGAATCTCTCTTGACATAGCTCGGAAGTTTTAATTCATCGGGAGAAATAAGCACAAACTTTATGCCCTCATATCTTGAAAGTGCATTTATAAGCGAATGAACGGTTCTGCCGAATTTAAGGTCACCGCAAAGTCCGACTGTTAAATTGTCAAATCTGCCCTTTTCACGGTAAATTGTGAGTAAATCTGCAAGCGTTTGAGTTGGGTGGCAGTGGCCGCCGTCACCCGCATTGATTACAGGAATTGAAGCCGCCTTTGCCGCAACAAAAGCCGCACCCTCTTTGGGGTGGCGCATTGCGATTATATCAGCATAACAGCTAACGGTCTTGGCTGTATCCGCAACGCTCTCGCCTTTTGATGCAGATGAAGACGCCGCATCTGTCATAGAAATAACATTTCCGCCAAGCTCATACATTGCCGCTTCAAAGCTCATTCTTGTTCTTGTTGACGGTTCAAAGAACAGCGTTGCAAGCTTTTTACCGTGACAGATTTCGGAATACTTTTTTGGATTATCTATAATGTCAACAGCTGTTTTTATAAGCCCGTCAAGCTCTTCTGTTGAAAGGTCAACTATATCAATGACGCTTCTCATAATTTAAGCTCCTATCCAGCTTTCGTCAGAAGGATTGTTTCTGAAAGCAATCAGTCTTTTAATATCCTCAGGCTTAATGTATCCTTCCTCTGCCGCAACCTCTGCAATGCAGTCAAAGTTAGTAAGAGAGATATTTTTAACATTTGCCGCTTCCAGTCTGTCAATACCCTTCTGCATACCGTATGTGAATATTGAAACCACGCCGAGAACCTCAGCGCCTGCTTCACGAAGAACATTGACAACTTCAATAACACTGCCGCCTGTTGAAATAAGGTCTTCAACAACTACAACCTTCTGACCCTTTTCAAGTCTGCCTTCGATTTGATTCTGCCTACCGTGGTCTTTTGCACCTGAACGAACATAGCCCATAGGCATATTAAGTAAATGAGCTGTAATTGCAGCGTGAGCTATACCCGCAGTTGAAGTACCCATAAGCACCTCTGCATCGGGATAATTTTCTTTAATAAGCTGTGCGAGTCCGTTTTCAACATCTGTACGAACCTCGGGAGCTGTAAGAGTTAATCTGTTGTCGCAGTAAACGGGGCTTTTAATGCCGCTTGCCCATGTAAAAGGCTCTTCGGGACGGAAGAAAACCGCCTTGATTTTGAGTAGGTCTTTTGCTATGAGATTTTTGAGTTCCATAGTATTTTCTCCTTATATTCAAATTTCTTAATCTACAAATTCCGCAAAACATCTGTTGTATGCCGCAACAGGATCTTGTGCCGCTGTAATCGGTCTTCCGACTACAATGTAATCAGAGCCTATTTTTTTAGCCTCGGCAGGGGTCATAACACGTTTTTGGTCGCCGATGTCGCCGTCGGCAAATCTTACACCCGGTGTAATTGTAAGGAAATCCTTACCGCAGGTATTATGCACCTTTTCTGCCTCGAGCGGAGAGCATACAACGCCGTCAAGTCCTGCTTTTTTGGCATTCTCGGCATAATGCATAACGACTTTATCAATAGGCTCTTTAATTAACAAATCATTTTCCATAGACTCTTGGTCGGTTGAGGTAAGCTGTGTGACAGCTATGAGAAGCGGTCTTGTTCCGTCATCTCTCGTAAGACCCTCAAGAGCGGCTTCCATCATTCTGACAGTTCCGCCCGCGTGAAGATTTGTTATATCAACATCAAGGTTTGAAAGAACAGCCATCGACTTTTTAACGGTATTTGGAATGTCGTGAAGCTTTAAGTCGAGGAAAATTTTGTGTCCCCTTTTCTTAATCTCTCTTACAATTTGAGGACCTTCTGCATAAAAAAGCTCCATACCGATTTTCACAAACGGTTTGCGTTCAGTGAATAAATCAAGAAATTCATAAGTTTTTTCTGCACTTGCAAAATCGCAAGCAACAATAACATCCTTACCCATTATTCGACCACTCCTATTATATCTTTAATTTCATTTATTTTGTATTTATCAAGCACTTGCGGCAATTCGTTTATAATGTCACGGCAGGCAAAAGGATTTATAAGGTTTGCCGCACCGATTTCGACTGCCGTTGCACCTGCCATCATCATTTCAATAACATCTTCGGCTGAGGAAACACCGCCCATTCCCACAACCGGGATACTAACGGCATTTGAAACCTGATACACCATTCTTACAGCCACAGGAAAAATCGCAGAGCCAGAAAAACCGCCCATCTTATTTTTGATTATAGGTGTTCTTCTGTTTAAATCAATTCGCATACCGAGCATTGTGTTAATAAGGCTAATTCCGTCTGCTCCTGCGTCCTCACACGCTTTGGCTATGGACACAATATCGGTTACATTCGGTGAAAGCTTAACAATTACAGGCTTATTTGTTACCGCCTTGACAGCTTTTGTAACTTCAAATGCAGCTTTCGGATCTGTTCCGAAGCTCATACCGCCGCCGTGGACATTGGGACAGCTGACATTAACCTCAAACCAGCCGATTTGCTCTTCTTTATCTAATTTTTCGCAAGTGTACGCATAATCGTCAACTGAAAAGCCGCTTACATTTGCCATAACAGGCTTATTAAAGCACTTCTTAAGCTTTGGCAATTCTTCGGCAATAACCTTTTCTACACCCGGGTTTTGAAGTCCTACGGCGTTTATCATACCGGCGGTACATTCGGCAATTCTCGGAGTAGGGTTTCCGAAACGGGGATCTTTGGTTGTTCCTTTGAATGAAAATGTACCGAGACAATTTATATCATAGATTTCTGCAAATTCATAGCCGAAGCCGAAAGTACCCGAGGCAGGAATTACGGGATTGTCAAGCTCGATTCCGCAAAGATTTACACTTAATCTTCCCATAAAATTTCCTCCTTCTTCATAACAGGGCCTTCCTTACAAATTCTCTTGTAGCCCGTTATTGTTTTACAACTGCAACCCATACATGCGCCGAATCCGCAACCCATACGCTCTTCGAAGCTCAGCTGACCCGAAGTATTTGTCGATTTATAAACCGCTTTAAGCATCGGTTCAGGGCCGCAACAGCAGAAATGTGAATAGCTTTCGGGTAAGGCATCGGTTACAAAGCCTTTTTTGCCGTAACTCCCGTCAACAGTTGTGACAGTTACGTCACAGCCAAGCGTCTTAAACTCGTCCTCATAAAATACCTCGGACTTTGTGTTAAAGCCTAATATTACAGTAACTTTCTTGCCGCTCTTTATAAGCTCTTTTGCAAGCATATACATCGGCGGAACACCTACGCCGCCGCCGAGAAGTAACGGATTTTCGCCGCAAAGCTCAAGGTTATAGCCGTTGCCCAAGCCAGTAAGAACATCAAGAACAGTACCCTCTGACATTTTGCTCATTATTTCAGTACCCTTGCCGACAACCTTATATATTATTGTAAGTGTGTCACCTTCTCTGTCACAGACAGAAATCGGTCTGCGAAGAAAAAGTCCGTTAATTTTTATGTTTACAAACTGACCGGGCGCCGTAATGTCCGAACAGTCGCCCGTCAGTGTCATTTTGTAAACATTATCCGTTAAAGGTGTATTTTCTTTTACTGAAAATAAAACTTGTTTCATAAATAACCTCAGCTTTAAGCGTCAATAGTTGAAATTGTCTGTGTTGTTTCCTCAAGAACATCAAGCAGAACTTTAACTGTATCAAGAGAGGTAAATATTGTTACATTGTTTTCAGTTGCGGCACGGCGGATTTCAACACCGTCCTCATAATGAACACCTGAAAGAATTGCCCTTGTATTTATTACATAGCTTACATATCCTGCACGGATTGATTCAAGAATTTCGTCACTGCCCTCACTTATTTTACCCCTTACACGGGTTCTGATTCCGTTTTCTTTGAGAACAGCGGCAGTACCGCTTGTAGCTTCAATGTTAAAGCCCATATTGTAAAATCTTCTTATAAGCGGAATTGCCTCTTCCTTGTCCTCATCGGCAAGGGTGACAAGTACCGTACCATAATTCTGAAGATTCATTCCAGAGGCAGTAAGCGCCTTGAACATTGCACGGTGGAGCTTGTCGTCATAACCGATTGCTTCGCCTGTCGATTTCATTTCGGGTGAAAGGTAGGCGTCAAGTCCCTTGATTTTATTGAATGAGAATACGGGAACCTTTACATAATAACGCTTCTTTTCCTGCGGATAAAGATCAAATATTCCCTGCTCTTTAAGGCTCTTGCCGAGAATAACTTCAGTTGCAATGTCGGCAAGTGAATAACCAGTTGCCTTTGAAAGGAACGGAACAGTTCTTGAAGAACGGGGATTTACCTCAATGATGTATACCTCGTCCTCGGGAGTTACAATAAACTGAATGTTGTAAAGTCCGATTATTCCAATGCCGAGTCCTAATTTTTTAGCATATTGCAAAATAATACCTTTAACCTTATCTGAAATTGAGAATGTGGGGTATACGCTTATTGAGTCGCCCGAATGGACGCCTGTTCTCTCAACCAATTCCATAATTCCGGGTACGAAAACATCTCTGCCGTCGCAAATCGCGTCAACCTCAACCTCTTTACCCTGAATATATTTGTCAACAAGAACGGGCTTGTCAACATCAATTTCAACAGCTGTTTTAAGGTAATGCTTTAAGTGTTCGTCTTTAGAGACTATCTGCATTGCTCTGCCGCCGAGAACGAATGACGGGCGTACAAGTACGGGGTAGCCGATTTCATTTGCAGCTTTAAGACCGTCCTCAATATTTGTAACTGCCTGACCCTTCGGCTGAGGAATATTAAGGTCTTTAAGGATTTTCTCAAAGCTGTCACGGTTCTCTGCTTTTTCAATAGCGTCGCAGTCTGTACCGATAATCTTAACTCCTCTGTCCATAAGAGGCTGTGCAAGGTTAATAGCAGTCTGACCGCCGAGTGAGGCAATTACGCCCTCGGGCTTTTCAAAATCAACTATTGCCATAACATCTTCAGGGGTAAGCGGCTCGAAATAAAGCTTGTCCGCAGTTGTATAGTCGGTTGAAACTGTTTCGGGGTTATTGTTAATGATTATTGCTTCGTAGCCTGCACGCTTGATTGTCTGAACAGCATGAACGGTTGAATAGTCAAATTCAACACCCTGACCTATACGGATTGGACCTGCGCCGAGAACGATAATCTTCTTTTTGTCTGTAAGTCTTGAATCGTTAGTGCCTGTGTATGACGAATAGAGGTAAGCTATATATTTGCCGGTGTGGAGAGTGTCAACCATCTTGAAAATGGGTGTAATGCCGTTCTCTTTTCTCATTTTGTAAACTTCGGTTTCAGCAACATTCCATACATTTGAAATGAATTTGTCCGAGAAGCCGAGGATTTTTGCTTCTTTGAGAACATTTGCATTATTGGCATTTGCTTTAATTTTTTCTTCCATATTAACGATTTTCTTGTAGGCTTCAAGGAAAAGCTCGGTAATCATTGTTACCTCGTGAAGCTTTTCGATGCTTGTACCTCTGCGGATAAGCTCAAAAATCGCATATACATTATCATCCTTAAATTCTTTGATATAGTCAAGAAGTTGTTCGTCAGTATAGCTGTCAAATTTAGCAAGGTGGAAATGGCAAACGCCTGTTTCAAGTGAGCGTACTGACTTTAAAAGGCACTCTTCAAGCGTAGAACCGATACCCATTACCTCGCCTGTCGCTTTCATCTGTGTGCCGAGCGTGTTTGGAGCGTCTGCAAATTTATCAAACGGGAAACGAGGGAATTTTGCAACAATATAGTCAAGGCTCGGTTCAATTGCGGCAGTTCCGCCTGCAACGGGAATATCCTCAAGAGCCATTCCCATAGCAATTTTAGCTGTTACTCTTGCAATCGGATAACCGCTTGCCTTTGACGCGAGCGCAGAAGAACGTGAAACTCTCGGGTTAACCTCAATAAGGAAATACTCGCTCGATGTTGGATTAAGTGCAAACTGAACGTTACAGCCGCCCTCAATTTTAAGCTCACGGATAATCTTAATCGCACTGTCATTGAGCATTTTAAGGTCATGATTGTTAAGTGAAAGAATGGGAGCTACAACTATTGAGTCGCCTGTATGAACGCCGACGGGGTCAATGTTTTCCATACCGCATATTGTAATTGCATGGTCATTTGAGTCACGCATAACCTCAAATTCAATTTCCTTGTAGCCCTTAACACTCTTTTCAATAAGAACCTGATGAACAGGTGAAAGCTTAAAAGCATTCATACCAATTGACACAAGCTCTTCTTCATTGTTTGCAAAGCCGCCGCCTGTACCGCCCAAGGTAAATGCAGGGCGAAGAACAACGGGATATCCGATTTCTTCAGCCGCTTTTTTAGCTTCTTCAAGGTTGTAGGTAATTTCAGACGGAATAACAGGCTCGCCTATGGACTCGCACATTTCCTTGAAAAGCTCTCTGTCCTCTGCTCTTTCAATGCTTTCGCTTGATGTTCCGAGAAGCTTTGTTCCGCACTCTTTAAGAATACCTTTCTTTTCAAGCTGCATTGCAAGGTTAAGACCTGTCTGACCGCCGATGCCCGGTACAATTGCGTCAGGACGCTCATAACGGAGAATTTTTGCAATATATTCAAGTGTAAGCGGTTCCATATATACCTTGTCAGCGATTGATGTATCAGTCATAATTGTAGCAGGGTTTGAGTTACAAAGGATTACCTCATAGCCCTCTTCCTTAAGCGCAAGACACGCCTGTGTGCCTGCATAGTCAAACTCGGCAGCCTGACCGATAACTATTGGGCCTGAGCCAATAATCAATACTTTTTTTACATCTGTTCTTTTAGCCATTGTTTTTTCCTCCAAATATATATTAAAGTGATTTATAAACTGTTTTTCCGCCGCAAACTGTCAGCAGACATTTACCGAAAACTTCAGTATTTTCAAACGGTGTTGCCTTGCCCTTAGAAAGAAATTCATCGGGATTTATAACTGTTTTTTCATTAAGATTCCACACCGTACAGTCATCGCCGAGCGGTATATTAAATCTTTTTCTCGGATTTACCGATAAAAGCTCTATTGCTTTTTCAAGAGAAATTATATTTTTCTTTACAAGATGTGTATAAACAAGCTGAAATGCTGTTTCAATTCCAACAATTCCGAATGCGCTTTTTTCGAGTCCCTTTGATTTTTCTTCATCACTGTGCGGAGCGTGGTCTGTTGCTATCATATCAATTGTACCGTCTTTGATACCATCAATTAAAGCATCTCTGTCCTCTTTGGAACGCAGAGGCGGATTCATTTTGAATTTGCCGTCTTCACGCAAATCTTCATCAGTTAAAATCAAGTAATGCGGCCCTGTTTCACAGGTTACATTTACGCCTTCTGCTTTTGCCCTTCTTATAAGCTCAACGCTTTCCTTGCAGGAAATGTGGCAAACATGATAAGCACAGCCCGTTTCCTTTGCAAGCTTTAAATCACGTTCGATAGGCTTCCATTCGCTTTCGGAACAAATGCCCTTGTGATTATGCGCTTTTGCATAATCACCGTCGTGAATGTAACCGCCGTGAAGAAGTGAATTATCCTCACAGTGAGCAACTATTATTTTGCCGAGAGATTTGGCTTTCATCATTGCTTCACGCATAAGCTGTTCACTCTGAACACCCCTGCCGTCATCGGAAAAAGCGATAGCACTGTTCGCAATATCTTCCATATCCGAAAGTATTTCACCTTTTTGTCCGACGGTAATAGCCCCATACGGGTAAACATTGATTGCGGCGTTCCTCTCAATAATTTTAAGCTGTTCGTTTAAATTCTCGGTACTGTCAGGAACGGGATTCAGATTCGGCATTGTGCAAACAGCGGTATATCCGCCGTGAGCCGCCGCCAAAGAGCCTGATTTAATTGTCTCTTTATAAGAAAAACCCGGCTCACGAAAATGCACATGCACATCGCAAAAGCCGGGAAAAATAACGCAATTTTCAAAATCCAAATCGGCAAAATCACCGTTACCAAGCACAGCATCGGAGAGTTTATCAATCATAACTTTTTTCAGTTTAGAATAATTCTGCACTAAAAGCCCTCCTAACAAAAATACCTTACCGAAAAGCCGGTAAGGTACAAGTTACACAAACAGAACCACAGCGCAAAACGCAACGGTAGCTTTTATACTCAATCTTGCCGACATCTCTGTATCGAATTAAAGATTTGAATTTATAGAATTATATCATTTTGGTAAAACGCTGTCAAC
>DERX01000051.1:0-740 GCA_002361875.1 Ruminococcaceae bacterium UBA3329
AATTTAAGTTTATTTTAGCTATTAAGAGCAGACATTTTTATGCCTGCTCTTTTTTTACCTCATTTTGCTAATATGATTGTTTATATTGACTATATACCGGACGTGCTTTTGGTGTAAGTATACAAAAATTATCGATTGCTGTAATTTGTATAATCTATTATGTTGAAAAAAATTAAAAATATGTTACAATATAATAAATATATTATGAACAAAACGGTTAGGCGGCAGTGCCTATTTTTGTTTTGTCAAAAATCAATAGGGGGATTTATTTTGAATTTTGAAAAGCTAAAGAACACCGCTTCAAACGCAAAAGTATATTGGAAGCGGCCAATGCCGGGGCGTTATATGCCGTTCAAAGAGATTTTTGCATATTCTTTCGGCGGTATCGGTATTTACTTTATGATTTACTGTGTGAATCAGTTAATGCTGAGCACAACTAATGTTATTATCGGTAACGCTATCGGTATCGGACCGGATTTGATGTATTATTTATATGTCATTGCTCTTATAGTGTCTTTTCCTGCTACTGCAATTCGAGCTAATATTATTGACAATGCACGAAGCAAAAAGGGCAAATACCGTCCTTATATGCTTTCAATGGCGCTTCCTACCTGCCTTCTTGTTATCGGTATGGTTATGGTGCCTTATGAAAAGATTGAAAGTCAGCTCGTAAAAGGCGTTATAGTTCTTTTGTTCAACATCGGCTTCCAATTTTTCTATATGTTCTTTTATGATTCATA
>DERX01000051.1:1025-1296 GCA_002361875.1 Ruminococcaceae bacterium UBA3329
CTATATGTTCTTTTATGATTCATACGAGAACCTTATTATGGTTTTGTCTCCTGATACGACTGAGCGAAGCGATGTTCTCGGTATTAAATCGGTTGTTTATTCACTTGCTCCGTCAATCGCTACAGCAATATTGCCGGCATGTGCAAAGGCACTTACAAACGATAACCTTTTTGATATGAAGCTCTACAGAGTTCTTTTTCCGCCTTTTGCAATTCTCGGTGTAATAGCTGCTGTTTATATATTTGCTAATACACAGGAAAAAATTGTTCAG
>DERX01000051.1:1574-9029 GCA_002361875.1 Ruminococcaceae bacterium UBA3329
AATACACAGGAAAAAATTGTTCAGGCAAGAACTCACATTGTACATATTAAATTCCTTGACGCTATCCGTGCCGTTGCAAAGAATAAGCTTTTCTGGGTTATTTCTCTTGCAGGCTGGGTTGGCTTCCTTGAAAACACTTACGGCAATATGCTTTCTTGGGCATATAACTATCACAATGATACCAAAACCGGCGTTAGTATGGGGCTTTATACTTTCATTACAATGTTTGTTGCAAATGCAAATATGTGGGGTATGATTGCCGCACCGTTTGCTATCCGTAAATGGGGCAAAAAAAAGGTACTTATCGTTACAAATGCGATTAATGCGGCTTGCTTAGCATTGCTTTATCCGATTGTTCAGGCGCAGTCTCCAAAAATGATTTTGTATATGGCATTTGTCCTGTTCGGCAACTATCTTATGACATCATTCGGTGTTATTCTGACTCCTGCTGTAAATGCGGACATCCGTGACTATCAGCAGTATATTACAGGCGAACGTATCGACGGTATGTTTGCAGCAGTTGGACTTATAGGTACCATTATTACGGCGGCGACCAGCGGAATTGTACCTTCTGTTTATAAATCACTTGGTATTAACGCTGATGTCTTAAAAGCACGTACGTCGGAAATTCTTATTGCGGCAGGTGAACGTGCTTCGCAGCTTGACCGAAACGCTCAGGGAATTCTCACCAATCCTTATGATACGTTGTATCTTCCGGATATTTTCCAAGACGTATTTGTTGTTATCGTTATTCTCTCCGTTGTCGGAGCTATAATGAATGTTATACCGTATTTCTTCTATGATATGACAGAGCTTCGCCAGCGTGCTATCGTTAAGGTGCTTCAGCTCCGTGCTATGTTTGAGGATTTCGGTAACGGTCTTCTTAATGACAAGGATATTGTCAGCACGATTGATATGATTGAGTTTTCTAAGAAGATGTATAATCAAGAGCCGAAAGACATTGCGGCTCTTAAGGCAGCTAAAAAGAAAGCTGCGAACTCCGCAGAAAAGAAGCTTGCAAAGAGAGCAATTAAAGAAGCTCGTATTTACAATGACGATATTGAGATTTCAAAGCTCGTTATGCAAGAGCTTAACAAGTTCTCAACTCCCGAATGGCAGTTCAAGCTTGAAGAGGCTAAAAAGCTTAATGCGGCAGGTCTTGACGGCTTGACAGCGGACTCTTTTGAACATCTTCAGGAAGTACTTGCTGACGCTAAGGCAATGCCTAAGACATCAAAGATGGAAAAAGAAGAGCGTTCTGCATCTATCACATCTGCTAAAAACCGTATTTACAGCAAAAAGACTATCGAAGAAAAATATGATGGTAAAATTGAAGAGTTTGACGCAACAATATTTGAAGCGCTCTTTGACCGTGAGGACGAAAACCTTGCGGCACGCACGGCTCTTGAAGAAAAGATTTCTGTTGCTAAGAGCAATATGAAGGAATCTAAATCTGCGGGCGATAAGGCATATTTTGAAGAGCAGAAGAAGCTTATTGAAGATTATAAGACTCAGATTGCCGAGCTTAAAAAGGCAAAAGTGAAAAATGATGCCGAAATCAAAAAGGCAACTGATGAAAACTCTGTTTACAACCGTTTGGCAAAGCCTTATATTGACGCCAAAAACCTTGTGGCTCAAGCTGAAAATTATACTCACTATGAGGAAATCAAGGGTATGTATGATGAAGCTAAAGAGCGTTATGAAGCACAGCTTCGTGAGGAAGAGGAAGCAGCCAAAGCTCTTGCTGCTGAGCAAAAAGCAGTAAAAGAGAAAATGAAGGAAGAAAAGGCTGCAAAAAAAGCTGATAAAAAATCAAAGAAATAATTAGCTGAAATGCGAATAACCTTTTTATAATGTAAGACGGAGTTTTTTCAAAAACGTCTGCAAAAATATTGCTTTTCTAAAGAACTCGGTGTAAAGCCGGGTTCTTTTTTGTAAATTATTTCTTTTAACAGGTATTGACAAATTTCGAATTAAGGCTGATAATATATGTGTATTTCGTTAACTGATTTTTTGTTTAAATCAGGTGCAAACGGAATTAAGTATAATTGATTTGCACTTTTGCTTATTGCAAATGTGCGCTTTTTTCGGATATTAAAAAGAGGTGAGAATTGTGGACGCATCCGGAAGTACATTAGTGAAACCCCCGAGTATTACTTGCGGATTTGTTCCGCAATTTTAATACTCACTGCGTTTCACTCTATTATTTTTTAAGGGAGTGAAAACTATGAATGAAATGTTTGAAGCTGTTGCAGAAAACATTAAAGACCTTTTGCATAGCAAAAAGTGGGCAAAGCTGAAAATTATTCTTGAGGATATGAATGAGCAGGACATTGCCGAGCTTTTTATGGAGCTTGAAGAACGTGATCTTACTTTAATTTACAGACTTCTCCCTAAAGAGCTTGCCGCAGAGGTTTTTGTTAATATGGAGCCTGAGTATCAGGAGGCGCTTATTCGTGCATTTTCCGATTCAGAGCTTCGTGAAGTGCTTGACGAGCTTTATGTTGACGATGCTGTTGATATAATTGAGGAAATGCCCGCAACGCTCGTTAAAAGAATTTTAAAGCATACCGACCCCGAAATGCGTAAGAGTATAAATGAAATATTGCGTTATCCCGAGGATTCGGCAGGCAGTATTATGACCACCGAATATGTCGATTTAAAGCGCAGTATGACAGTTTCGGACGCATTTACCCGTATCCGCAGAACAGGTGTCGATAAGGAAACAATTTACACCTGCTATGTTACGGACAGTAAACGAAAGCTAAAGGGCGTTGTTACCGCCAAGGAGCTTTTGCTTTCCGACGAAGGCGATTTAATCCGTGATATTATGGAGCCGAATGTCATTTCCGTTTCCACGAGAGAGGACAAGGAAGTGGTTGCCGACCTTTTCCAGAAATACGATTTTCTTGCATTGCCCGTTGTTGACGGTGAGGAAAGATTGGTCGGAATTGTAACCGTTGACGACGCTATTGATGTTTTGCAGGAGGAAATGACCGAGGACATTGAAAAGATGGCGGCTATTACACCTACAGATAAGCCCTATCTTAAAATGAGTGTGTTTGAAAACTATAAAAAGCGTATTCCGTGGCTTATGCTTTTGATGGTGTCTGCAACATTTACGGAAAAAATCATAAATCATTTTGAAGGCGCATTAACTGCCTGTGTGGCGCTTACAGCGTTTATCCCAATGCTGACCGGTACTTGCGGTAACTGCGGCTCGCAGTCTTCTGCAACAATAATCCGAGGAATGTCGTTGGGGGATATTCAGTTCAAAGATACCTTTAAGGTCATAGCCAAAGAAATGATGATTGCGTTTGCCTGCGGTTTTACACTTGCGTGTGTTAATTTTGTAAAGCTTATGATTTTTGACGATGTCGGCGTATTTGTGGCTTTAGCAGTCAGTGTTACAATGCTTATGGCGGTTGTATTCGCAAAGGTTGTCGGCTCAATTCTTCCCGTGCTTGCAAAAAAAATAGGCTTTGACCCTGCTGTTATGTCAAGCCCGTTTATTTCAACTATTGTTGACGCAGTGACGCTTTTGATTTATTTTACAATTGCAAGTGCAATTTTGAAACTGTAAAAATGCTTTTATATCCCATACCTTAAAAATCAAGGTATGGGATATTTTACTGCTCTTATTTTCATTGACTTTTTCTGTCGAATAAAGTATTATATATATGTATTTTTTTAATATAATTTTTTCTTTTAGCTTATTTAGGGTGATAATAATGAGAAGAATATATAAGGCCGCTGCTGTGTCAACGGTAATGGCAATAATAATGTCGGTTTTATTTGCGTTTTCGGCTTCTGCCGCAAGCGTTAAATATTCGGTAACAGGGGCATCAGGTACAAAGGGCAGTACGGTAACTGTAAGTGTTAAGCTGTCATCAGACGTTCAGATTTGGGGCGCAAATGTAAGCCTCAGCTTTAATTCAAATGAGCTTGCATTTGTAAGCTCTGCAAAGGGTGGGCTTGTTTCGGGCGGCAGTCTTAACAGAAGCGGTTCGAGAATAAATTTTTCCGGTATGTATAACGGAAAAAGCGGAACAGTGTTTACCGCAACCTTTAAAATTTTAAAGGATTCAGGCACAGCATCGCTTTCTCTTTCAAGTACCGAAAACACAGATGAAAACGGTAAAACCTATTCTTGCACAGCTTCAGGAGCAAGCATTACTGTGACGAAGCCTGTTTCGGGAATTTCCCTTAACACCGGCAGTGTAACTCTCAGTAAGGGCGGAACGGCACAGCTGACAGCAACAGTTACACCGTCTGACGCAACAAACAGAACTGTAAAATATTCCTCGTCAAATACAAGAGTAGCGACGGTTTCCTCAAGTGGTAAAATAACCGCAGTGGGCGGCGGTACGGCGAAAATCACTGCAACAGCAGGCGGAAGAAGCGCTGTGTGCAATGTAAAGGTAAATGTCAAGCAAACAGGGATAACCGTTTCTGGCGCAAAGGACAGAACAGTAGGTGAGGGTTCGTCGTTAAAGCTCTCCGTAGCAAAGGTACCATCCGATGCAACTGACAGCTACGCTGTTTCGTGGAGCTCCTCAGACACTTCGGTGGCGACAGTATCTTCTAACGGCACTGTTACGGGCGTAAAAATCGGCTCGGCAGCCATTACTGC
This sequence comes from Ruminococcaceae bacterium UBA3329, assembly GCA_002361875.1. GTDB lineage: Bacteria > Bacillota > Clostridia > Oscillospirales > Acutalibacteraceae > Fimenecus. Next base: position 6,208 of record DERX01000051.1, read on the forward strand.
CAAGTCAAACGGCTGGACGACAGTTTATAACATAACCGTTACAGAGAAAACCTCGGAATCCGAAAGTGAAAGTTTATCAGAGGACACAACAGCAGAGTCTTTGGCGTCTGAATCAACATCTGCGGAAAGCACTGCTGCGGTAGCTTCGGCGGATAATAATGTTAAAAAATCCAATCCTATTAAAAGAGTGTTTAATGCAATATTCGGTAAAGACGGCGAAGAGCAGAAAACGGTGACAAAAGGCTATTATTATGCAATGCTCGTGCTTGTTGGCGTTATAACGGCACTTGTTTCCGTACCAGTGACAGCTCTTGTAACATCAAGCATTTGTAAGAATAAATATAAAAAGAAAAATGATGAAGACAATTTATTCAATCAAAACAGAGAATAAGAGGTAAAATATGCTAAATATCGGTTGCCATTTGTCGGCTTCAAAAGGCTTTTTGAATATGGGCAAAACCGCAATTGAACTCGGCGGTAATACATTTCAGTTTTTTACGCGAAATCCAAGAGGCGGCAGTGCCAAGGACATTGACCCTGCGGATGCAAAGGCGCTCATTTCGCTTATGCAGGAAAACTCTTTTGCAAAAATTCTTGCCCATGCGCCGTACACACTCAATGCCTGTGCGAAAGTGCCGAGCATTCGTGAGTTTGCTTACAACACAATGCTTGACGACTTAAAGCGAATGGAATATGTGCCGGGAAATATGTATAATTTCCACCCCGGAAGCCATGTGGGGCAGGGTGTGGAAACGGGAATTGAGCTTATTTCCGATTTGCTCAACTCAATCCTTTGGGAAGAGCAAACGACTACCGTATTACTTGAAACAATGGCAGGCAAGGGGAGCGAGGTCGGCTCTCGGTTCGAGGAGCTTCGTGAAATAATAGACCGTGTCGAATTAAACGGAAAACTCGGCGTTTGCCTTGACACCTGCCACGTTAATGACGCAGGCTATGACATTGTGAATGACCTTGACGGAGTTTTGACTGAATTTGACAAGGTAATAGGACTTGACAGACTCAAGGCTCTTCACCTTAATGACAGTAAAAATCCATTGGGTGCGCACAAGGACAGGCATGAGAAAATAGGCGAGGGGTATATCGGCAAGGACACTTTTGAACGGATAGTTAACCACCCCGTGTTAAAGGATTTGCCTATGTTCCTTGAAACACCGAATGAGCTCCCCGGATATGCCGAGGAAATCAAGCTGTTAAAATCTCTTTGTAAGTGAGTGGGGAAGGGCGTGAAAATCTGTCCGTTTTTTGATAATAATGCATCCTGTAGGGAACGGATTTATCCGTTCCGTAAAAATATCGCATAATCCTCATCTGCTGCCAATAAAGTTAGAAAAATAGTTTCGCTCCCTTACTTATGGAACCTGTTTGTATAGCAGACTGAATATTGAATACTAAAAAAGCGGCTCAAAAATGAACCGCTTTTTTCTATATATAAAGGTTTATTCAAATTCGTATAAATCAATAACGCTGTCAATTTCTTTTTTTGCAAATTCAAAAAGATTTTTGCCGAGCTTTACAAATTCATCACTTCCGCAAATCATTGCAAATGCCTTGCCGATTTCATCCGAAATATCGGTGCTTTTGCGCAGTGCTAAATAGTAAAAGCTGTATTCTGCGCCGTCGTCAAGCCTGTCGTAAAATTCAAATGCATTTGCCTTAACAGTGTCGTACATTCTGTTTATAGCTGTGTTTGAAAGGAGCGGGGAGGAAAGGGAGTGGTTAATGCAGTATTCCGCCGTGAATGCGAGCAAGACCTTGATTTGATACATAATATCGTCGTCGAAATCCAAAGAGCCAACTTCTTTTGAAAGGTCCTTTATCAGTTTTTCTTCATCAACAAAAATATCCGCAAGGTGCTTGCCGAGCGCCTTGGCTTTTTCAGAATTGCCGTTGATTCTGTGGCGCTTCATTTCTGCAATAACCGCAACCTCGTCAAAATTCTCCTCGGGCTTACCCGTGTCATTAAAGATTTTAATGTCGCTGTCATCAAGCATAGTAATTTCTCCTTTTGATTATGCTTCTGCCTGGGCCTCGGCTTTTTGAGCCATTTTCTTTTGAAGACGCTTTTGCTTTGACTTGTAGGTTAAAAGTGCGTGCAATTCATCATCAGAAGTAGTATAGTCGCCTAATGAAACTTTATACTCATTGTAAAGACCGTGAAAATCACTGCCGCCTGTCACAAGCAATTTTGCTTTTGACGCAATTTTTCGCAAATTTGCTTTCTGCTCCTCATTTGCACTCGGGTGATTTACCTCAATTCCGTCAATGCCCATTTTAATTAAAAGGTCAATGCTGTCCTCACAGCCTGAACGGTACGGGTGAGCAAGAACTGCAATTCCGCCTGCCTCATGAATTGAATCAATAACGGATTTTGTGCTTTCGTATTTCGGCACGATAAGAATATTATTTTCACTTTCCTTTGTGAAAAGCTCATTGTAAAGCTCACCGTTAAAGCTGTCTGCATAGCCGCACTCAATAAGCGACTGCATAATATGCTTTTTGAAAAGGTTAGTTGAGCCTGTGGCACATTTCGCAATAAATTCAGTCGGAATATTAAAACGCTTTGCTGTTTGCAGCATCATAAAGTGAGACGCTCTTTTGCGTGACTGTGAGTTGCGCTTGCAAAGACCCTCAAGCATATCGGGAGAGTCGGGAAGATAGCAAAGTATATGAAGATTTTTGCCGATTTCTTCACAGGTAGATGAAAATTCAACCCCCGGAACAACCTGAAGCCCGTGCCGGGCTCCGATAACCTTGCTTCTGACTGTGCCCGCAAGACAGTCATGGTCTGTTATGGCAATAGT
>DERX01000051.1:9326-9630 GCA_002361875.1 Ruminococcaceae bacterium UBA3329
GTCATGGTCTGTTATGGCAATAGTGCTGAGTCCTTTTTTTAATGCAAATGTAATAATCTCCTCAATTCCTAATGAACCGTCAGAAAGCCTTGTGTGACAGTGTAAATCTACGCTCACGATATATCCCTCCGAAATTTAGCGTAAAAAGGCGTACATACCCTCAATATATAACATCATTATATACCTAAAATACAGAAAAATCAAGTAAAATGTTGAATAAATGTCAAAAATAGTTATAAACTTTCTTAAATTGGGTTAATATGTATAGATATTTAGTTATTTTTCCACATTTTGCACAAAGAAA
>DERX01000051.1:9924-20105 GCA_002361875.1 Ruminococcaceae bacterium UBA3329
CAAGAAAATACAGATTATAATTAACTAAACGCTGCGAATTAGATGAAAATACAGCGGACAGCATTTGCTGTCCGCTGTAATATTCAAATAAGCAAAATCATTTGTCTTCTTTGATTTTTTTGCCGTATTTAATTTGATTTGCGATAAATCCTGCGCCGAGAACCAAAATGAGCGGAATAAGAAGTATTATGATTGCAATCACGGCTATTGCGATAATCCAAGGTCCTTTACGGCTCTTAACAGTATGCTCGGGTTTCTTTTCTTCCGGAACAGGTCCCTGCTCACCCTCACGGTAAAACGGCATAATCGGCAAAACCGTGTTGTAAGCGGGGATTCCGCGATTGTGAATTAACGGCTCGGCAAAATCGTAAAGACTGTCAGCAGTTTTAATAAGCTTTCTGACATTTATATGTAATGCGTTGAATATTGAATCAAAAATGCTTATAAGACCCATTGCTATTTTGTAGTGAGCGTCATCGGGGTCATAAAGATTTTCACCGCCGTACAAATTAAGCACCATTTTAATTATAAAATCAAGCACACTCTCGTCTGCGATAGGTGCCCAATCCGACGGCTTTAAGCCTGTTTCTTTCTTTGTCCATTTTGCAACCGTGCCGATTTTAAGCTTGTTGATTATCTTTGCAACGGGTTTTATAAGCCAGCCGATTTTATAAATCAGCTTTTTCTTAATTGACATTGCCGTAACCATATTTGCAAATGTGTCAGTATCGCCTGCGGCGGCTTTAACCATATCAACAATCATACCCGAAAGTTGATTTTCAAGATGGCTTTTCATATTTTCGCCGTGAAGCTCACAATTCGGCTTAACGGTTACAAAGTCCGTAGTTGTGCTGACAACATCTTTGGCAGGGTCAAGAACAACAGTGCGAACAGTTCCGGGGTAGCCTATGGGCGATGCTGTTGCAATGTCATAAAATGTGTTACCGCGCTTTGAAACGTATTTGTCAATGCTGTGAATGTGCGTGTGACCTGTGAGCATAAATTGCAGTCCCAAGTCAGCGTACTGCTCACGGCGAATGTCAAAATCGCCGTGCATATCGTTTTTGCCGATAAGTCCGTAAATCGGCGAGGGGGCAATGAGCGGATGGTGTGTCATTGAAATAATGAACTGACCGTTTTCCTGCGCGTCTTTTACCTGTGCCTTTAACCATTCATAGCAGTCGTCGGATATTCCGCTTTTGCCTGTAAGGTTTGTGTCGTCGTTTATTGCAAAAAGTCTGTAACCGTCGGATAATTGCACAACGTATGACATACTGGGCATATGCACCGAAATAGCTTGGTCGGGACCGAATTCACGGTACATTTCAAATAAATCTTCACGCTTTGCGGCAGGAATTCTCGTTTTTTCGCCTGTTATGAAAGAATCTGTCTGTCCGTCGTCCTGATAGTCGTGAGTTGCGGTTATGACAAAAACACGCTTACCCGCATTTTTTAAATCGCGGAGCATTTCGATGAACTCTTTATGAGAATCAAAGTCGCCGTTTGTTGTTGTATCTCCCGAGAGAAGAACAATGTCTGTTCTGCTGTCGGCTTTAATCTGCTCAAAGCAGGCGGCAAGCACCTCTGCAGCGTCCTTTAAAAGGAGCTGGCTTTTTGAATTTGCTTTTTCATAAGCTTTGCCGCTTGTGCCGAGCTTTTTTGAATAATAGTGTGTGTCGGTAATTACGGTAAGAGTAAGTGGCATTCTTGCGTCCATATTGCACCTCTTAAATCAGTTTATTGCTTTTGAGTTTATCTCTTCAAGAAGCTCATTAACTATTTCTCCGACGGGTTTTGTACCGATGTCGCCTTCGCCGCGTTTTCTTACCGAGACAGTGCCGTCCTCGGACTCTTTATCGCCGACAACGAACATATAGTTAATTTTCTGGAGCTGTGCCTCACGGATTTTGTAGCCGATTTTTTCGCTTCTGTCGTCAACCTCGGCTCTTATGCCGTGTTTCTCAAGCTCTGCCTTTATTTCAAAGCATTTCGGCTGATGTCTGTCTGCAATAGGAAGAATTTTAACCTGAACGGGTGAGAGCCAAAGCGGGAATGCGCCTGCAAAATGCTCTGTAATAACACCGATAAAGCGTTCAACTGAACCGAATACAACACGGTGAATCATAACGGGACAGTGCTTTTCACCGTCTGAACCTGTATATTCAAGGTTAAATCTGCCGGGGAGCTGGTAGTCAAGCTGAATTGTACCGCACTGCCATGTTCTGCCTAAGGAATCTTCAATGTGGAAGTCAAGCTTCGGGCCGTAGAAAGCACCGTCGCCCTCATTTATAATGTATGTCTTTCCTACGCTTGTAATTGCGTCTGCAAGTGCTTTTGTAGCAATTTCCCAATCCTCTTCTGAACCGATATGGTCCTCGGGCATTGTCGAAAGCTCAATTTTATAGGGCAGACCGAAAAGAGTATAAACCTCGTCGAAAAGCTGTGCAATTCTGACGACCTCGTCCCTTATCTGCTCGGGAGCAAGAAGAATATGAGCATCGTCCTGAGTAAAGCAACGGACACGGAAAAGACCGTGAAGAGCGCCCGAAAGCTCGTTCCTGTGAACTCTGCCAAGCTCGCCGTAACGGAGCGGCAGTTCTTTGTATGAGTGCGGCTCTAAATCGTAAACCAAAATACTGCCCGGGCAGTTCATCGGCTTGATTGCGAAATCTTCATCGTCAATAACCGTTGTATACATATCGTCGTGATAGTGATCCCAGTGACCCGATGTTTCCCAAAGAGTTCTTCTCATAATTTGAGGAGTTGAGATTTCAAGATAATCCCATTTCTTATGAACCTCGTGCCAATAGTCAATAAGCGTGTTGCGAAGAACCATGCCTTTCGGAAGAAAGAACGGCATACCCGGCGCCTCGTCACGCAATGCAAACAGACCCAATTCTCTGCCGAGCTTTCTGTGGTCGCGCTTTTTAGCCTCTTCAATTCTCTGAAGATGCTCTTCGAGCTGGGCGGCTTTCGGGAAAGCTATGCCGTAAATTCTTTGGAGCATCTTGTTCTTCTCGTCGCCGCGCCAGTAAGCACCTGTGCAGGATGTGAGCTTAAATGCCTTAACAGCACCTGTCGACATAATGTGAGGGCCTGCGCAAAGCTCGTTGAAATCGCCCTGCTTGTAGAAAGAAATCGGTTCGCCCTTGTCCGCGTGTTCCTTTATAAGCTCATATTTGTAAATTTCGCCCTTTTCGTTGAAGTAATTAAGAGCTTCCTGCGGCTCCATTTCATACTTTTCAAGAGATATATCCTCTTTAACGATTTTCTTCATTTCAGCTTCGATTTTTTCGAGAATGTCGGGAGTAAATGCGATTTCGCTGTCAAAATCGTAGTAAAAGCCGTTGTCAATAGCGGGGCCTATTGCGAGCTTTGTTTCGGGGTAAAGGCGTTTAACTGCCTGCGCCAAAATGTGGGACGCTGTGTGCCAGAATGTCTTTTTACCGTCAAGGTCATCACCGAAGGTTACAATTTCAAGCGTACAGTCGGTCGTTACGGGAGTGCGCAAATCGCAGTACTCACCGTTAATTCTGCCGCCGACTGATGCCTTGTAAAGACCCATTCCTATGGACTTTGCAATTTCTGCAACGGTAATTCCGCTCTCAAATTCCTTGATTTCATCTCTTAAAGTAACTTTAATCATATGAATAAATCTCCTTTCGATTAAGTGAATGAAAATTAAATAAAAAAGCACTTCATCCCTGAAAAAGGGATGAAATGCTGTAATTACATTCCACGGTTCCACCCGTATTGCGGATATAAAATCCGCCGCTCAAAAGACTTTAACGCAGTCCCTACGGTACGGCTTAATCATAAAATATGTTTTCACCGACGCTCAAAAGCGGTCCGACGGACTTTTCTTTAATTTTCTCACACCGAATGAAAATCTCTCTGCAAAAGAAGCTTTGTCCGCAAGTTCTTTCTCAACACTTTATTATATTGTATACATAATACTATTAAAAAAATTTTTTGTCAATAGTATTTTTAGGAATATATTTTGTGTGCTTTTATGAAACCGGTGTAATTTGAACTGCTTCCGCCGCCATAGCCTTCACAGCTTGCAAATATTCCCGACCCATATTCTTCTATTTTCTGTTTATTTTCATCATACAGATAATAAAATCCCGAAAACCGATATCCTTGCGGCGCATCAATAACCAAATATTCACCCACATTCGGAACAGCGTAAAAATCGCTCGTTATTTCGTACGGCTTATTTTCGTTTCCGGCTTCATATTTATTAAAAAAACCAACCTGAAAATATTTTGTCTTAACGGGCTTAAAGCTGAAATATACTAATGACTCGCTTGAACGTAATCTTAACAGGAGATTTTCATTTTCGTCACCGTATACGACACCGTGCCATCCCCCGAATCGGTCTGTAATATTATATTTGCCGAAAAATCTTATTGACTCATAATATTCAATTCTGTTTTCTTCGGGAGTTACTTTTGCAAATATTAAATAAACTCTTCCGTTTCGCTCAATTTCTCCGTAATGGTAAAATCCTTTTTGCTCCATAGACTGAATCAACTCTTCTTTAGTGTCGGCGGCTATGTATGAGCTTGCAACATCACCGAAAATGGGAATAGAGAAAAGCAGAGCAATTATCAAAATTGCGGATAAAGTCTTTATGCATACGGCAAGAAAAATCTCTTTGCGGTGAGCATAGCGCAGTTCTTTATTAAGCTTAACCGGGTCGCCCATTTCCTTTATGACATTTTCTATTGCTGCTTTTCGTTCTTCGCCTGCTCCGAGAAAATCTTCAAGCATATCATCCATGTGCTCTCGCAGCTCGCGTCTGATTCTTGATTTTAGCTTTTTGTGCGGTATGCGGTGGCAGGTCTTGTCGAGAAAAACGCTGAATTCGGGGATAAACATATTGCTTCCCTCCGTATTAAAAATATTTTTCTGAAATCAGGCAAAGCTTAATACTTTGCGTGCGGCGTCGGTGTAGGTGTAAAATTCCTGCTTTTTCTTTTCGAGCTCACGAATACCTTTTTCGGTTATTTTGTAATATCTGCGTTTTCGTGCGGAATCTGTTTCACCAATATATGACTTAACGAGTCCCTGCGCTTCCAATGAATGAAGAACAGGGTAGAGAGAGCCCTCTTGAAGCTCAAAAACATTGTTACTTCGTGCTTTCATTTCTTTTATTATCTGATAACCGTACATATCCGTTTTGCGTATAAGGGACAAAACCAATAAGGACAAATCACCGTGAAATAAATCTTTCTTTGCCATATAAAATATCTCCTTTATAATACATATATCGTCTATGCATATAGTATCATAGTATTTCTGAAAAGTCAAGCAAACGGCATTTGAATTAAAATGTTTTTTGTTAATAAATTATTTACAAATATTTCCTTGACTTTTTTGGGCTTTGGGGGTATATTATAAACATAGTTAGCACTCGAAAGTGTAGAGTGCTAACAGAGACAAACTGATGTGGCGGTGAGGATGTGAAACTGAGCGAACGCAAAGAACAAATACTTGCAAGTATTGTTGAGTATTATATTGCGACGGGCGAACCCGTAGGCTCAAAAACTCTTTTGGAACATTCGCCGCTTTCTGTTTCAAGCGCAACTGTCCGCAATGAAATGGCGGAGCTTTCAGCTTTAGGCTTTATTGAACAGCCGCACACCTCGTCAGGTCGTGTGCCGTCACAGCTCGGTTACCGCTATTATGTTGACAATTTAATGAACAGCTATGAATTGCCTGTACAGGAAAAACGGCTGATTGAATCAAGAATTTTAAGTGCATCGGGTGAGCCTCAACAGATTTTGGAGCAGGCAGGGCAGGTTCTTTCCGAAATTACAAACTGCGCAGTTGTTTCAACTACACCGTGCGACGAGCACGCAGTTATCCGCCGTGTGGAGCTTGTTCCTATCGGCACCCGAACCGCTATGATGATAATGCTTTCCTCGTCAGGTATTTTAAAAAGCAAGGTTTGCAAGCTTGACTGTGAGCTTTCAATGGACATTATTGAAATGTTTTACAATGTTGTTTCAAAAAACTTTATCGGCAAATCGGCCGAAGAGGTAAGCGTTGCAATGATTCAGACTCTTGCACTGTCGCTTGGCAGTAAATCACTCTCTGTGTCTCCGCTTTTAATAACTCTTTCGGATTTAGCACAGATGACAGAGCAAACACAGCTGCTTTTGCAGGGTCAGTCAAATCTGCTGAATTACACTGATTACGGAAACGCTTATGAAATAATGGAGTTTTTAAGACGATCTGACCCGTTAACCTCATTTTTCTCATCAAAGAAAAATGAAAATTCGCCGAGAATACTTATCGGCAAGGAAAATCAGTTCCGTGAGCTTCAGGATTCATCAGTAATTTTTTCAAATTACAGTGTGAGCGGCAAAGAAAGCGGTACATTAGGTCTTATAGGACCGACAAGAATTGATTACGCAAGGCTTATTCCGAGCCTTAAATATTTAACTGAAATAGTGGGCAGTATAATGTCCGACACTTTGGAGGAGTAAAATGAGCAAGGAAAAGACTAAAAAGAAAGAAACGGCAGAAAATGCAAATGAGGAAAAGGCTGAAAAGGTGCTGACTCCAGAAGAGAAGCTCACGGCAGAGCTCAGTGAAACCAAGGATAATCTTTTGCGAATAATGGCTGAGTATGACAATTTCCGTAAGCGCAGTCAAAAAGAAAAAGAGGCGGCATTCGGTGACAGCAAGGCAAGCGTTATTGCAGAGTTCTTACCGCTTTATGACAATTTCGGAAGAGCTGAAAGTCAGGAAACAACTGATTTGGACTCATATAAAAAAGGAATTCAAATGATTTATAATCAGTTCGGCGAAATACTTAAAAAACTCGGCATTGAGGAGTTTGGCGAAAAGGGTGACACCTTTGACCCCAACATTCACAATGCTGTAATGCACGATGAAAACCCCGAATTGCCCGAAAACAGCATTACAGAGGTTTTCTCAAAGGGATATAAATCGGGCGACAGAATAGTCCGTCCCGCAATAGTTAAGGTAGTCAATTAAATTTTATATAAAACAATTTTTGGAGGTATATATCATGGCAAAGGTAATTGGTATTGACTTAGGTACAACAAATTCATGCGTAGCAGTAATCGAGGGCGGCGAGCCGGTAGTTATCGCTAACGCAGAGGGTGCAAGAACAACTCCTTCGGTTGTAGCATTCTCAAAAACAGGCGAAAGAATGGTAGGTCAGGTTGCAAAGCGTCAGGCTATCACAAACCCTGACAGAACAGTTTCTTCAATTAAAAGACATATGGGTTCGGATTATAAGGTAGCTATTGACGATAAGAGTTATACTCCTCAAGAGATTTCAGCAATGATTCTTCAAAAGCTGAAGGGCGACGCCGAAGCTTATCTCGGCGGCAAGGTAACAGAGGCTGTTATCACCGTTCCCGCTTACTTTACAGACTCACAGCGTCAGGCAACAAAGGACGCAGGTAAAATTGCAGGTCTTGATGTAAAGAGAATTATCAACGAGCCTACAGCGGCTGCTCTTGCTTACGGCATTGACAAGGAAGATGACCAAAAGGTTATGGTTTATGACCTCGGCGGCGGCACATTCGATGTTTCTATCATTGAAATGGGCGATGGCGTTCAGGAGGTTCTTGCAACAGCAGGTAACAACCGTCTCGGCGGCGATGACTTTGACCAGAGAATTATTGACTGGCTTGCAGATGAATTTAAAAAGGAGCAGGGAATTGACCTTCGTTCCGACAAAATGGCAATGCAAAGACTTAAAGAGGCTGCTGAAAAGGCTAAAATTGAGCTTTCAGGCGTTACCACCTCACAGATTTCTCTTCCGTTCATAACTGCTGACGCAACTGGCCCCAAGCATCTTGAAACAACTCTTACAAGAGCCAAATTCAATGAAATGACGGCAGACCTTGTTGAGGCTACAATGGGTCCCGTTCGTCAGGCACTTTCTGACTCAGGTCTTGAGCCTTCACAGCTTAATAAAATCCTTATGGTCGGCGGTTCTTCAAGAATCCCCGCAGTTCAGGATGCAGTTAAGAAATATACAGGCAAAGAGCCTTTCAAGGGCATTAACCCCGACGAATGTGTAGCTGTTGGTGCGGCAATTCAGGGCGGTGTTCTCGGCGGCGAGGTTGAAGGACTTTTGCTTCTCGATGTTACTCCTCTTTCACTCGGTATTGAAACAATGGGCGGAGTAAATACAAAGATTATTGAGAGAAACACAACAATCCCCACCAAGAAGAGCCAGATTTTCTCAACTGCGGCTGACAATCAGACATCTGTTGAGGTTCATGTTCTTCAGGGCGAAAGAGAATTTGCAAGAGATAACAAAACACTCGGAATCTTCCACCTTGACGGAATTCTCCCTGCAAGAAGAGGTACTCCTCAAATCGAAGTAACATTTGACATTGACGCAAACGGCATTGTTCATGTTTCAGCAAAAGACCTCGGCACACAGAAAGAGCAGTCAATTTCAATCACATCTTCCACAAATATGTCAAAAGAGGATGTTGAAAAGGCTGTTAAAGAAGCAGAGCAGTTTGCAGAGGAGGATAAGAAACGCAAAGAGGCTGTTGATACAAGAAACGAGGCAGACCAGATGGTTTACCAGTGCGAAAAGATTCTTGCAGACGAGGGCGACAAGTTCTCCGAAACCGATAAAACAGAGCTTCAGACAAAGATTGATGCTCTTAAAGAGGCTCTCAAGGGCGAGGATATAGACGCTATCAAGTCAAAGCAGGAAGAGCTTACTCAACAGTTCTATAAGATTTCAGAGGAGCTTTATAAGCAGGCTCAGGCTGCCGCAGGAGCACAGGGCGCACAAGGCGCACCGAACGGCGACGCAAATGCTAACGGCACAGCTACCGGCGCAGACGGTTATTACGACGCTGATTTCAAGGATGTTGACGACAATAAATAAAACCTAATTTGTACGGGGCGGCAGTGTCGCCCCATACAGTGGTTTATAAACCTCTGTTTGGAGAAGATTTATGGCAGATAAAAGAGATTATTACGAGGTGCTCGGCATTGACAAAAATGCGACTGAGGACCAAATAAAAAAAGCATACCGTCAGACTGCTAAAAAATATCACCCCGATTTACACCCGGGTGACAAAGAGGCTGAGGAAAAGTTTAAAGAGGCAAATGAGGCCTATGAGGTTCTGTCAAATGCCGATAAAAAGGCACGCTATGACCAGTTCGGTCACGCAGGCGTTGACCCGAATTACGGAGCAGGGCAGGGCGGCTACGGCGGCGGATTCGGCGGAATGGACTTTGACCTCGGCGATATACTCGGCAGTATGTTCGGCGGGGGATTCGGCGGTTTCGGCGGCAGGTCAAACCCCAATGCGCCGCAAAGAGGGTCTGACACACAGGCGAGCGTTACAATTTCATTTGAAGAGGCGGCAAAGGGCTGTAAGCGCACTGTCGATTCAATGAGAATTGAAGCATGCCCCGAATGTCACGGAAGCGGATGTGCCGCAGGCTCTTCACCTAAAACCTGTCCCGAATGTCACGGAAAGGGTCAGGTTACGGTTCAGCAGAGAACGCCGTTCGGTGTAATTCAAACCTCAAAGCCGTGCTCAAAATGCGGCGGCAGAGGTACGGTTATTGAAAACCCGTGTAAAAAGTGCAACGGCTCGGGCAGAGTGCGCAAGTCCTCGAAGCTGGACATTAACATTCCCGCAGGTGTTGACGACCGTCAGATTATTACTGTCCGCGGTCAGGGCAATAAGGGCGTAAACGGCGGACCGGCAGGCGACCTTAACATAGTTGTAAATGTCCGTCCCCACCCGATTTTTGAGCGTGACGGCTACAATGTTTGGATAGATTTACATTTAACATATATGCAGGTGGCTCTCGGCTGTACCGTTCAGGTTCCCACACTTGACGGTAAGGTTGAATATCCGATTCCGGCAGGCACACAGCCGGGCGATGTTTATAAGCTTCGCGGCAGAGGTATTCCGAACCGTTCCGGCCTCGGCAGAGGCGACCAGCTTGTGAGAGTTATTGTCGATGTTCCGAAAAAACTTACCGACAAACAGCGTGAGCTTATTAAACAGCTTGCGATTGAGTTCGGCAGTACCGAAGGCCTTGACGAGGGCAAAAAAGGCTTTTTCGGCAAAAAGAAAAAGTAATAAATAAGCATAAAAGAAAAGCCGAGATTCACAAATTCAAGTGAACCTCGGCTTTTTGCTATT
>DERX01000098.1:0-466 GCA_002361875.1 Ruminococcaceae bacterium UBA3329
CATTTCCCCTATAAGGGGAATAACGGCTGTCCATACAAATTGTGTTTATATTTCTTATTTTATACTGTCAATCAAAACCTCGTTTTCGCATTTGCCTGTTTCAAAATACGTTATAATGTTATTCACGGTTGTGGTTGCTATTCCGTTAAGCGCTTCTTCGGTCAAAAATGCCTGATGCGACGTTACAATTACATTCGGCATTGAAATAAGCCTTGCGAGAACATCGTCCTCAAGAATATGACCTGACGCATCTCTGAAGAAAAGGTCTGACTCTTCCTCGTAAACATCAAGGCAAGCCGCGCCGATTTTTCTTGTTTTAATGCCCTCTAAAAGCGCCTCTGCGTCAATGAGCGCTCCCCTTGACGTGTTGATTATTGCAACGCCCTTTTTCAGCTTTCCTACAACCTCTTCGTCAAGAATGTGATAAGTGTCCTCGGTTAATGGGCAGTGGAATGAGATAACGTCG
>DERX01000098.1:764-1102 GCA_002361875.1 Ruminococcaceae bacterium UBA3329
GGGCAGTGGAATGAGATAACGTCGCTCTTTTCCCAAATTTCGTCAAGCGTAACATAATTAAGGTCGCTGTTCTTTGCAGGGAATTTATCGTAGCAGAGCACATTCATTCCGAAGCCCTTGCAAATGTCAATAAAGCATCTGCCGATTTTACCCGTGCCGACAACGCCTACCGTTCTGCCGTGCAAGTCAAAGCCTGTAAGTCCGTTAAGTGAAAAGTTAAAATCCTTCGTGCGGATATAAGCCTTGTGAATACGTCTTATAGATGTTAAAAGCATTGCTATTGCGTGCTCTGCAACGGAATAAGGCGAATACGCAGGAACACGCACAACGGGAATTTT
>DERX01000098.1:1399-3506 GCA_002361875.1 Ruminococcaceae bacterium UBA3329
TTGTTGTAGCCTGCACAGCGCATTGCAATCAGCTTAACGCCTAAGTCCAGCAGCTTTTGAAGAGTTTCCTCGTCGAGGGTATCGTTAACAAATGCGCAAACGCACTGTGCCCCTTTTGCAAGCTCTGCGGTGTCCGCATTCAGCTTTGTTTCGTAAAATTTAATGTTAAGGTCCTTGCCCTCTGCAACCTTTTTAAAGGATTCAATGTCATAAGGCTTACTATCAAAAAATGCTACTTTCATTTTTTCCTCCTGTGAGTTTTAATTTTTTCTGTCTTATTTTATCCTAAATCAGTTAAGATTATAGATTTTTGTAAAAAAATATGCTAAAATAACGGACGGGATTTTCGCAAAGGGCGGTGAAATTATGTTTTCTGAATTTTTAAATATTGAATCCTCTTGGGAAAAGCTTAAAAATTCGCCTTATCCCGTTGCTGTTTACGGAACGGGAAACGGTGCAGACAGGGTATTCGCCGAATTTGACCGTCTTGGAATAGTTCCGCAATATGTTACTGCAAGCGACGCCTTTGCAAGAAACCGCACATTTCACGGGCACGATGTTTTGCCCTTAAGCGAATTACAGCAAAGGGAAAGCAAATTCACCGTGGCGCTTTGCTTTGCAAGCGCACGCACTGAAGTGATTGAAAATGTTAAATCGCTGTCTGCAAATCAATGTGTTGTAATGCCGTCTGTACCCGTTTACGGCGATGAAATTTTCAATAAAGAATATTTGAAAAGCCATTTAAATGAAATAAACAAGGCTTACGAAAGGCTCGCCGATGAAAAATCGAAAGAGGTTTTCAAAAGCTTGATTGAATTTCAAATCACGGGCGACTTAAATTTAATGTTCGGCTGTGAAACTCCGAAAGAAGAAGCACTTTCCCTGTTAGGTCTTACCGATAACGAAAATTACCTTGACCTCGGCGCATACCGTGGCGACACGGTGGACGAGCTTATAAATTTTGCAGGCGGATATGCTGAAATCACGGCGCTTGAGCCTGATATACGCTCCTATAAAAAGCTTTGCGAGCACTGTGAAAATATGCAGAATGTTACACTTTTAAATGCGGCGGTATCGGACAAATGCGAAACTCTGTTTTTCAGCGGGAACAAGGGACGTGGCGGGGGTCTTAATGCAAAAGGTAAGGAAATAAAAGCAGTAACCGTTGATTCGCTGAATAGACCGTTTACCTACATTAAAGCGGACACCGAAGGCGCTGAAATGCAAATGCTTAACGGCGCTGTGAACACGCTGAAGCAAAAACCGAAGCTGAATATTGCCGCTTACCACCGAAGTGAAGATATATTCTCGCTTGTAAATAAAATTTGTGAAATAAACCCCGAATATGAAATTTACATACGCCACCACAGGCACATTTCGTTTTGGGACACTAATCTTTACTGCAAATAAAGACAGCTGAAAGCACAAGTATTATACCCAAAAGCTTTAAAACAGTCAAATTTTCGTGATACACCGCAATGCCTATGACCGACGCCACAACAGGTTCAACCGCGACGATTACCGACGCTTTTGAATTTTCAACCTTTTGAAGACCCTTTGTGTAAAGTAAATACGGCAGAACACAGCAGATTATTCCTATTCCGAGAGCACAGAAAACACTTTTGCCGTTAATTAAAAGCACAGGTAAATCGGACACATTTGAAAACGGCAAACACGCAACTCCGCAGATTAAGAATGTATAAAACGAAATTGTCATACTGCTGTACCCTCGGTTCAGGGCAAATCTTGAAAAAATGCTGTAAAGCGCATAACCTATCCCTGAACAAATTCCAAGTACAAAGCCTTTGAGCGTTAAACTCTGCGCGCTCCCCGCTCCGCTCGCAAACGCACAGCCGACAACGGTTAAAATAATTGCCGAAATCTTTAATACCGTAATTTTTTCTTTAAACAGTATTTTTGAAAATAGCATAACAAACACGGGCGAGGTATAAAGCAAAATTACCGCTATGCAAACGCCGTTATATGTCATTGAATAGAAGTACGATATGCTGAAAAACATCATACTGACAATTCCGGTGCCGAAAAAGCACCAAATATCGCGAAGCTTTATTTTAAACGCTTTTCGGTCGGAAAGAAGCATTATTGT
>DERX01000098.1:3783-4036 GCA_002361875.1 Ruminococcaceae bacterium UBA3329
CCGAGCACAGCGGCGGCAACAAGACAGCGGACAGCGACAGTCTGAATTTGAGTAAATCCGATGTTTAAAAGCGGTTTTAAAAACAGGCTTATTATACCCCAGGAAGCACCCGCCCCTAAAACATATATGTAATTTATTTTATCCTTAATCTTTTCTAACATAATACACCTCGCAAAATTCAAGGTATATTTTATCATAAAAAATCAATTTGTAAATAACGGAGATAAAAAATGGCAGTTAAACTTATTATGAC
>DERX01000079.1 GCA_002361875.1 Ruminococcaceae bacterium UBA3329
CTTAACCGCTTGACCACCGGGCCTTATTGGTAGCGGCGATGGGACTTGAACCTATGACCTTCCGGGTATGAACCGGACGCTCTAGCCAACTAAGCTACGCCGCCAAATATGTCTTTGCCGTATTCGGCTTGATTATTATAATATAAGGATTCCCTTTTGTCAACTGTTTTTACAAAAAAATTATTCTTTTGTTTTTATATGCTTTATGATAAAATACTCTAAAGGAACATAAAACCAAAGAACCGTTCCAAGAATGACGGGTGTAAAAAACATACTGTAAAATTATATCGTCTTTAGAATTTGTCTGTGATATAATTTTGGATGATAAGTGATTTTAAATAAACTGTTTCTGCCTGAAAGGATATGACAATTAATATAATTAGAATAAGACCTTACAATTCTGCGGATGCAGACATTATATTATCATGGTGCCGTAATGAAAAATCGTTTTATCAGTGGTCGGCGGGTGTACTCGGCGATTATCCGATTACGCAGGACGATTTCGGATTTGTTGAGAAATTGATGCCTTTTACTGCATTTGACGAATCGGGAATATTGGGATTTTTTACTTTCCGAAAGCCGAATGAGTCTTGTAATGAACTCCGTTTAGGATTTGTAATTGTAGACCCTGAAAGAAGAGGACAGGGACTTGGCAAAGCAATGCTTCGGCAAGGGCTTAAATTTGCATTTGAATTATACGGCGCAGATAAAGTATCGCTCGGAGTTTTTGAAAATAACCCTTCGGCGTATTACTGCTATAAAGCAGTCGGATTTGAGGACGCCGTGCTTGATTCGACAGAGGCATATTGCGTTTTAGGCGAAGAATGGAAATGCAGAGAAATGATATACAGAAATAACAGTAAAATTAAATTATAAAATATGAATAAAAAAGTACGGACAGGTTTTTACGCCTGTCCGATTTTATATGCCCGCCTTGTGTAAATGAGGGTGGCGAACGAAGCGCGTCGGGAGGATTGTTGCACAGTAAAAATATACGTTAAATCTATTAACAATCCCTCAGCCTTTTGCTTTGCAAAATCCGGCTCCCTCGGAGAGAGCGCGGAAAAACGGAACGACGGGGGCGTCGTTCCCTACGATTTGCGGTACAAAAATAGTGAGAGCGAAAAAACGGCGTGAGCAAGCCCACGCCCTACATTTTGTGACTATGAGACCTGTCCTCTACTGTTTCGGTTTTTCTCATTTCACCTCAACGCAAATGCAAATCGGAGTGCTGTTGTCGTATTTCTTATCCAAAAATACTGTCAATGCTTTTTCGTTTTGCGAGAATTTCAGTTCGGAATTTGTTCCGAGAACCTTAACCGAATTGATTTCATAGCGTATTCCGTGTTCGTTGGAACGGCGCAGACTCTTGACGGTCAATTTTTGCGGAATTTGATTTCCCATGGGGAAGATATAAATTTTACCTGCCTTGGCTGTAAAGCAAAAGTCCTTTTTTGAGTATTTTCGGCTTTCCTGAAACGCACCGTTTCGCCGTTTTTTACCCTCTGTGGGGCAGACCTCAAACGGATATGAACCGTAAATTGCTTCGCCGTTTGTTTTAAGCCATTCGCCGATATTAAGCAAAACCTCTTTTTCCTCGTCACATATTGTTCCGTCGGGTTTCGGACCGACATTGAGCATATAGCACCCGTTTTTTGCGACAACCTCTATCATATTGCGAATAATTTCATCGGCAGATTTAAAGCTGTTTCCATTTGTATATCCCCAAGAGTTTTTAGCTATTGCAGTGTCGTTCTGCCAAAGCTCTCTTGACACGCCGTCTATTTGCCCACGCTCAACGTCAAATATTGCACAGCCGTCAAAAATTGCTCCCCATTTATAGAAAACGGCAACCTCTTCGCCCCATTCGAGTCCTCGGTTGTAATAGTATGCGAGGAACTTTTTGAGATAGGGTCTGAATTCGTCCTTGTGAATCCACCAGTCAAAATACACTGCAATCGGGTGGTTTCTGTCAATCATTTCACAGGCAGTGGCGAGCCAGTCACGAAGATATTCTTCCGTCGCAAATATCTCCTTGTCGGTTTTGTCAATATTACCGCTGTCGGGCATAAAGGCAGGGCCGTAGAGGTCAGTATTGATTCCTCGGCAGACCTCTGAATCGGGATAATACTTTCTTGCGCCGTTAAAAAACCAAAAATGCTCGGCACGGTGATTGCTCATCATAAATCCAAGATCCGCTCTATCGCAGGCATCGTGAAGCTCCGCCATATAGTCCCTGCCGTTAAGCTCAAACATATTCCAGCGGTTCAGCTCGCTTTTATACATCTTAATTCCGTCGTGGTGTTCGCCGACGGGCATTATGTAGCCTGCGCCGCTTTTCTTAAACAGCTCCGCCCATTCGTCTGCATTGAATTTTTCAGGCTTAAAAGACTTTGCAAGAGAGCTGTATTCAAAATCCATTCCGTATTTTTTACTGTGAAAAAGGTTGCTTTTTGTACCTTTTTTATACATAAGCCTCGGGTACCATTCCGATTCGCAGGACGGAACGGAATAAACTCCCCAGTGTATGAAAATTCCGAACCTTTTTTGCCTGTACCACGAGGGTGCGGTGAACTGCGACAGACTTTCCCAATTGTCCTTAAACTTTCCGTCGGAGATTACTTCGTCAATTTTTTCTAAGTATTCGGTTATCTTATCCATAATTTTTCCCCTTTAATATTTAACATATATATTGTATTATGTTAAGTGTAATATAAATTGCATTTAAAATCAATATTATATGAGCGTTAATATATATGATTTTGTTTAGAATATATTGTGGGTGGGGGCTTGCTCCCGCCGTTGCTGTTTTATATATTTGTTCTGTTTCGGCGTGAGAGAATCACTGACAGAGGCGGTCGTAGGGAACGCATTATTGCGTTCCGATAAAAATACTGCAAACTTCCTTAATGAGGCAGCGAATTTTGCGGAACGGATAAATCCGTTCCGTACAGGGCGCTGGTGTCCTTACAAAAAACGGACAGGCATGGAAACCTGTCCTTACTTTTCGGTTCTTCCGAGTATATAATCGGAAGAAACATTATATAAATCGCATAATTTCATCAAATGGCGTATAGGCAATTCGTTTGCGCCGCGCTCATAACGTGCATACATAGTTTGCGATGTTCCGAGATACTCTGCAACCTGCGCCTGCGTTAAATCGTTGTCTTCACGCAAATCTCTTATTTTTTTTATATATTGCATACAATCACCTAGTTAATTGTAACAAGTAAATAAATTTACTATTGACTTTAGTAAATATTTTTACTATAATAATTGTGTGGCTGTCAGTGTTTTCAAACTTTAACTGTGATTTGGATAGAGAAATAAAGAAAAGGATATGCTTTTATGAAGGATTATTCAGAAGAACAATGCTTGGGGTGCGGCTTTTTGTCCGTGTTTTCAAATATCGGTAATAAATTGGGAGATATAATAAAAACTGTTACGGTGATAGGCATTATATCTGCCATTTTTATATGTTTAATATATGAAGATTTAATTATAGCAGGTTTACTGACGGGAATAGCAATCGGGTTGGATTTATGAATCGTTTATTCAGAATTGCTCGGATTATGCTTTGTTTTATACATAATAGAAATAAGGTAAGAGGAGCAGTCAAACCGCTCCTCTATAATTTATTTGCAAAATACGTGTCTGCCGATTGTTGTGATAACAGGGCGGGAACGCATCCAAGCATTACTTGTTTTTGCGGGATTATAATAGTATATAGCGCCGCCCGTCGGGTCCCAGCCGTTAATTGCATCTCTTGCGGCTTTTTTGGCGGTTTCATTCGGCTCAACGCTCCAGTTGCTGTCCCTCACGCAGGAGAATGCGCCGCTTTGATAGACAACTCCCGAAATAGTGTCAGGGAAAGACGAATGGCGCACGCGGTTTAATACAACTGCGCCGACCGCAACCTGACCCGTGTAGCTTTCGCCGCGCGCCTCTGCTCCGATAACCTTTGCAAGCAGATAAATGTCACTGCTCGAATATCCGCCAGAGGAAGAGGACGAACCGCCCGTTATTCCGAGATAAAGCAGAGTTTTCGGTCCTGCTATTCCGTCAACGGTTAAGCCGCAGTTTTTCTGAAACTGCCTTACCGCCTTTTGTGTTCCCGTTCCGTAAATACCATCAACCGAGCCGGTGTAGAGTCCCAAGGATTTAAGCTTCGTCTGAACCTTTCTGACCTCTTCACCGCGTGAGCCGAGGCGCGAAAGAGTGGGTGAGCTTCGCGTTGCGGCAAATCCGATAACGGCAATTACAAACGCATTGATAAGAACAATGGCGACAATCTGCCAGAGGAGCTTCATTTTTTTATTTTGAATTGATACTCTTTTAACCGTATAAATCACTCCTTTTAATGTTTGTAGCATTGCCGATTTTTGCCCGTATATACAGCAAAGGAATAATTTAATATATATTAAGAAAAGCTTTTTTTGAAAAAAATTAAAAAAATTCAAAAAAGTTGTTGACAACTGAAATTGTTTGTGCTATTATATCAAAGCTGTCTGAACGGACAGCATTAAAAATGCAAAAATTCAAAAAAAGTTTTGAAAATATTTTAAAAAAGATATTGACAAATGATTTGATTTTTGTTAAAATGATTTTCCACCGCCAAAACGGTGGGCACGGACCTTGAAAATTAAACAAC
>DERX01000077.1 GCA_002361875.1 Ruminococcaceae bacterium UBA3329
TACTTGTCTGTACCGATGCGGAAATGAGCGTTACTTGCTCCAAGTGATTGCTCCCGATTACAAATCTGCACTGTTCGGAAAGGCAGGAGGGCGGTGATTATAGCTATTTTAGAATATTATACAAATCGCTAAAGTTATATGTAAATCTATGACGGCAATTTTTGCAAGTAAAAGTAAATTGTTCGGTATCGCAATTATAATTCAGTTTGGCAAAAGTTTGTCTTTCACAATTAGCACATTTTACTTTTGATATAAAATATAACTTATTGTCTTTTCTGATTATTCTGTAAAAATGTTTCCTGCGTAACAAATTATATAAAATAGCGAATATGATTAAACTTACTGAAATTATTATAATCGGGAAATAAAGGTGCATGTGTATTTCTTTTATATTTTGGTCTTCAAAACGAAATAACAATTTTATTGGGTTGTGTAAAATCATATCCATAATTGACAAAGAATCAGCGATTACCGATATGCCGGTAATTAAAAATGAAATCCACGAAGGACAGGCTTTTGTTTGAACATCAGGCAATATATGATTATCTTTGTTAACATTTATTTCGTTGTTGATAGTAATGATATTATTAATTTGATTTTCAACATTGTTGTTATTTTGATAATTCATATTGTTTTGATTGCCCATTTATATCACCTCACTTAATTATATCATAAATCTACACATTCCAACAAATTTTTCTTAAAACTCACAAATGAAAGAGGTGTTTTTTATGTCTGCTACAGTTGCCGCCGCATTAAAGAAGATTGCGGTATATATTCTCACCGACAAAAAGGCGTTAAAAACCGTACTCGGCATTGTGCTTGGGATTATTATCATCATTATTATGCCGATTGTTGCCATAGTATCTATCTTTAACGGCAATATCGAAATTGATACCAACCGATTACAGACGATGGTGGTAGAGAATCTCTCTGCAGAAGAACAAGCAAAACTGCAGTTTGTGGAGGACACCATGTACGGTATCGAAACAGCGATGAAAGACGCAGGCCATACAGGCAGAATAAAAGAGGCTCAAGTGTTATATGTACTCGCGCTTTTCGATTATGCGAATCAGGGCGATTTCACGGATAAGTTGGTCAGTTGCTTTCAGAAAAATCAGACGGACGAGCAGTTGATTGCAGCTGTTAATTCTGCATTCGGAACACAACTTACTGTAGATGATTTCAGCAATGTTATGAAAAACATCCGTGCTGTGACAATTGATATTTCGGACTACACTGATCCGACAACTAAAAACAATCTTGACCTTGTCAAATGGGCTGTCCATGCCAATGAAAGTAAATGGGGTTATGTGTATGGAACTTATGGCGGTGTGTTAGATGAAACATTGCTCGGGGGTAAGATATCGCAGTACCCAAATGAGGTTGGGGCTTACGAGGATTTCATTCGTCAGCATTGGCTCGGTGGCAGAACTGCTGACTGTGTCGGTCTCATTAAGGGATACGGATGGTACAACACCGAAACCGCACACACGGAAATCGGAGCAAACGGTATGCCCGATATCGGTGCGGATACCATGTACGAAAACGCATCGGAAAAAGGCACGATTGATACCATTCCCGAAATCCCCGGTTTGGCGGTATGGCATGAAGGTCACATCGGCATATATATCGGGAACGGCGAAGTGATTCAGGCGGCTAATACCAATGCCGGAGTTATACGGACGCCCATCGGTCAAAGCGGTTGGACGCATTGGCTCAAAATACCGTATATATCCTACAAAGAAAGTGAGTGAAAGTAAATCTATGAGTAAAAAAACAATTACGATTTCCTTTGATGAGGAAAAACTGAACGCATTGAAAATGTACCTCATGCAGAAAAATATGCAGGCAGAAAAAGAACTTGAAAAAGCTCTGGAAACGCTCTATACCAAAACTGTTCCTGCCGGAGTGCGAGAATTTATTGAAATGAAATCCGATGCTACACCGAAGCCTACAGATAAGTCTCGAAAACCAAAGCCTTCTTCTGTTTCTGCTGTGGGCATTCCAGACCGGACGGACGGTGATTCCGTTTGAGAAACCAAAACTTCGGTATTGAAATTGAGATGACAGGTCTGACAAGAGCATCGGCGGCAAGGATTATAGCAGGGCATTTCGGTACACAGGCAACTCATGTTGGCGGCGGTTATGACACCTATACGATAAGAGATAACCGTAACCGCCAATGGAAACTGGTGAGCGATGCCTCCATCCGATGCAGAAACGGAAACAACCGTGCAGCAAGTCGGGATTACTCGGTAGAATTTGTTTCACCGATCTGTCAGTACGAGGATATTGAAACAATACAGGAGCTTGTGCGAAAACTTCGTGCAGGCGGTGCAAGGGTCAACGATTCCTGCGGCATTCACGTTCATGTGGACGCCTCCTCCCATACCCCGCAGACACTTCGTAATATTGTGAATATCATGGCCTCCAAAGAAGATTTGCTGTACAAGACTCTACAGGTACAGGTAGATCGGGAACGGTATTGTCAAAAAGCAGACACCCGCTTTTTGGAGGAACTCAATCACAAGCGTCCACGAACCATGGATGAAGTGGAGGATGATGTTCAAGTTGGCAGTGGAGATTGCTATCATGCAGAATCTGATTGCGAGCACACAAGAGATTGATCCTGTATCTTTGGAACGCCTGCGCGGTGAATGCGTGAAAGAAGTCAAACGGCTCAATGGTGGATTTTCTTTTGAGGACGCACTCTACTGGCAGAAAGGATAACGCATGGCAAAGCTGATTACCAAGTTCAAATATCTGAAACCCAATGCCCGGCAGAGTGTCGGCGGCTATGCAAAATATATTGCCACCCGTGAAGGCGTCGATAAAATCGATCAGTCGTATAAGCTCGCTCCGTCTTCCGTAAAACAACAGCAGCTCATTGAAAAAATCCTCAATGACTTCCCCGATAGCAGAGAAATGCTGGAATACGAGGACTATGAAAAAGAACCGACTGTGGGCAACGCTTCTGAATTCATCACTCGTGCATTAGAGGACAACTCATACGAGGTGATGCAGGCCAAAACCTATGCCGACTACATTGCTACCCGACCAAGAGCGCAACGGTTTGGTTCACACGGTCTGTTCACCGATGACGGCATACAGGTGAAGCTAAATGAGGTGTCCGAAAACTTAAATCAATATGGCGGCAATGTGTGGACGGTCATCATATCTCTTCGGCGTGAAGATGCGGAACGATTAGGTTTTCATACAGGCGAACGGTGGAGAGATATGCTCCGCACACAAACCGTGTCTCTTGCTAAAAATTTCAAGATACCGATGGAGCATCTGAAATGGTATGCGGCTTTTCATAACGAATCGCACCACCCCCATGTGCATCTTATGGTGTATACGGACGAGAGCGTGAAGCCGTACCTGTCAAAGCAAGGCGTGATGAATCTGCGTTCTGACTTGGCAAATGATATTTTTGCACAGGACTTGCTCTGCATTTATAAAAAGCAGACCGAATACCGTGACGATTTAAAAGTGAACAGCCGAGAGGTCATTGCGGAAATTGTTTCAAAAATCAACAGCGGAGTCTATGACAATCCCAAACTGGAAGAAATGCTTCTGCAGCTTGCCGACAGGCTCTCCAAAACAAGCGGCAAGAAAGTTTACGGTTATCTGAAAGCGGATGTCAAGGCAATTATTGATTCCATTGTGGATGAAATTGCATCTGATGATAGGATATCTGCACTCTATGATTTGTGGTATGAACAGAGAGAATCTGTTATACGAACCTATACAGAGGAACTGCCGGAGCGTGTTCCTCTCTCACAGAACAAAGAATTCAAGTCGATTAAAAATGCAGTAATTCAAGAAGCGATGAATATTACTGCAGAAAAAACAATTATTGATGAAAACGATGTGGCAGAGGAGAAGTCAGAATCCGATTCAGAACCGAGTGATAAAGAAACTGAACCTTCGCTTACCGACAAAGAAAAAACATCTTTAATGTGGCAGTATTACAGAACCGCTAAAGAATGTCTCAACAGAGAAAATGAATTCTACAATCCAAATACAGCAGTTGAGTTGTTGATTAAATCTGCAAACTTAGGTTGCGGTGTTGCAAAATACCGTATCGGCAAAATGTTTTTGCGTGGGGAAGATGTTCCGAAGAATGTGGATTATGCTCTGCGGTGGCTGGAAGAATCGGTAAATGAGGGCAATGAATTTGCAGAATATCTGCTCGGAAAAGCTTATTTTAAAGGCGTAGATATTGAGCAGGATTTAATTTGTGCGGAAGATTTACTCCGAAAATCATCTGCACAGGGAAATAAATATGCAAAGTACACTCTTGGTAAAGGACTGCTTGACGGTGAATTGTTCTTGCAAAATATTCCCGAAGCGATAAAGCTGATTACCGAATCCGCAGATAAAGACTTCGCTTCTGCACAGTATTTACTCGGCAAGCTGTTACACAAGGGAGAAATATTACCTCAAGATTTGAAACGGGCAATAGATTATCTTGAAAAAGCGGCGGAGCAGAAAAATCCTTATGCCGCTTACCTTGCAGGAAAAATCCGCTTGACTGAGGATGCAGTAAAAGATATTTCCAAAGCTATCCGCAATTTTGAAATCGCCGCCGAGAACGGAAATGATTATGCAGAATATATGTTAGGCAAGCTCTATCTTTACGGTAAAGAGATTGAATATGATTACGATAAAGCAATAGCGTATCTTACCGCATCAGCCGAACACGAAAATCAGTATGCAATGCAGTTATTACACAGCATTAAATTCAACCGTAATTGGTCGGCAACACTTAGTTCACTTCGTCTGCTCGGTCAGATCAGCCGTATCATTCAAAACCGTTTGGAAGATGAACGCAAAGGCAAACAGCATTCAGTTGACCGCAAACTCCGCAGAAAAATCGAAGAGAAAAAGCAGGCTCACGGTCTGCACCAAGGATAAGAAAACCTTGCGAATTAAAAAAATCCGTAGGGTTAAATGATTTATTCATCAAGCATAAGCTGCCCGTTTTTTGCTTTTTGTTTTAAGAGTTCCATTTGCTCTTTCTCAAGCTGTGCAATACTTTTTTCGGGAGTCGGCAAATCTTCGGGCATTGTGCCGCCGATTTCTTCTATGGCTTTGCGTACTTCTTTGCCGACCGAATGATGAACAGCGGTAGCAGTTGATGCATCATTTACATTGTCTTTTCTCAATTTTTCTTCTGTCTGCGAAATGCGGAAAAGATTTGCAACAAGTTCCGTACTTCCCATATAGTCAAGGATTTTCTGACCGACCGCAAGTCCTTTCTTTTTATGAATATCATCAACAGTCATACCGCCGTACAGTCCCATATATCCTGCATTTTGAAAAATGGCAAATTCTTCATTTGTAATTACACCGCTGTTTCTTGCAGTTTCGGCAAGAAGCTGATTCCACTGTTTAATATCCCCGCGGACAACTAATCTTCTGCTGTCCTCGTCAAGCTCATTAAAATGGTCAGCTACTTCCTGTCTGTATGTCTGAATTGCAAAATATGTCTGACCGAGTGCAATAACTTCTTTTCTGGGATCACCGTTCTGAACAATCAGATAGCAAGCGTATCTTGTAAGTTCGTAATCAAGTTTTGGTTTTGTAGTTGCGCCGGCTGCAACGATTTTCCTGACCTCGGGAAAATCGTATTCAACAATTCTGCCGCTGTTCTTGCAGGCAATCATTGCACGCTTGAT
>DERX01000071.1 GCA_002361875.1 Ruminococcaceae bacterium UBA3329
CAAGAAAATTGTGATATAATAACCTCATATTAAATATAGTTTTTAGGAGGTTTCTCATGAGCAACAACAAACGTAAGAAAAGAAAAAAGAAAAAAACAAATTCGAACTTTATTTTATCTGTTATTTGTATTGCGGCAATACTTGTATTTATCGCAGCAGCAGTTAAAACAGCTAAAAATAACAAAGCAAACACCCTTTCCGAGCCAAGCTCATCTCAAAGCACAGTTAATCCGTCAAGCGAAAAAGAGAGCGAAAAGGCAACTGAAAAGCCAACCGAAAGGACAACTGTCAGCACAAGTGCTCCGAGTTCCACCTCGTCAAGCACAACTGCTCCGGAAAGTCAAAGGCCCAATACATCATTTTATGCAAATGTAAAATACCGTTCACCGACAGCAAAGTCAGCCGATATTTTCAAGCACGGGCGAAATTTAATGCTTCTTAATAAGGAATGGGAGCTTCCGGAAGATTTCAAGTGGGATTTGGTCTATTGGTCTAACGGACAAAGTGTTGACGCACTCAGCCTTAACTACAAGCAGTACGACCAGGTTTTTGCCGTTGACAGAGCGGCATACGGACCGTTAAAGAATATGTTTGCCGACGCCGAAAAGGCAGGTGTTCCGCTTCAAATGGTGTCACCCTACCGCAGTATTCAAAAGCAGGACAGGCTTTTTACCGAGTCTGTAAATTATTATAAAAATCAAGGCTTTTCCGAAAGCGAGGCCATAAAAAAAGCTAACAATTCACGTACCTTTACGGGCACAAGCGAGCACAATACAGGCTTTGGCTTTGACATTTTGGAAAAAGGCAATTGGACACTCACAGAGAGCTTTGAAAAAACCGCACAGTTCAAATGGCTTATGGAAAACGCCGAGAATTACGGATTTATTTTGAGATACCGCAAGGATAAAACAAATATTACAGGCATAATATATGAGCCGTGGCATTTCCGTTATGTTGGTGTTGAGGACGCAAAGAAAATTAACAGCATGGATATGTGTCTTGAAGAATATATTGCTTATTTGGACGGTAAAATATGAAAAGAGTACTTTTTTGGTATAAATGGTGGGGTACCTTTATTGCACATTGCCTTTACTATATGGCTCCGAAGCTGTTAATTCTTCGGCATATCAATAAAAAATACGGAACGGAAAAGGCGGAGCAGGAAGCCTTTAAATCAGTGCAGAAATGGGCGGACAGATGCGTTAAAACGGGCAAACAGCGCTTTACCGTAAACGGTCTTGAAAAGGTTCCTAAAAACAGACCTGTACTCTTTGTGTCGAACCACGAAAGCTACGGAGATGTGCCGATGATTATCCACGCACTTAAAGGCTTTAATGTCGGTTTTGTGCTGAAATCCACAATGCTGAATATTCCGTTTATCGGTGATTATCTTAAGTATATGCACTGTGTCCCCCTTGACCAAACCAATATGCGTGCGGCGTCAAAATCAATAAATCTTGCCGCAGAGGAAATTGAAAAAGGCTATTCACTCGTCATTTTTCCCGAAGGCAAAAGAAGCTTTAACAACTACCCTGCCGAATTTAAAAACGGCGCTTTCAAAATAGCTGCTAAAACGGGTGTTACAATCGTACCGATTTATCTTCACAATGTGCATTACACCTACGAAGGCAACGGCTGTATGGTAACCCCTGCCGATGTTACGGTAAATATTTTAGACCCGATTGAAACAGGTTCGCTGACGCGTGCGGAAATGCAGCAATTGAATGTTAAGGCGTATAACATTATTTCGGAATTTGCCGAAAGGTTTAATGAGGAATACAGCGCCGATAAGTAATTCACAATGCATCAAAAATGCCCTCAAGGATTTAAAATCCCGGAGGACATTTTTTTGTTGTTTTAATCTGCTTTTTTTAGTTGTTTTACTACCTGATTTCCGTAAACTGCTGTGCCTGTTATCAAAATTCCTTGAATTACCGCCTGTGCGTTAAATCCCATTATTGCAACAGCTCCCGTTATGCCGAAGAACAACAAAATTACGGGAATATATTTATCGGGGATTTTCGGAAAACCTTTAATAATCATTCCTAAAATATTGAGAACCGGAATCAGTATAAGCGCATGCTCGGTTATATATTGCATTACTTTTAGGTCTCCTTTGTTAAAAAATTAGGCTCATAAGCGCTCCGCAAGCGGCAGAAAAAGCCGCAACTATAAGCTTATCCCAAAACTGCCCGGGGCGTTTTTTGAGCATTTCAAGTCCGTTTTTTAATTCACCCAGAGAGGTAAGAACAATATCAAGTTTTGTGGCGCTTCGCACCTGCTCAAGAGTTATTGCGTTTAAATTTCCCGTAAGCTCCTTTGCCTGCGCCTCCAACTTTGAAACACGAAGCTCCAAAGACTCAATTTCGTTCATTCTCTCACCCCAAATCCTTTCTCTCCACAAAGCCTGTTACATACTTTGCGATGGGCACGCGTTCAACATTTTTAAGAGAATTTGTTATTCTGTATCTGCCGTCAAGATAAATTCCGTCATAAATATAATACGTTCCCGAAATTGTGTTTGAAACACGCTCTGTATAAGCGCTCGAATAAAGCTTTGCGTTTTTAAGAACGACCTTTTGACCCGCCTTGTAGCCTCTCGGCGGCTTTGGTGTTTCTTCCTCCTTGCCATAGCCGTTAAGACCGTTGTATTTCATTATCGACGGATAATTTTTATAAGACTCGTCAATGTCAACAAATGTGGAAATCCCGTCCACATTTCCTTTAGACGATTTCTGCCATATGCCGTAAGGTCTTTGGAATGTTGGTTTATCATTCCACTGAGCAAGCCAGATGTCATATTTCTCAAATATTTTATCGGTAAAATAATTATTAAACCAATAAAGATTTGAATAAATTGCAACATAGTAGCCGTTTTTCTCCATAGTTTCGCAAAAAGCATTTGCAATTTCCGAAATTTTTTCCTTGCCTAAATTTTGAATACGGCTGTCCTCTAAATCATAAGCAATCGGATATTCAAATTTTTTCCCCTTAATAACGGACAGGCAATATTCAGCCTCTTTAACTGCCTCTTCAGGCGTTGTGGCATATGCAAAATGATACGCACCGACATTAATGCCGACATCCTTTGCATTTTCGTAGTTGTACTCAAATTTAAGGTCTTTTTGACCGTTGGTTCCGCCGAATGAGGAACGTATCATAGCAAAATTTATTCCTGCGTTTTTAACCTTTGACCAGTTTATTTCACCCTGCCATTTTGAAACATCAATTCCTCTGTAAGACTCCATAATATCACTCCTTTACTGTTTTCTCATTACATAATATGCTGCTGCGAGAATTATCTCTATAATATTTAATGAGATGCTCTGAATTTGCTTTAAGCTCTCTTGAAATCTCATAAAGCACACGAAGAGTCCTTTGCAGTTCCGCCCGTGTTTTTTCGTCTGTTCCGGCACTTTTTATCTTTTCTTTGCAAATCGCAATATTTTCCTGATTAAGACGAATGTATTCGGCGTACTCACATCCAAGCTCTTTAAGGGATTTATTTTTATTCAACTAACAGCCCCCTTTATATATTTAACAAGCTCGTCGGACGACATTTCAGAAGAAAATCCGTCATATTCCAAAACATATTTTATTGAATTCTCAATTTTCTTCAGTCCGTTTTTAAGATTTCTGTAAACGCTTGAACGGGAAAGATTGCACATTTCGGATATTGAAAGTGTATCAAGTCCGTCATAATAAAAAAGCTTAATTACAGCTTTTTCGGTTTTGTCAAGCTCATTTTCAATTATGCTTTTTACGGTCTTTTCCAAGCTGCTTCTTTTGTTCATAATGATAAAGCCCATTGCGCTTTGAATTTCCGACTTGTCGGCAAATTCAAAATTTTCTGTTAAAAAGAAATACTCGTTCACTCCTAAAGTCTTGATTTTGTTATCGTTTGATGAAACATACATTTCTGTTCCTCCTTCAAATTCAGATAAAACAAAAACGCCCTTATTTTTATATAAGGCGTTTCTGTTTTTGCCGAACAAATGTTCGGCTTACATTTTCTATTTTAGCAGTAAATTTTTGTGTTGTCAAGAGTAATATTAAAAATAATACATATTTTTAAGGCACCACCGCACAATCCGCCATCATAGCTATACGCAACAGAAAAGCGACCGGCTAAAGAGCTGATCGCATAGAAATATCCCATATTTCATTCACAAGAGTACACTGAATCAGACCGTCAGAGATTTTCTGTCAGCCAGATACAGATTCGCCAATGCGAACATAATATTCAATTTAGCAGTCTGTTTTCGCAGACCTCGATATCTGGTCTTCCGATACTGAAAGATATTTTTTATGATCGCAAAGACATGTTCCACTTTACAGCGGACGGATGATTTTTGATGTTCCTTTTTCTTAGCGGCATACTGACCGCTTTTGGACAGCTTTTTAATAGACGACGGACGACGATTGATGAGATACTTGACGTTCCTGCCGGACTTGTTTTTCTTGATTGCTTCCGGTCTCTTGTTTGCTCCGATATATCCGCTATCACCATATGCACGCTCTTCTTCTCCGTGCAGCAATTCACTCATCACGGTAACGTCGTGTTCGTTTGCCGGAGTTACTTTTACCGTATGTACAAGACCGTTTTCTTCGTCAACACCGATATGCGCCTTATATCCAAAGTGCCATGTATTGCCCTTTTTCGCAGAGTGTGCTTCCGGATCACGCTTTTTTTCTTTGTTCTTTGTGGATGAAGGCGATTCGATAAATGTGGAATCCACGATCGTTCCTTTTTTCAGAATAAGCTTTCGTTCCATCAGAATTTTTACAACCGCAGCAAATATTTTTTCCTGCAATCCATTGCGTGTCAGAATATTGCGAAAGCGTCCAATCGTATCGCCGTTTGGCACCTCGGCGGGCGAGTTGATTCCGCAAAAATCGGAAAATGCACGACTGTCGATCACCTCATTCATGACTGCCATATCTGAGAGATTATAGACATTCTGCAATATGAATATTCTCAGCATCAATTCCAGTGGGTATGGTTTATTGCCAAGTTCTCCTTTGTAATAACTCGGCTGTATCAGTTCAAGAAATGTTTCCCACGGAATGATTCTTTCAAGTTTATCCAAAAAATCTTTTTTGTTGGTTCTGGCTGCACCTAATTCATCGTTCATTTCTGCCAGCGTCATTTGTCTTTCCATGCTCCTATTATATCACATTTTTTCTGCTTTGGCAATTGTGCGGTGGCGCCTTAAATCAGAGCAATGTTCTGCTTTGCTTACAAGGAGCAGTGAAAGCGACAGATTACACTCCACCGCTACAGTGGCGTTGGGGATATTTTCTCATAAATTATAAAAATCGGCATAAAAAAAACGGAAGCCTATAAAGACTTCCGTTATGTAACTTAATATTAAGCTTTAATTATTCAGCGTCGCTCTTTTTTCTTGTAAGAACAAATGCTACGCCTGCAACTGCTGCAACCGCTGCAACTGCTACGAATGACACATCGCCTGTATCGGGAATAGGATCTGTTGTTCCGTCATCATCGCCGGGGTCATTGCCATCCACATCGCCGAAATTATCACCATCTCCGCCGTCAAAAGGTGGATCGTCATCGCCGCCACTAGGAGGATCATCATCATCTTTATCAGGATTAAAGATGTCGCTGATAGTACCAATAATTCCAAGAATTACATCAACGAAACCGCCTAAAGCTGAATTGTCATCTCCACCGGGAAGAGTGATATCGCTGAAATCAGGAAGTGAAACGCTCGGAAGTGTAATATCAGGAAGTGAAGGATCTTTAATATCAGGAAGAGCATTGCCAAGACCTTCTAAAAATGTAACTATTTTCTGAACAGTTTCATTATCGTCAAGCTCGCCTGCCTCAATCTTTGCACGAAGACCTGATGTAATTTCAGGAATCTGTTTAACAACAATCTTACCGCTTGCAAGGTCCTCGCCGATTTTCTTTGTTATATCTTCAAAAGAAGTGTTAGCTTTAAGAAGCTCTACAAGCTCATCAACATAAGCTTCAGAAGTAACCTGACCTTCTGCGTTACCTCCGTTTGTGATTTTGTCAATCAAGTCGCTGATAATGCCTGAAAGGTCGCCTGTTTGGCCGTCTCCGCCGGTACCGCCCATAATGAAATTACCGATAATAGAAATAGCATCGCCTGCCGAAACATATTCTGATGTGATGCTGCCTACGATTTCAGTAATAGCAACCTGTGGGTCTTCTGAAGCATTAGACAAAACATAGTTATAATATGCTGCCCAAGCATCATTCCAAGCCATAAGATTGCCGTTTTCGTCCTCATAAATTCCTTGAGCTTTCATCTTTGCTCTAAGCTCTATGTACCAGCTGAAATTAACCACATCGTTAATATCCCAACCGTCAACAGTAGCAGCCTTATCATAATCTTTCTGATTATCACAAATATCAGCAGGACTTAATACCTCTTTAAAGCCGGCAAAAGCCATAACTGACATTGATAAAACCATTGCCAAAGCAATGAGAACTGCAATTACTTTTTTCATAATTACATTTTCCTTTCGTTTTTTAAAATTTGCTATAAGGTTATACCACCTTTGTTCTTCCTCATTATACAATACAAAATCTGCAATGTCAACATAAAAAAATAAAAAATCGTTAAATTTTTGAATTTTTGGATTTTAAATATTCAGTTATAAATATTTTTCATACGGACAAAATAATAATGCTTATTTTATTTAGGAGGTGCAAAAATGTTCGGCGGCAAATCAAAGAAAGAGAAAATGTTTCTTGCAAGGAAAAAGATGGAACGCTTAAACAAGGAGCTCGGCAAAATGTGGAATGAGGACGACGACTCTATTCCGTCCGATGTCAACGGAAGTTACACGGGAACTCCCCAGGACGGCGGCAAGCCTCAGCAGGATGCTGACGATTTATAAAAAGCAGGCAAAAATCAGACAATTTTTGCTCTATATAATATTGTATAATTATTTTATAAAAACTATTGATTTATTTATTTTTGTATGGTAATATATGTAATGTAAGAATATCCGTTAAGTTGAGAGTGGGGCGACCCGCTCTCTTAAATTTATAAGGAGCTTTGGAAAATATGAAAAAAAACACTGTGGCAGTTGTTTGGGACATTGCAAAGCCCATTGCCGAATCCTTGGGTCTTATTCTTTGGGATGTTAAGTTCTTAAAGGAAGGCACAAAATGGTATCTGCGCATAACAATTGACAAGGACGGCGGCGTTACAATTGACGACTGCGTTGATATGCATCACGCTGTTGACGCACCGCTTGATGAAGCTGACCCTATAGAGCAAAGCTATAATTTGCAGGTTCAGTCCCCCGGAATTGAGCGGGAGCTTACAAGGGATTTTCACTTTGAGGCTTACCTCGGTGAAAATGTTTGGGTGAGACTTATTAAACCGTATGAGGGCGTGCGCGATTTCAAAGGAATACTGCTCTCTTACGACAGTGACTCGGTAACCATTTCTCCGGACAATGAAACGGAGATAAATATAAAAAAGAAAGAGGCCTCATTTATTAAGGCCGACGATTTTGGAGGTTTTGAAGAAAATGAATAAGGAATTTTTTGAAGCAGTTGCTTTAATGGAAAAGGAAAAAGGCATTTCCGCTGATTATCTCTGCGAGAAAATCGCAGACGCAATAGTTAAAGCGGCAAGAAAAGACTATAACGGCGCTGACGTTGTATTTTGCGATATTGACGCAGAAAACCAGCTTTTCAGAGTTTATGTAAAAAAGCCTATTGTAGCTGAAGAAGATTATGTTGACCCATTCGCCGAGGCTTCGGTTGAAGAGGCAAAGCAATATATGGAAAATCCGCAGGTCGGCGAATACTTAGAATATGACCTTGACACAATGAAATTCGGCAGAATTGCGGCACAGACTGCAAAGCATGTTATCCGTCAGGGCATTAAAGAGGCTGAAAGAGGTCAGGTTATCCGCGAATTCCAGTCAAAGAGCCAAGACCTTGTTAACGCAAAGGTCAGCAGAATTGACCCGATTAACGGCAATGTAACTCTTGAAATCGGCAACGGCTCGGCAGTTCTTCCAAAGTCCGAGCAAATCCCCGGCGAAACATTTACCGAGGGCGATTTAATTAAAGTTTATGTTGTTGAAGTAAAAGACACAGACCGTGGACCGAGAGTAATGATTTCACGCTCCAAGGCAGGCTTTGTTAAGCGCCTTTTCGAGCAGGAGGTTCCCGAAATATTTGATGGAATAGTTACCGTTAACGCAATTTCACGTGACGCAGGCAGCCGTACGAAAATGGCTGTAAGCTCAAAGGATGCAGATGTTGACCCGCAGGGTGCTTGCATCGGTCAAGGCGGCTCACGTGTTAATAAAATTGTTGAAATTCTCGGCGGAGAAAAGATTGACATTGTAAAATACAGCGAAGACCCCGCAGAATTTATTTCCGCAGCTTTGGCTCCCGCCACAGTATTAAAGGTTGAAATTTCAGAAACGGACACAGAGGATAAAAAGAAAAAATCCTGCTCTGTTACCGTTCCCGACAATCAGCTTTCGCTCGCTATCGGCAACAAGGGTCAGAACGCCCGTCTTGCCGCTCAGCTTACAGGCTGGAATATAGATATTAAACCCGAAAGCGGATTTTACGAAGGCTAAACCCGAAGCGGAGTGAATATTTTGAAACAGAAAAAAATTCCATTAAGAAAATGCAACGGCTGCGGCGAGCAAAAGGACAAAAGAGAGCTTGTCCGCATAGTTAAAAACGCAGACGGTGAAATAAGCCTTGACCTTACAGGCAAAGCGGCAGGCAGAGGCGCTTACATTTGCCCGAACACAGACTGTCTTGCCAAGGTTCGCAAATCAAAGCGTATTGACAAGGTATTTGAATGTGCTGTACCGGAAGAGGTTTACGACAAATTAGAGGAGCAGCTTAAAAACAATGTCTGAAAACAGATTAAAGGGTCATTTAGGGCTGTGCAGAAGAGCCGGCAAAATGTCTTTGGGGCATGATGCGGCTGTAACTCAGATAAAAAAGCGCAAAGCATTTTTGGCAGTCTGCTGTAAGGACTCGTCCGAAAGGCTTATACGGGAAATCCGTGACGAGTGCAGTTTTGAAAACAGAAATATTACTTTTATTACGGCAGATATTACATCAAATGAAATATATTTTTATATCGGAGCAAAGCCAAAGGTTTTTACGGTTGACGACAAAGGATTTGCCGATATGCTTATAAGCGATTTAACGGGAGGTAATGAATAATGGCTATTGCAGCAAAAAAATTCAAGGTCAGCGATATTGCGAAAAACTTTGAATTGCAAAGCAAGGAAATCATCGAAACACTTGCAAAATTTACAGAGGGTGAAAAGAAAGCCTCAACTGCTGTTGAGGAAAAGGACTTGGACATTCTTTTTGACATCGTTACAAAAGAACACAGCGTAGAAAATTTTGACGCATATTTTTCTTCGGCAGCTGAAGAAAAGCCGAAAAAGCAAGCGGAAAAGCCGCAGGAAAAGAAGGGAAAACCGCAGGAGAAACAAAATCCGCAAAAGAAGCAGAACGGCAAACAGGAAAAACAGCAAAAGCCGTCAAATGCCGCTCCTGCCGCACAAAAAGGCCCTGAAAAGAAGGATAAAAAAGATAAGGAAAACCGCCCGATGCAAGCAAGAACAAAGGGCGAAATCAGACGAATTGACACACGTGCCAATTCCTTTGATGCTGAAAAATACAATGAAAAATATGAAAATATCGCTCCTGCAAGCTCGAGCAACTCGGACAATCTTGTTAAAAAGCAGAAGCTTAAACAAAAATCTCAACAATACCGCCGTCAGGGTACTCACGGCGGAAAGCGTGAGACCGAGGCAGAACGCTTAAAGAGAATTGCGGCAGAGCGTGCAAAGAAACCGCCCGTAATTACAGTCGGAGACGAAATCACAGTCGGCGAGCTTGCCTCCCGTCTTAAAATGACTGCGGCAGAGGTTATTAAAAAGCTGTTTTCGCTCGGTCAAATGGCGGCTATCAACGATGTTATTGACTACGACACCGCTGAAATTGTAGCAACCGAGCTTGGTGCAAAGGTTAACCGCGAGGTTGTAGTTACAATTGAAGAGAGAATTATTGACGATTCAGAGGACGAAGCAGATGACCTTATTCCCCGTGACCCCGTTGTTTGCGTTATGGGTCACGTTGACCACGGTAAAACATCAATTCTTGACGCTATAAGAAATTCCGCCGTTACCGAAACAGAGGCAGGCGGAATTACACAGCACATCGGCGCATACAGAGTTGACCTTAACGGTCAGAAGATAACATTCCTTGACACACCCGGTCACGAGGCATTCACCTCAATGCGCGCCCGCGGCGCAATGGCAACCGACATTGCTGTTTTGGTTGTTGCCGCTGACGACGGCATTATGCCCCAGACGGTTGAGGCTATCAACCACGCAAAAGCGGCTGACGTTTCAATTATTGTCGCTATAAACAAAATGGATAAGCCGGACGCATCTGTTGACAAGATTATGCAGCAGTTAACTGAATACGAGCTTGTTCCAGAGGAATGGGGCGGCGATGTTATCTGCGTTCCCGTATCCGCAAAAACACATATGAACATTGACAAGCTTCTTGAAAATATTCTTCTTGTTGCCGAAATGCGTGAGCTTAAGGCTAACCCCAACAGAGCGGCAAAGGGTATTGTTATTGAAGCCCGTCTTGACAAGGGCAGAGGCCCCGTTGCAACACTTCTTGTTCAGAACGGAACGCTCAAATCGGGCGACATTATAGTTGCAGGGTCTGCTGTGGGCAGAGTCCGTGTTATGGTTGACGACAACAGAAAGAAGATAAATGCGGCAGGACCTTCGGTTCCCGTTGAGATTATGGGTCTTGACGAGGTTCCGCAGGGCGGCGATATTTTCAATGCAGTTTCCGATGAAAAGCTTGCCCGTGCGCTTGTTGAACAAAGACGCCAAGCGGCTAAAGAAGAGCAGTTCAGCCAGTACCAGAAGGTTACGCTTGCCAATCTCTTCTCAACAATTAAAGCAGGCGAAATCAAGACTCTCAACATTATTGTTAAGGCAGATGTTCAAGGCTCTGTTGAGGCAGTAAGACAAAGCCTTGAAAAGCTCACAAACGAAGAGGTTGCCGTTAAGGTTATCCACGGCGGCGTGGGCGCAGTTAACGAATCAGACGTTATGCTCGCTAACGCATCAAACGCTATTATAGTAGGCTTTAATGTACGCCCCGACCCCGTTGCAACTGAAATTGCAGAGCGTGACGGCGTTGATATGAGAATGTACCGTATTATTTACGACTGCATTGAAGAAATTGAAGACGCAATTAAGGGTATGCTCGCTCCCAAATTCCGTGATGTTGAGCTTGGCAGAGTTGAAGTCAGAAATGTATTTAAGCTTTCTTCCGCAGGTACAATTGCCGGCAGCTATGTGCTTTCGGGCAAGGTTACAAGAAACTCCCGAATCCGTGTTGTACGTGACGGCATTGTTATTATCGACGACGCTATTTCATCACTCAAGCGCTTTAAGGATGATGTTAAAGAGGTAGCTTCGGGCTATGAATGCGGCATAGGACTTGAAAAATTCAATGACATTAAAGAGGGCGACATTTTAGAAGCCTTCA
This sequence comes from Ruminococcaceae bacterium UBA3329, assembly GCA_002361875.1. Taxonomy (GTDB): domain Bacteria; phylum Bacillota; class Clostridia; order Oscillospirales; family Acutalibacteraceae; genus Fimenecus. Next base: position 11,579 of record DERX01000071.1, read on the forward strand.
TTACCGAAGAATATAAGGATTGATAAGAGGTATCTTTATGGCAGGTTACAGAACAAGCCGAGTAGCAGAGGACATTAAGCGTGAAATTGTCGCTGTTATCCGTGAGCTTAAAGACCCCAGAGTTAAAGATAAAATTTTAACCGTCGTGCGTGTTGATGTAAGCTCGGATTTATCCTACGCAAAGGTTTTTGTCAGCTCTATGAGCGGAATTGAAGATGCAAAGGAAGCCGTTAAGGGTCTTAAGAGCGCATCGGGGCTTATCCGTCACGAGGTTGGCAGCAAGCTGCGGCTTCGCAAAACTCCGGAATTAAGCTTTGTTGCCGACGATTCCGTTGAGCACGGTATGGAAATTTTCCACAAGTTGAGGGAAGCCGAACCCCATATTGGGTTCAACTCCCCTCAACTTGGAATAGAAAGCATTGAGGATAAAAAAGATGAGAGTGACTCTTAAAGAATGTGCCGAAATAATTGACAAATACAACAGTTTTCTTATATTAACCCATTCAAGCCCCGACGGCGACACACTCGGCAGTGCATTTGCATTAAAGCGTGCGCTTTTGAAAATCGGCAAGCAGTCACAGGTTGTTTGTAATGATGAAATCCCGCAGAAATATTCATTTTTATGGGATGGTATTACAAATGAAAGCGTTGATTTTGAAGCTGTTATTGCCGTTGATGTTGCTGACCGCAAGCTGCTTGGTGAGAAAATTGACAGTGAATACGGTGACAGAATAGTCCTTTCGATTGACCACCACCTTTCGCACAGAGATTATGCAGAAAACACATTTTTGTGCGACAAAGCGTCAAACGCCGAAAATATTTATTCCCTAATAAACGAAATGCAAATCCCGATTGACGAAAATGTTGCCACATGCATTTACTGCGGAATGGCAACTGACACAGGCTGTTTTCTTTTCACAAATACAACTGCCGAAACGCACAAAACCGCCGCTTTGCTTATGGAAAAAGGCGCAGATTTCGCACTTGTTAACAGAAAAATGTTTGAAACAAAAACTATGTCATATTTAAAGCTTGAGCAAATGGCACTTTCTACGGTTGAGCTTCATTTCGGCGGAAAATGCGCCCTTATGCAGATAACGCAGGAGATGTTCAGGGAAAGCCATTCCAATGACGGCGAGTGTGACGGAATAGCCTCTCTCCCCCGTAAAATTGAGGGTGTAATGATAGGCATTACTATCCGTGAGAAAGAAAACGGCAATTATAAGGTTTCAATCAGAACGGTTGAGCCGTACGATGCGGCTAAACTTTGCGCTCATTTCGGCGGCGGCGGTCATAACCGTGCCGCAGGCTGTGAATTTGAATGTTCTCTTGAAGAAACAAAGAGCGCGCTTTTAAAGCTTATCGGAGAAAAGATAGAGTGAAAAATACAGGTATAATTTGTCTTAACAAGCCCGAAAACATCTCGTCTTTTCTTGCCGTAAAAAAGCTCTCAAGACTTCTCGGCATAAAAAAAGCGGGGCATACGGGCACGCTTGACCCTATGGCGACGGGCGTTCTTGTAATAATGCTTGGCTCCTGCACCCGTTTTATAGATTTTCTTCCCGAAAGTGACAAAAGCTATCGGGCGAGTGTGCTTCTCGGCACACAGACTGACACGCTTGATATTACAGGCACTGTTTTAGAGGAAAGAAGTGTAAATGTAAGCGAAAACGAAATAAAAAAGGTGTGCGAGAGTTTCCTTGGTGAAACAATGCAAATTCCACCGATGTATTCGGCAATTCAAAAGGATGGAGTTCGTCTTTACGACCTTGCAAGAAAAGGCATTGAAATTGAGCGTGAGCCGAGAAAAATCAATATTAAGGAAATATCCGTTCACGACTTTGACGGAACATCCTTTACATTAGATGTAACCTGCTCGGCAGGCACATACATTCGCTCGCTTGCGTCTGATATAGGTGCAAAGCTCGGCACGGGCGCGTGCCTTACCTCGCTTTGCAGAACAAAAGCAAACGGATTTTCAATTGACTGTTCTTTAACCTTGGAAGAGGTTGAAGAACATATAAAAAACGGCGATATTGATAAGTTTATTCTCCCTCTTGAGGACGCTTTGGATTTTTACGGTGCTATTACGGTTTCGGCGGCTCAAAGCGTGCGTTTTCGTAACGGCGGGGAATTGAGCCTTGACAGAATACACAATAATTTTGAAAACAAGCTTTACCGTGTTTTTTCGCCCGAAAATAAGTTTTTAGGTCTCGGTGAGGCGGACACGGAAAACAAAATTTTAAAGCCGAAGAGGGTGTATATTCCAAGTGAATAATTTGGCTTTGGCTCTCGGCACATTTGACGGAATACACAAAGGCCACCTAAATGTGCTTTCGGAAGCAAAAAAACTTGAAAAAGACGGTCTTACCCCTGCGGTTTTGGTTTTTGACCGCCATCCGCAAGAGGTTTTGTTTGGCAAAAAGCAATTTTTGCTTTCAACCGACACTGAAAAAGACAGAATTTTTAAAGAAAACGGCATTTTGCCCGTTAATGTCTGCTTTAAAGAAATTAAAAATTATACTCCTGAAGAATTTGTACTTTTCGCAAAAAAATTAGGTGCAAAAGCGCTTATTTGCGGAGAAAATTTTAAATTCGGCAAAAATTCTTCGGGAAATACGGAATTTCTGTTTGAGTTATGCGAAAAATATGGTATAATATTCCGTAAAGCGAAAAGTGAATATTTCGACAGCGGTTTAATAAGCTCATCAAGAATACGCAAAGCTCTTCAAAACGGTGAAATTAAAAAGGCAAATGAAATGCTCGGAAGATATTTTTCCTACGATTTTCCCGTAAGTCACGGCAAGGGCAACGGCTCTAATTGGGGCTTTCCCACTGCTAATCAAAAAATTCCCGATGAATTTATCCGATTGAAATTCGGCGTTTATGCGTCAAGGGTACTGATAAAAGGTAAATACTACCCGTCAGTCACAAATTTCGGCGTACGCCCCACAGTGGCAGACAGCGGCGAAACAGTCAGCGAAACCTTTGTGCTGCGCTTTAACGAGGATTTATATAATGAAAACTTATGTGTTGAGCTTATAGATTTTTTACGCAGTGAGCAAAAGTTTCAAAGCGTAGACGAACTTTCCGCACAGGTATTTAAAGACAGTAAAAAAGCTGTTCGGATTTTTGACAGCTTAAAATAAATATATTAAACAACTATGAAAGGGTTGATTAAAAATGTTGGCATTAGAAAAGGCATTTTGCAGAGTTTATCAAAAGGTATTCTTTGTATTCCAGTGCTTACTTGACTGGTCGGAGCCGCAGCTTCTTACAGGCCCCGGAGCCGTAAAAAAGCTCCCTGCTCTTATTAAGGAAAAGGGTCTTTCAAAGGTGCTTGTAGTTACCGATAAAGGTCTTACTGGACTCGGACTTCCGAACGGACTTTATGAGGAGCTCCAAAAAGAGGGCATTGGTTATGTTGTTTATGACGGTGTTCAGCCGAACCCCACAATCGACAACATTGAAGAGGCAAGACAGATGTATGTCGACAACGGCTGTCAGGGCATTATTGCATTCGGCGGCGGCTCACCCATGGACTGCGCAAAAATTGCAGGTGCAAGAGTTGTGAAGCCCAACCAGCCGGTTGTTAAAATGCGCGGCGTAATGAAGATTATGAAAAAGCTTCCTCCGTTCTTTGCTGTTCCCACAACGGCAGGTACAGGCTCTGAAACAACTCTTGCGGCTGTTGTTTCTAACCCTAAAACTCACGAAAAGAACGCTTGTAATGACCCGGTTCTCCGTCCGAAGTACGCAGTTCTTGACCCAGAGCTTACAGTAGGTCTTCCGCCTCATATTACATCAACAACAGGTATGGACGCACTTACCCATGCAGTTGAGGCTTACATAGGCAAGAGCAATGTTGCGGCTACAAGAAATTATGCCGAAAAGGCAACCGCTTTGATTTTTGCAAACCTTGAAACCGCTTACAATGACGGCAAGAACATTGAGGCAAGAAACAATATGCTCCTTGCCTCATTCTATGCCGGTATGGCGTTCACACGCGCTTATGTCGGCTATGTTCACGCTGTTGCGCACAACCTCGGCGGTCAGTACGGAATCCCCCACGGTCTTGCAAATGCAGTTATTCTTCCCGTTGTGCTTGAGAAATTCGGCAGTGCAATTTATCCTCAGCTCGCATCTCTCGCTGACATTGCAGGCGTTGCAGGTCAGACAGAAGAAGAAAAAGCAAAGAACTTTATTGCTGAAATCTACGCAATGAATGAGAGAATGAACATTCCGAAAGGCTTTGCTCAGATTAAGGAAGAGGACATTCCGATTATTGTTGAGCGTGCGCTCAAAGAAGGCAATCCGCTTTATCCCGTTCCCGTAATTTGGGATAAACCCGAAATGACAGAGCTTGTTAAATCTCTTATGATTGCTGAATAATAAAAATTAAGAATTACAAAGAGCAACCCGCTTACAGCTTTAAAACCGTAAGCGGGTTATTTTTTTATAAATTATTCTGTGACAGTAGGGGTTGACGACTCGGCAACCCGAAATAAATTTGTAATTTATTATTTGTTATCAGGGTATGCCGAGGTCGGCATACCCTACAAAAAGAGCTATAAGTCGACTTCGCTGACTGCTGAATTTGACGTCATATCAAATGAGGTAAGCTTTGTTTGCCAAATAATATCCGAACTCTTGTTACCGTCGATAAATTCAGTTGAATATGCATAGAAATAATTACCGATATATGTTCCGCCTTGAATTGTCGTTGTATCATTGCCTACCTCATACCGTGCAACTTCGGTAACGGCACCGTTTACTACACTGTAGCGGATAAATATTTGATTGATAGCGTAAATCTTACCGTATTTTCTGTTGTATATTCTGCTGTAATCCTCTACGCTGAACGGGATTGCAAATTCTCCGTTCGGAAGATTTACAAATGACTTATAGGAATATGACACATCGCTTGAAACATAATTGTTTTCATTTCCTACCTTAACCGAGGACAGCTCTTTCGGATTTTTCGGGTCGCTTACCGAAAAAAGCGACACCTTCATATTGCCGTTAGTTCCGTTTTCGTCACCGTCATCTCCTACTCCCACAAGCATTCCGCCTCCTACAGGGTGCAAATAACTCGAAAATCCCGGCAATTTTAATTCGCCCTCAATTTTCGGATTTTGGGGGTCAGAAAGATTTATCACAAACAGCGGGTCAGTCTGACGGAATGTTACAACATAAGCGTAATCACCGATATATCTCGCCGAGCGAATTTGCTCGTCTTTTGCAAAGCTGTCAATAATTCCCGTTTGGTTCATATTTGAATCGAAAATATAAAGCTTATTCGTTTCACCGAGATAAGTCATAATTGCGTCTTTGCCGCTCCCATTTTGCTTCGTTTCGGTGCAGGTAGTTGCAATCCTGAAATATCCGCCGTATTCGCTCATTGAAAGGTTATCGTTGAGCCGCCCTTCAGCAGTCGCTCTCGCTTTATAGCTTACGCCGTTTTCGGTAAATCCAAATTTCAGGATATTAAGGTACGAATTGCATTTTTCACTGTCATATCTTTCTTCTGCAATATAAAAACTGTCTTCCGTTGCATAAACATTAGTCGGATTTCCGAAAATTGCCGAAGAATCTGTTTTTTCCGCATTTTGAACATCAAAGGTGCATATAACTGCATAAGCAGGTGTTTGTGTACCGTTCACAAGTGTTATTTTATTCGCGGGAACTCGCTCCTTACTGCCGTTTACCGATGTTTCGGGGATACACGTATCCTTGTAATCCTTTGCAAAAAGGTCAACTGCGTAAGATGATACAAGATAAATTTTGCCGTCGCGAAGTCTGCTTGATGTAAAGTCGCCTGACTGCGAAAAGCTTGAAATAAGCGTTGCTTTTTCGGGAGCCGAAACATCATAAAAATTGATTTTTGTGTCGGAGCACACCCACACTGCACAGCATCCGCCGCGGAAAACAGCATCATAAGTTACCGTATCATTATACGATGTAGGCTGCTTTGAATAGTCGTATTCGGAATAAACCACCGCCAAGGTATTACCGGTCAAATACATTTCCTGAATATGCACATTTCCGCTGAAGGCTATTTCGGAAAGCTTCTGCATTTTTCCGCTGTCAGCCTTTACAACATATACACATTTATTTTCCCTGTCAGCAAGGTAAATATTTTTTCCGTCGGTTTTAATAATATCGCCCTCGTCAATATTTTCTTCCTGCGTGTTCGTTGTGCCGAAGGAATTCTTGTCCTGAGCAGCACCGTTTACTGCTCCTTCCAAATAGGCACCGCTTTCGGGAAGGGCAGAGTCCGCCGAAGTACCGTATCCTATGTTTTTGTCAAAAAATGCTTCTCTGTTTTCTTTGACAGCTGCATTTTTCATAGCGTTAAGCCTTGAATAAATTTCATCGTAATTTTCGTTTTCGGAAATACTGATATTCTTTTCATTTATATGCGAAGACGGTTTCGGCTTTTGGATGCTTCGCTGTCTGTAAATCAAAGTACCGCTCAAAACAATTGCAAAGGCAGCCGCAACCGCAACAAATTTATATACTGTCTGCTGTCTTTTTCGTTTAGTAAGAGTTGGCACATGCTCGTCATTTTCAAGCATTTTTACAATATTTTCTTTTGAAAGAGACGGCGGCGTTTGAGCTTTAATATTATCGTTTATATATTTTTCTGTATCTTTTTTCATTACTCTAACTCCTTTCGCATTCTCATAAGTGCTCTTCTTTTCTTTGTGCGCACCGTAACCGACGGAATGTCAAGAATTTTCGCAATCTCCCCGGAATTAAATCCGCCGACTGCCGACAAAAGGACTATTTCCCGTGATGAGGTGTCAAGTAAATCAAGCGCTTTTTTCACATCGGCTGAAATAAATTCTTTTGTTTCGCAAGGCAGCGTATCGGGAATTTCGACTGTTTTGGTGCTGAATGTTTTTTTGCATGCATTTGAAAGTGCAGTAAAGAGGTATGATTTAAATTTTGAGGGGTCATACAAACAGTGTATGCTTTTAAAAACCGACAGCGCCGCCTCCTGAACGGCATCTTCAGCATCAGACCTGTTTTTACAAATACTTAAGGCAAAACGGTACATATCATTTGAATAATATTCATACAGTTTTCCGTAAGCCTCTTTATCGCCGCCCTTTGCATAAACGGCGAGCTTTAACATTTCATCGGTCAAACTCGGCACCCCCTCTGCGCTTTCATTATATTAGAGTAGAAAAAAATACAAAGTGTTTCAAAGAATTTTAAAAACCGCTCACATTTTTGCAAGCGGTTTTTAAAATAAAATTTGAAACTTAATAGTAATACATATTATGGGCAAATATTACCGCCACTATGCTTATAAAAAAGCTGAGTATAAGTGCTATTGCATAAAACACAAGATATGATTTAGCAAAATTTTTAAGACTGATGCTTTTATCGCTTCCGAATGCTGTTACAAGAAGCATAATAAATCCAATAACAGGCACGCTGAAAAGAAGTGTGTAGCCAATATATTGTCCGATGCTGACAGTCCTGTACTCAGGCGGCAGCATATTTTCATTTATGTAACCGTACTGCGGCGAATAAGGCATTTGCGGCTGTGCAGGCTGTGAGTAAACAGGCTGAACAAACGGAGACTGCGGCTGTTGTGCATATGCCGTGTTCTGCTGTGCAAAATTCGCCTGCCCCGAGGGCGCACCCTTGATATTGTCCTGCATCGGTTGATTTGTATTTACTTCTTCATTTATCTCGCTGTTATCGGTGCTTTTAAGCAATACCGCTCCGCAGCCCGTGCAAAAAGCCGCATCGTCCGCATTTGCAACGCCGCATTTATCGCATATTTTCATTATTATCACCCTTCATCATAAGTTTCTTTTATTATATATGTAACGGTGATAAAATGTCAATATCTTTACAATAAAATGTATCCGAGCGCCGCCAAAAGAACTTCATCGGCTCCCTCACTTTTCAGCAGCATTATAAGTCCTGTTAAAAGCGCCGCCTCGGGGTCACGCAAAAGCTCATTTAGATTTTTCTTATGATTAAAATTGCTGATTTTATCAATCTTTGCTGTTTGCTGTTCCTTTTCCTGATGAAAAGCTGTTTTAAAATCAGGATAAGAATATTTTTCAGGAAATTCAACAGGCAGACTTGTAACTCTTTGCCTGATTTTTCCGTTTTTTCCCGAATTGCTCATTTTAACCGAATTTTCGTTAGGTGTAAGCGTATTTCGGTTGATAAAATTTGCACGCTCAAAAGCCTGACGCTCCAAAAAATCCATATCCGACATTATAACAACCCCCGAAGTTCAGGTAAAATTTGCATTATATGAAGAAATTTTACTGCCTCGTCTGCTCTTCTTTGTCTGTCAGGTCCGAGTAACGGCTTTAAATGTAAAATAAGTGATATTCTGTCGTCATTGTCATTCATTTTGCTGATAGCCGACATAATAGGCTTTAAACTTTCCATTGAAAAAGCAGGAGCTGATAAAGATGCATTTTCACTTTGCTCTTCTTTTTTTGCACTGTTTCCCGACATTATAGATGACGCCATACTTTTAAGCCGTTCCATATCCTCAGGGCTTACCGATGCCAGCAAATTTTCTATATCCGTCATCTCTGTCACCTGTTTTCTTCTTCCTTTATAATGTCAAATAATGCCTTTGCACGCTCAGAGCTGAGTATTCTTTTAAGCTCTGCCTCATTGTTCATTACATCGTCAAGTCTTTTTTTCATATCATCCGGTATGCTGTTGAGTAATTCGCCCTTTGAATGTACCTTTTTCATCTGCCTGATCAGTTCTTCCTGATCTCTGTTAAATTTTGAATAGCTCATTGATTCCACCGCCAATTTATTGTATAATTAATATATTATATGATTAACTTGGAGTAATATGATGAGAATTCTTGTTCTTTCTGACTCGCACAGAAATAAATTCAACTTATCTCAAGCTATAAAAAATCAGCTGAATGCTGATATTGTTGTATTTTTAGGCGACGGTGAAGGCGATTTTGACAGTTGCAGAAATCTTATTAAAACTCCGCAAGTTTATGCAGTTCGTGGTAACTGTGATTTTTATTCCGCCCTTTCCGATTCACAGATTATTGAAGCAAACGGCGTGCGTGTTTACATAACCCACGGGTATAAGGAGTTTGTTAAGCACGGAACGGAAAAGCTGTTTGAAACGGCAAGGCAATATGACTGCGCAGTTGCTCTTTACGGGCACACGCATGTGCAAAAATATGAATATATTGACGGAATACACCTTTACTGCCCCGGCTCGCTTTCAAACGAGGAATACGGCGTAGTTGACATTACGAACAACGGAATTATGTGTATAAATATGAAATGCAGGTGGGATTAAAATGCTTTTAAAAAATGTAAATGCAGTATTTGAAAACGAGATTAAAAAATGCAATGTCCTGATTGACGGCGGCAAAATTGTGAAGATTGCACAGGGCGAAATTTCTGACAGCGAAATTATCGACTGTGATAATCTTTATCTGTCGCCGGGCTTTATCGACTTGCATGTTCACGGCGGCGGCGGATATTCATTTATGGACAAAGACCCAGAGAAAATAAAAAAAGCCGCCTTAGCACATACTCTTCACGGCACAACGGGCATTTTGCCGACTATGCTCTCCTCGCCCGAAAATGTGCTTATCGACTGTGCAGACAGAATCGAAGATGTTTCACAGAATTTTACCGACTCAAATATTTTGGGCGTTCATTTTGAAGGTCCGCACCTTTCCCCTGCAATGAGCGGCGCGCAAAGTGACGATGCAATTTTCCCCGTAAACATAAATTCGCCGCTTTTATCAGTGGAAAATCTTAAAATGATTACTATGGCGCCCGAGTTACAAAACGCACACACACTTGCAAAGAAGTTTGCTGAAAAAGGTGTTACGGTCGCTGTCGGGCATACAAATGCTACATTTGACGAAACCGAAGAAGCGGCAGACAACGGATTTTCGGATTTCACCCATATTTACAATGCAAGCACATCTACTCACAAGGAAGGTGCGTTCCGTGTGGCAGGCGCAGTTGAATCCGCCCTTACCAATGACAAATACACCGTGCAGGTTATCGGCGATTTACGCCATTTACCTTTGGGGCTTATCCGCCTGATTTACAAATGCAAGGGCGCTGACAAAGCGTATTTCATAACAGACGGGCTTGAATTTTCCGCCGCCGATTTAGCTGACGGAGAGAGAGTAATACAGTTAAACGGCGTGCCCGCGGTGTTCAAAGACGGCGTTATGATGACGGGTGACTGCTCACGCCTTGCAGGCAGTGCATCGTCAATGGATACAATACTCCGAAATGCCGTTAAATCTGTGGGTATTCCGCTTACCGACGCTGTAAAAATGGTGTCGTCAACCCCTGCAAGGGTAATCGGCATAGACAATAAAAAGGGTTATATCAAAGAAAACTTTGACGCAGACCTCGTCCTTTTCGATGAAAATATAAGCATTAAAAAGGTTATGGTAAACGGAAAGTTTGTCAAATAAGGAGCAAATTTTATGACAGTTTATGACCTTAACAATAAGGAATTAAAGAAAGAATTTCGTAAATTCGGCAAAACTACATTCGGCAAGGTTGTATTTTGCCTTGCTTACGCAATCCCCTTGTTTCTCTGATTATATCAGTTGAAGTGTTTATTTTTTCAAGATTGTACCGTGAATATGCTTGGTTTTATAAACCTGCATTTATTATTGCACTGGTTATATGCTTTGTTTCATTCATACTGGGATCCAGATATTTTTACAAGGAATTTCGCAAATTTTTTGAAACAACGCATAAGGAATAATTGGAAAAAGTAAGGCGTGGGCTTGCTCACGCCGATATTTTATACCCAATGTGAATATGATTTTGTAGGGACAGGCTTCCATGCCTGTCCGTTTTTTGTATACCCACCCTGTACGCCCTACACTGTAATTACACAATAATATCAAAAAGTAGGGGCTGATGCCCTCATCAGCCCGTGATATTATCCGTATTTTTCATGGGACGATGTGGGCATCGTCCCCTACAACTTTCTCAGTCAAAATCAAAGATTTTGACAGTTCCCTCGTCAGAAGGAGCGAAAAACGGAGCCTAAGTTAAGAAACTCTAAGCTCCGTTTTCTTTTTATTTACTTTTTGTCTATGTGTTTTTTGCAGTACCATTTTATAAATCTATCTTAGTTTTCACATATATAACGAATATCCTTGAGCATAAGAACTATTGTTACCATTAAATATATTTCCTTCGCAATGCCTACACATACATAAATCATAGCCGGCATATACATCAATAAATAAATTACGGCATACGGTATAAAGTGCGTACACAAAACAATAGCCGTCCCTTTATGCAATTCTTTTCTGTAAAATGCAAAGCCAACTGCTGAAATTATAATTGAAACAATAAGTGTTAAAATGTGAAACAATACAAGCCCTAAGCCATCACTATTTAATGATATATCCATTAAGAAGTCACTTATATCGCCTAAAAGTCCACTTGAGTTTACTCCGATATGCGTAAATGCAATTACAAAAATATTATCATAAATAAAATTTAATATAACAGCAACGCAAAGTATAATGTATCCGACTTTCAAAGCTTTACTCTTCACCAAACTCACCTCCTTACAATTAAAATCTTATAATATAATCTTTATGGTTATCTCTTACTTTAAATATAGCATATTAAATACGGTTTGTCGAGCAATGATTTGTTGCTTACGGTTTTAGACGCACCAAAAATAAACCCTGCCTCAGATTGAAGCAGGGTAATTTTTATTATTTTGACCGTATTAGTCGTTAATAAGCTCAATGATGCACATTTCTGCTGCATCGCCGCGTCTCGGGCCGGTCTTGATTATACGGGTGTATCCGCCTTTTCTGTCAGCATACTTCGGGGAAACCTCTTCAATAAGCTTCTTTGCGACAGCTTCCTTTGTGATGTAGGAATAAACCTGTCTTTTTGCATGAAGGCTGTTATCTTTACCAATGGTAATCATTTTTTCAGCCATTGCTCTGACTTCTTTTGCTCTGGTTACCGTTGTTTCAATTTGACCGTTCTCAATAAGGTAAGTTACCATACCTCTGAGCATAGACTTACGGTGATCGCTTGTTCTGCCAAGTTTTCTTGTTCCGGGCATTCAAAATCACTCCTTTATTATTCGTCTTCCTTACGCAAAGAAAGATTGAGAGAATCAAGCTTTGCAATTACCTCGTCAAGTGATTTACGACCGAGGTTGCGGACTCTCATCATATCTTCTTCTGATTTACTAATAAGCTCTTCCACTGTAAATATTCCTGCACGCTTTAAGCAGTTGAAGGAACGAACTGAAAGATCTAACTCCTCGATAACCATTTCGAGGATCTTACCCTTTGAATCGTCATTTTTAACGATCATAGTTTCTGTTTCTCTTGCCTCGTCGGAAAGGTCAACAAAAAGGTTAAGATGGTCTGTAAGGATTTTTGCGCCGAGAGATACTGCCTCCTGCGCTGAAATAGTGCCGTCTGTCCAAATCTCGATTGACAATTTGTCATAGTCTGTGATTTGACCGACACGGGTATTTTCAACCGTATAGTTAACTTTTAATACGGGTGTATAGATTGAATCAATTGCAATTACGCCGATAACGGGCTGCATAATCTGCTTATTTCTTTCAGCCGAAACATAACCTCTGCCCTTGTCTGCGGTAAGCTCCATTTTAAGAACTGCACCTTCCTCAAGGTTAGCGATAACATGCTCGGGATTAAGAATTTCAACGTCAGAATCAGCCTTAATGTCACCTGCGGTAACTGTGCCCTTGCCGCTTGCATCAACGTAAAGTGTTTTAACTGCGTCGCCGTGAATCTTAAGAATTACGCCTTTAAGGTTCAAAACGATTTCAGTAACATCCTCTTTCACACCGTCAATGGTTGAGAATTCGTGAAGAACACCGTCAATCTTTACTGATGTAATAGCATATCCGGGGAGTGATGACAAAAGTACACGGCGAAGGGAGTTACCCAAGGTTGTGCCGTAGCCGCGCTCTAAAGGCTCAACTACAAATTTGCCATAAGTTCCGTCGGCAGTAAGATCAAGTGCTTCAATGCCGGGCTTCTCAATTCCTATCATTCAAAACCCTCCTAACTAAATTGCAGAAATACTCTGCTGTAATAAATAAATATACTCTCAGTCTATTATTTTGAATAGAACTCGACGATAAGATGCTCTTCAACGGGTACTCCGATTTCCTCGCGTTCGGGCATTCTTGTGATTTTTGCAGAGTTGTTTTCTGCGTCCTTATCAAGCCATGCAGGAACGGGACGTGATGCGTTTGCCTCAAGCACTGCCTTAATCTTGTCGCTGTCAAGGCTCTTCGCTTTAAGAGAAACAACATCGCCTTCTTTAAGAAGGTATGAAGGAATGTCAACCTTCTTGCCGTTTACAAGGTAATGTGCATGGATTGTAAGCTGTCTTGCTTCTGCACGGGATGAAGCCCATCCGAGAAGGTAAACTACATTATCAAGACGGCTTTCGCAGAGTCTTAAAAGGTTTTCACCTGAAACACCCTGACGGCGCTCTGCCATCAGGAAATACTTGTGGAACTGACCTTCCTGAATACCGTAATAACGCTTTGCAGTCTGCTTTGCGCGAAGCTGCAAGCCGTATTCAGAAGTCTTTTTGCGGTTTTGACCGTGCTGACCGGGAGCGTATGAACGACGCTCAATAGCACATTTGCCTGTGTAGCATCTGTCACCCTTAAGGAAGAGCTTTTTGCCTTCACGGCGGCAAAGCTTACAAACCGCACCGGTATATCTTGCCATAATTACTGTACCTCCAAATTCTGTTATACACGTCTTCTTTTGGGCGGACGGCAGCCGTTATGCGGAATGGGAGTAACATCTTTAATCATTGTTACTTCAAGACCTACTGTCTGAAGAGCTCTGATAGCTGCTTCACGGCCTGCACCCGGACCCTTAACGTATACTTCAACTGTCTTCATACCGTGGTCAATAGCAATTTTTGCTGCTGTTTCCGCTGCTGTCTGTGCTGCGAAAGGAGTAGATTTACGAGAACCTCTGAAGCCCATTTCGCCGGCAGATGCCCAAGAAACCGCATTGCCCTGAACATCGGTAATTGTTACGATTGTGTTATTGAAGGTTGATTGAATATGGACAGCACCTTTTTCAATGTTCTTCTTTTCACGACGCTTTCTTGTAGCGCCCTTCTTTGCTGTTGTAGCCATTTACAATTCCCTCCCCGCTTATTTCTTCTTATTAGCGATTGTTTTCTTCGGACCCTTACGAGTACGAGCGTTTGTCTTTGAACGCTGACCTCTTACGGGAAGGCCTTTACGGTGGCGAACTCCTCTGTAACAACCAATTTCAATAAGTCTTTTAATGTCAAAAGCTGTTTCTCTTCTGAGGTCACCCTCAACCTTTACGTTGTGGTCAATATACTCACGAAGCTTTGAAACATCCTCTTCGGTCAAATCCTTAACACGTGTGTCGGGATTGATACCTGTTGCAGCAACGATGTCGCTGGCTGTTTTTCTGCCTATACCGAAAATATAAGTAAGAGCAATCTCTACTCTCTTCTCTCTCGGTAAGTCAACACCTGAAATACGAGCCATTTATTGTTGCACCTCCATTTTAATTCTGTCGGCATAAAGCCTTAAATTTAGGTATCGTTCTTTAGTACTTTAAGAACGATTGAGCATTAGCGCTGAAATAAACCCGTACCGCCCTGCAGTGACGGTATTTAAAGTGTACCTCAGCCCTGACGCTGCTTGTGCTTCGGGTTCTCACAGATAACCATGATTTTACCCTTACGCTTAATTACTTTGCATTTTTCGCAAATTTTCTTGACAGAAGGTCTAACTTTCATTTTTATTACCTCCTAAAATAATGCTGTCAAAAATTATTTTGAACGCCATGTAATTCTGCCGTTGTTAAGGTCATACGGTGAAAGCTCAACCGTTACCTTGTCGCCTGCAAGAATTCTGATGTAGTTCATTCGAAGCTTACCCGAAATTCGGGCGTGTATCTGATGTCCGTTTTCAAGCTCTACAATAAACATTGTATTGGGGAGCACCTCGACAACAGTACCCTCAACTTCAATCATATCCTGTTTTGCCATAACATCAAACCTCACTTAACAATATTTTTCTTAAAGTTTTGTCCGTCAGCGGAAACATATTTGAAATGCTTTTACCCGTGAGCCTTGCGTGCTTGGGATTTTTCTTTTTAGGTCTCCCTAAAGGTCTTTCCCTGCCGTCCGCAAGGTAGATAAATTTTTCATCTGCCCCGACAATGCACATCAATCTGCCTTTTTCTTTGCCTTTCAGGCAAATAACAAGCTGTCCAAGACCGTACTCCATAAGATTTTCCTCACAAGACTTCGGTCAAAATAATCGGTCCATTGCTTGTAATGGCAATAGTATGTTCAAAATGTGCGGACAATTTTCCGTCAAGCGTTTTTACTGTCCAACCGTCGGACAATTGCCTGACTTCTTTTTTTCCCATATTGATCATAGGCTCAATAGCAATGGTCATTCCGGGTAAGAGGCGCTGGCCTCTTCCGGCTGTTCCGTAATTCGGAACCGATGGGTCTTCATGAAGCTTCGTTCCTACACCGTGACCTGTGTATTCACGAACCACCGAAAAGCCTCGCTCTTCGCAATAGGTCTGAACAGCATTTGCTATATCGCCGATTCTGTTGCCTGCGACAGCCTGTTCAATGCCCTTGTAAAGGCTCTCCCTTGTTGTGTCGCACAGCCGCTTCGCCTCATCGGAAATTTTCCCGACAGCGAAAGTAGCAGCATTATCACCGTTATAGCCGTCAACCTTTGCGCCTAAATCGATGCTTACGATGTCGCCTTCTTTCAGCACCCTCGTTTTTGAGGGAATGCCGTGAATGACCTCATCATTTATGGAAATACATGCGGTAGCAGGAAAACCGTAAAGATTTAAAAAGTTAGGCTCAGCACCCTGCTTTTTAATGTAACGGTATGCAATTTGGTCAATTTCATAGGTAGTAATACCCGGTTTAACCGCCTCGCCTGCTACCCTTAATGCCCCCGCAGAGATAATGCATGCTTTTCGCATTTTCTCAATCTCTTTTGCGGTTCTAAGCACTATCATGTTAATCCTCCAAGTAACTGCTGATTGAATCGGATTGCGATTATCAGCGAGTTAATTTTTTGTCAAAACCGTTAAAAAACGCAGGCAATACTTGGTGTATTAACGAGTATTTTAAACGAGTTATGACGGAAAAGTAACCGATGAGAATTGTGGTACAATTTAATCAGTGGTTACTCTAATGCTTTGAAGACAAGAGCAGTAGTATCGGCTACTTCCTCTTGACCTTCCACTACAACGAGCTTACCCGTTTTAGCGTAATAATCTTTAAGCGGTTCCGTCTGTTCATGGTAAACATTAAGTCTGTCGATAACCGTTTCAGGTTTGTCGTCCTTACGCTGAACAAGCTCGTCACCGCAAACGTCGCAGATGCCGTCCTGTTTGGGCTTTTTGTATTCAAGATGATAAGTTGCACCGCACTTTAAGCAAACACGTCTGCCTGAAAGACGGGCTGTAATCTTTTCATCGGGAACTTCAATATCGACAACCTTGTCAATATTGATACCCATAGTATCAAGAGCCTCTGCCTGCGGTATTGTTCTCGGAAAACCGTCGAGAATGAAACCGTTTTTACAGTCATCCTCTGCAAGTCTTTCTTTGATAATACCTATAACTACCTCATCAGGCACTAACGCACCGGCGTCGATATAGGACTTTGCTTTAAGCCCCATATCCGTACCGTTTTTAAGTGCTTCTCTGATGATATTACCTGTTGAAACAGCGGGAATATTGTATTTTTCACAAATTTTCTCCGCCTGAGTACCTTTTCCTGCGCCGGGAGCGCCCAGAAGAATCAAATTCATATCATCATCCTCCGAATCAATCAAGGAATCCCTTGTAGTGACGCATCATCATCTGGCTTTCGAGCTGCTTCTGTGTTTCAAGAGCAACGCCTACCAAAATGATAATTGATGTACCGCCTACTGCAAGGTTCATACCTGTGTGGTTAACAGTTACAAGCCAAGCAAGCTGTGAGAAGAGAATCGGGAAGAGTGCAACAACCGAAAGAAGAAGAGCACCCAAGAGTGTGATTCTGTTGAGAACCTTTGTGATGTAAGAAATTGTGGGCTTACCGGGACGAATACCGGGGATTGAACCGCTGTTCTTACGAAGGTTGTCAGCCATGTCGATGGGATTATACTGAATTGCCGCATAGAAATATGCGAAGAAAATGATGAAAAGGAAATAAATTGTTCCGTAGAACGGATGTGTCTGACCAAGCCAAACCTGAGTAAGATTGTACCAGAAACTACCCTTTTCACCGGGAGCAAACATTGCGATTGTGGGAAGAATTGAGAGAACAGATGAAGCAAAGATGATGGGTAGAACACCGCACATATTAACCTTAATCGGCATATGAGTGTTCTGACCGCCGTACATTTTACGGCCTACAACACGCTTTGCATACTGAACGGGAATTCTTCTCTCAGCATTGTCCATCCAAACAATGTAGAATATCATACCGATAAGAGCAATTGCTGCAATCGGAACAAGGATGTAATAACGTCCCTTTGCGCCGCCCATATTGAGGTACTGATAAAGGCTTGTAATTGTGGTGGGCATACGCGCTACGATACCTGCAAAAAGAATCATTGAAATACCGTTGCCGATACCTTTTTCGTTGATGCGCTCACCGAGCCACATAACAATAACCGTACCCGCCGTGTAACAAAGAATCACTACGAGTGCTTCAAAAATGTTAAAGAAAACAAGCTTTGCACCGGTGCCTGTCATAGGGGCAAGGTAACCGTTTGCTCTGATAAAGAAGAAATATGCAATACTCTGAAGAAGACCTAATGCTAATGAAGAATATCTTGTGATTCTCTCCATTTTCTTTCTGCCCTCTTCACCTTCTTTTGCAAGGTTTTGAAGAGGAGTAATAGCTACTGTTAGAAGCTGAATGATAATTGATGCATTGATGTACGGAGTAATCGAAAGAGCAAAGAGAGTACCGTAGTTGAATGCATTACCAGTCATCATTGAAAGGTAAGTTACGAATGTACCCGCAGTGTCATTTCCGAAAAGTCCATTCTCTGCAATGTTTGTGAACGGAACAGGAAGTGCTGAACCAATTCTGTAAATTAAAATGATAATGCCCGTGAAAATAAGCTTTTTACGAATGTCTGCTATTTTCCAAGCATTTGCAAAAGTACGGAACACGGTCAGATCACCTCAGCCTTTCCGCCTGCTGCTTCAATCTTCTGCTGCGCAGAAGCTGAAAAAGCATTTGCTTTAACAGTAAGCTTCTTGCTGATTTCGCCGTTTCCTAATACTTTTACTCCGTCAAGAGCTTTCTTTACGAGGCCTGCATTAATGAGAGCCTCAACGTCAACAACAGCGCCGTCTTCAAATACATTAAGTGCTGAAACATTGACTGCCGCAATTTCCTTTGCGAAGATGTTGTTAAATCCGCGCTTCGGAAGACGTCTCTGCAAAGGCATCTGACCGCCCTCAAAACCGGGACGCATACCTCTGCCTGCACGGGCCTTCTGACCCTTGTGACCTTTACCGGCCGTTTTACCCTGACCCGAAGCAGGACCTCTGCCTATACGCTTAACGTCCTTCTTTGAACCAGCCGCCGGAGCGAGTTCGTGCAATTTCATATTAGCACCTCCTTAAGCCTTAGTAACCTCTATAAGATGTGAAATCTTTTTAATTTTACCCTGAGTCGGAGCATTATCAGGCTGAATTGCCTTATCTCCGATTTTTCTGAGACCAAGTGCATGGGCAGTGGCAATCTGGTCTTTCTTTGAACCGATAAGACTCTTTACGAGCTTTACTTCTACATTTGCCATATGAACACGCTCCTTAATCTAAAATTTCTTTAACTGACTTGCCCCTGATAGCTGCAACCTCGTCTGCGTTGCGGAGCTTTGAAAGACCGTCAACAGTAGCACGAACTACGTTGCAGGGATTGTTTGAGCGAAGTGCTTTTGAACGAATGTCCTTAATACCTACCATTTCAATAACGGCACGTACGGGACCGCCTGCGATAACACCGGTACCGGGAGCAGCGGGTTTAAGAAGAACTACGCCTGCGCCGTATTTACCTGTGATTTCGTGAGGAATTGTTGTTCCCTTAAGAGCAACCTTTATAAGATTTTTCTTTGCATCTTCAATACCCTTGCGGATAGCGTCCGGAACCTCGCTTGATTTACCGAGTCCGAAACCGATGATGCCGTTACCGTCGCCGACAACTACTAAAGCGGAGAATTTCATAATACGGCCGCCCTTAACAGTTTTGGAAACACGGTTGATAGCAACAACTCTTTCCTGAAGTTCAAAGTCTTTAGCATCAATTTTAGCCATTGTGATTTTCTCCTTTCTTAGAAGTTAAGGCCGCCCTCGCGGGCACCCTCTGCGAGCGCTGCAACTCTGCCTTGATAAACATAGCCGCCGCGGTCAAAAACAACATCTGTAATATTCTTTTCTTTTGCGCGTTCTGCAAGAAGCATACCAACCTTTTTAGCAGCCTCTTTGTTTCCGCCGTACTGTGCAAAATCCTTCTCTGTTGTTGAAGCAGAAGCAAGTGTTACGCCTGCCTCGTCATCAATAAGCTGAGCGTAAATATGCTGGAGAGAACGGAACACATTAAGACGAGGGCACTGCGCTGTGCCTGAAATTTTAGCACGGACTCTTTTGTGTCTTTTGAGTCTGGCTTTTTTAGAATCCGGTCTTGTAACCATAACTTAAAACTCCTCCTATTATTTACCGCCCTTACCGGCTTTACCTTCTTTACGACGGATATGCTCATCAGCATATTTGATTCCCTTACCCTTATAAGGTTCGGGGGGTCTCTTTTCACGGATTTCAGCCGCAAACTGACCTACCTTCTGCTTATCGGGACCTGAAATAACTATTTTGTTAGGTGTAGGAACATCGATTGTAATACCGTCAATTTCACTAACAGTTACCTGATGTGAAAAACCGATATTAAGAACTAAATCCTTACCCTGCTTTGCAGCACGGTAGCCGACACCGTTAACCTCAAGCTCCTTGGAGTAACCCTTTTCTACACCCTCAATCATATTTGCGATAAGAGTACGGGTAAGACCGTGGAGTGATTTGTTCATATTGCTGTCATCAGGACGGGTAACGGTGATTTCAGCACCGTTCATCTCGACCTTCATATTGCTGTGCACTGTCTGAGTAAGTGTGCCCTTGGGGCCTTTTACGGTAACAGTGCTGCCGTCGATTTTAACTTCAACCCCTGCAGGAATTGCAATGGGTTTTCTGCCTATACGTGACATTTACTGTACCTCCTTACCAAACGAATGCAAGAACCTCGCCGCCGACATTTGCCTTGCGAGCTTCTTTGTCTGTCATAACACCTTTAGGTGTTGAGAGGATTGCAATACCGAGGCCTTTCATAACCTTGGGCATATCCTCACAATTTGTGTAAATACGCAGGCCGGGTTTGGAGACTCTGCGTAAACCGGTGATTACAGATGACTTGTTGGCGCCGTACTTGAGTTCAATCTCAATGATGCCCTGTTTGCCGTCTTCCTCAACCTTGAATCCTTTAATATAACCTTCATCAACAAGAATCTGTGCGATTGCCTTCTTCATGTTTGATGCCGGTACTTTTACGGTGTCATGCTTTGCAGAATTCGCATTGCGGATTCTGGTGAGCATATCGCCGATGGAATCAGTGATTTGCATTTTTTTCTCCTCCTTACCAGCTTGATTTCTTAACGCCGGGAATCTGACCTGCATGTGCTAACTCTCTGAAGCAGATACGGCATACACCGTACTTACGAAGGTATGCATGTGGTCTGCCGCAGATTTTGCATCTGTTATATGCTCTTGTTGAATATTTAGCCGGTCTTGCCTGCTTAACTTTCATTGATGTCTTAGCCACTTGAAACCCTCCTTACTTTGAGAACGGCGCACCCATAAGGGTGAGGAGTTCTTTTGCTTCTTCGTCTGTGTCAGCGGTTGTTACAAAGCAGATGTCCATACCGCGAACTTTATCTATCTTGTCATATTCGATTTCAGGGAAAATCAACTGCTCTTTAACGCCCATTGCATAATTGCCTCTGCCGTCAAATGAGTTGGGGTTGATACCTCTGAAGTCACGAACTCTGGGAAGTGCAAGATTGAAGAATCTGTCAACAAATTCATACATCTTCTCGCCTCTGAGAGTTACCTTTACGCCGATAACCATTCCTTCACGGAGCTTGAAGTTAGCAACGCTCTTTTTTGCAACACATTTAACGGGTCTTTGACCTGTAATTGTTGCAAGGTCTGTCATAATAGCATCAATAACCTTTGCGTTATCTTTTGCTTCACCGCAGCCTACGTTGATAATAACCTTATCAAGCTTCGGAATTTCCATTACGCTCTTGTAGTTGAACTTCTTCTGAAGAGCAGGAACAACGTCGGCTTTATACATTTCTTTAAGTCTTGCTGCCATTTTATTGTTCCTCCTTATCAAAACTCTGCGTTGCACTTTTTGCAAACGCGTTTTTTATCTTTACCTGCACCGCTGTGGCCTACACGTGTTGCCTTGCCGCATTTGGGGCAAACAAGCTGAACCTTGTCGGCATAGAGAGCGCTCTCTGCCTTAATAAGTCCGCCGGGCTCACCCATCTGACGGGGCTTAACATGCTTTGTTACCATATTTACGCCTTCAACGATAACCTTACCCTCTTTGGGGCTGACCTCAAGGACTTTGCCCTGCTTGCCACGGTTTTTACCGTTGATAACAACGACTGTGTCGCCGCTCTTTACATGAACCTTATTATTCATAATTCGGGCACCTCCTTAAAGTACTTCGGGAGCAAGTGACAAAATCTTTGTAAATTCATGGTCACGAAGCTCTCTTGCAACCGGCCCAAAAATACGTGTACCTTTGGGGGTCTTGTCTTCTTTAATAATAACTGCTGCGTTTTCATCGAAGCGGATGTAAGTACCGTCATCTCTGCGAACGCCTTTTGCCGATCTTACAACGACTGCCTTAACAACATCGCCTTTTTTAACAACACCGCCGGGTGCTGCCTTTTTAACGGATGCTACAATGACATCGCCGATATTAGCATATCTTCTACCTGAACCACCGAGAACGCGGATGCACATAATCTCTTTTGCACCGGTGTTATCGGCAACCTTGAGGTAAGTCTGCTGCTGTATCACAATGATTGCCTCCTTTAATTACTTTGCTTTCTCGATAATTTCAACGACACGCCATCTCTTATCTTTCGACATAGGACGTGTTTCCATCAATAATACTCTGTCGCCGATACCGCATTCATTATTCTCGTCATGAGCCTTTACTTTAACGGTTCTGTTAACGATTTTGCTGTAAAGAGGATGTTTAACTCTGTCTTTGATTGATACAACGACTGTTTTCTCCATCTTATCGCTTGTTACGATACCAACCTGTGTTTTTCTGAGGTTTCTTTCCATCTTTGAACGCCCTCCTTACCTTTAAGCATCTGTGCCGTGAAGCTCAATGTCACGAATAACAGTCTTTACTCGTGCAATGTCCTTTTTAACGGCACTGATACGCATCGGATTTTCGAGTTGGTTGATGGCTTCCTGAAAACGAAGCTTGAAAAGCTCATCTTTTAACTCTAAGAGCTTAGCATCCAACTCTTTGGCGGAAAGTTTTCTTAACTCACTTGCTTTCATTACTGCTCACCACCCTGTTCTGCTTTAGTTACAAACTTGCACTTAATCGGAAGCTTGTTTGCTGCAAGACGCATTGCCTCACGTGCTGTTTCTTCGGGAACGCCTGCGATCTCGAACATAACACGGCCCGGCTTTACGACTGCTACCCAATATTCCGGTGAACCTTTACCTGAACCCATTCGAGTTTCAGCAGGCTTCTCTGTAATCGGCTTATCGGGGAATATTTTAATCCAAACCTGACCGCCACGCTTAATGTATCTTGTCATAGCGATACGGGCAGCTTCAATCTGGTTTGATTTAATCCATGCAGGTTCAAGAGCCACAAGACCATACTCACCGTAAGTAACCTGTGTGCCTCTGGAAGCCTTACCTGTCAAACGTCCTCTCTGGACTCTGCGGTATTTTACTCTCTTCGGTAAAAGCATTATTTTGTGCCTCCTTCCTTGCTGTGCTTGCGGTTTTCATGGAGAACTTCACCGTTGTAAATCCAAACCTTTACGCCGAGACGGCCGTAGGTTGTCTTTGCTTCTGCAAAACCGTAGTCAATATCGGCACGGATTGTCTGAAGCGGGATGGTACCCTCATGATAACGCTCTGTACGTGCAATTTCAGCGCCGCCTACACGGCCGCTAACCTGAACCTTAATTCCTCTTGCACCGAGTCTCATTGTTCTGCCGATTGACTGCTTAAGAGCACGGCGGAAAGAAATTCTTCTTTCAAGCTGTGAAGCAATGTTCTCTGCAACGAGCTGTGCGTCAAGGTCGGGCTGCTTGATTTCAACGATATTGATGAAAACCTCTTTATCGCCGCCAAGCTTTTTCTTGCAAATTTCTTTAAGCTTTTCGATTTCTGCACCCTGACGGCCTATAACCATACCGGGCTTTGCGCAGTGGATGTTAATGCGTACACGCTTAGCATCTCTTTCGATTTCTACCTTAGGAACACCGGCAGGAGCAAGTGTTTCAAGGAGATATTCACGAAGCTTGTAGTCTGAAACAAGAGTATCAGCAAAATCTTTCTTGTCAGCATACCAACGTGATTCCCAGTTTTTAATAACACCGATTCTAAGACCGGTCGGATTAACTTTCTGGCCCATTTAACTTTTCCTCCTCCTCGATTATTCCGCTTCCTTAACGGTAAGTGTGATGTGTGATGTCTTCTTGTTGATTCTGTAAGCTCTGCCCTGTGCTCTGGGTCTGATTCTCTTAAGAGTGGGGCCCTGATCTACCGAGCAAGCTGAAACATAGAGTCTTGAAGAATCCATATTGTAGTTGTTTTCTGCATTTGCCATAGCTGACTTCAAAAGCTTCTCAAGCGGTTCACACGCAGCCTTAGGTGTGTATTTGAGAATTGCCATAGCTTCATCGCAGGGCTTATTTCTGATAAGGTCAAGAACAATCTGAACCTTACGGGGTGCAATGCGCACATAAGTTGCCTTTGCTGTTGCTTCCATTATTTAATACACTCCTTTCGACTTATTTACCGTTGTTTGATGTTTTTGAGCCTGCATGGCCCTTAAATGTTCTTGTGGGAGCGAACTCACCGAGCTTATGACCTACCATATCCTCGGTAACATAAACCGGAACATGCTTTCTGCCGTCGTGGACTGCGAAAGTATGACCTACGAAATCCGGAAAAATTGTTGAGCTGCGGCTCCAAGTTTTTACGACGATTTTCTCGCCGTTTTTGTTCATTTCAAGAACCTTCTTCATAAGGCTTTCTGCGACATAAGGTCCTTTTTTAGTACTTCTACTCATTTATAAACAGCTCCTTTCCGATTATTTAGCGTTACGGCGTTTAACGATCATCTTGTTTGAAGCCTTCTTCTTATCTCTGGTCTTGTAACCGAGAGCGGGCTTGCCCCAAGGTGTGCAGGGACCGGGACGGCCGACGGGTGACTTACCTTCACCACCGCCGTGGGGGTGGTCGTTCGGGTTCATTACAGAACCGCGGACTGTCGGTCTGATGCCCATGTGGCGTGTACGGCCTGCTTTACCGATTTTAACGTTTTCATGGTCTGTATTGCCTACTGTGCCGACTGTTGCCATGCAAAGAGCAGATACATTACGAAGCTCGCCTGAAGGAAGTCTCAAAAGAGCGTTTCCGTTCTCTTTAGCCATAAGCTGTGCCGCATTACCTGCCGCACGAGCAAGCTGACCGCCTCTGCCGGGATAAAGCTCTACATTGTGTACAAATGTACCGGTGGGAATATTTGCAAGGGGAAGTGCATTGCCGGGCTTAATGTCCGCATTTGCGCCAGCCTCAATTTTATCGCCCGCCTTGATACCTACGGGAGCGAGAATGTATCTCTTCTCACCGTCCTCATACTGAATGAGAGCTATATGAGCTGATCTGTTGGGATCGTACTCTACTGTTAATACTGTTGCAGTCATATCCGTCTTATCTCTCTTGAAATCGATAATACGGTATTTTCTGCGGTTTCCGCCGCCTTTATGGCGAACTGTAATTCTTCCGTAGCTGTTGCGGCCTGCATTTTTCTTAAGAGGAGCAAGAAGACTTCTCTCGGGAGCGACCTTTGAAAGCTCGGAATAATCCGTAACCGACATGTTACGTCTGCCGTTTGTTGTCGGCTTAAAGACTTTAATCGACATTTCTTTCAACTCCTTATCTGTTTTATCTTTGGAGGGCAGCTTTTACTGCCTTACGGGAAGCTTTGCGGAGTATGTCGAAACTCCATACCTTACCGCCCGTAACGGTAAACTATGATTGAATTGACAAGAGTGATTTACAAAAGATTTGAAAAGCACCGCAGTCACTTTTAATCAGAGTTTACTTTACATCATTCCGTCAAAGAACTCAATTGTCTTGGAATCCTCTGTAAGAGTAACAAATGCCTTTTTCCAAGATGATGTGTAGCCTTCAAAACGGCCGTAACGGCGAAGGTGACCTTTAACATTCATTGTGTTAACCTTTGCAACCTTTACGCCGAAGAGCTGCTCAACAGCCTTCTTAATGTCAACCTTAGTTGCGTCCTTTGCAACCTTGAATGCATATTTCTTATCTGCAACACCCATCATGCTCTCTTCTGTGATAACGGGTGCAAGAATGATTTCCTGTGCAAGTTTCATTATGCGTAAACCTCCTCTATCTTGGAAGCTGCATCCTTGAGAACTACGATTTTGTCGCAGTTAAGAATGTCATATACATTAAGAGTGCTTACAAGTGTTGTTTTAACGCCTGCAATGTTTCTTGCGCTCTTGTAAATAACATCGTTTTTCTCAGGAAGCACGATAAGAGTTTTCTTGCCTGCGTCAATTGCGGAAAGAACTGCAACAACATCCTTTGTTTTAACTGCGTCCAATGCAAGATTGTCAAGAACAATCATTTCATCAGCAGCAACCTTTGAGGAAAGTGCAGACTTCATAGCAAGTCTTCTTACCTTTTTGTTTATTGAGAAACCGTAATCTCTGGGCTTGGGACCGAGTGCAATACCGCCGTGGTACCACTGCGGAGCTCTTGTTGAACCCTGTCTTGCACGACCTGTGCCCTTCTGTCTCCAAGGCTTTTTACCGCCGCCTGACACCTCAGAACGAGTGAGAGTTGACTGAGTGCCCTGGCGCTGGTTTGCCAAGTAATTTACTACTACAAGATGCATAGCGGACATATTCGGCTCGATAGCGAAAATGCTGTCGTTAAGCTCAATGTCAGATACCTTCTTGCCTTTCATATCAAGTACTGATAATTTAGCCATTTCTTTCAACTCCTTTCTGATTATTTAACAGTGTCTTTAATAACTACGATACCGCCCTTGGGACCGGGAATTGCGCCCTTGATTGCGATAAGATTGTTTTCAGCGTCTACTTTTACGATGTCAAGATTCTGAACGGTAACTCTCTCTGCGCCGAGGTGACCTGCGAGCTTCTTTCCCTTGAATACACGTGACGGGTCTGAGCAAGCGCCCAAAGAACCTGCGTGTCTTGCAACGGGACCTGTACCGTGTGACTCTTTAAGTCTGGAGAAATTCCAGCGCTTAATAGCACCTGCTGTTCCCTTACCTTTGCTTGTGCCGACAACGTCAACTCTGTCGCCGATAGCAAATGTGTCAGCCTTTAAAACATCGCCTACATTTACTGAATCTGTGTCCTCAAGTCTGAATTCTCTGAGAACCTTCTTGGGAGCAACGTCTGATTTCTTGAAGTGACCTGCCTGAGGCTTGTTCACTCTCTGAACCTTAACGTCGCCGAAACCGATTTGAACTGCGGCATAGCCGTCATTCTCAACGGTTTTCTTCTGCACTACCGTGCAGGGACCGGCCTCGACTACTGTTACAGGGATAACCTTACCCTTTTCGTCGAAAAGCTGTGTCATACCGATTTTCTTACCGATAAGACCTTTTTTCATTGTATTTTCCTCCTTTGGTTATTGGTCGGTTTCCCGACTTGACCGTAAAGCGTTTCGTTACGAGATTGATTATTTAATCTCTACTTCAACGCCTGCGGGAAGCTCAAGACGTGTAAGAGCCTCAACTGTTTTGTTTGAGGGTCTTAAAATGTCGATAAGCCTTTTGTGTGTTCTCTGCTCAAACTGCTCACGGCTGTCCTTGTACTTGTGAGTAGCACGAAGGATTGTAACCTTTTCAATCTCGGTCGGAAGCGGAACGGGACCTGAAACCTGAGCGCCTGTGCGCTTTGCAGTTTCAACAATCTTCTCTGCTGCCTTGTCTACGATGTCATGGTCGTAGCCTTTGAGTCTGATGCGGATTTTCTTACCTTTTGTTGCTGCCATTTTGTTTCCTCCTAAATTACTTGGGCACGCTTTTTTGTTGCAACCCGGCCGGGTGTTTCTACCCTGCCGTTTTAAAAACCGAAAAGCGGTAAATCTTTTCGGACGGCGCAAAAAAGCGCAGAATGTTCCTGCAAGTGCCGATGCGCGCCGTTGGGGAGCGCACAAAGGCTTTTGGAACATTATTGGTCGCCCGATTTTAAATCAGACATACTCGGCGGTAATTCCCTGCATCTTTCGTGCAGCCACCTACCGCTTCAACGCATATCGCATTTGCGTTCAAGGCAGAATACGCCCATACCCGCAGAATGCTTTAGTATTCTACCATACTATTGTGGAAAATGCAAGAACTTTTTTAAAAAAACTTGTAAAATAATACAGACTTTTTCTGAGCGCATTTTAATCCGCAATATATGGCAGATTAAGTCCTGATAAATCTACAACCGAGCCACGTGTTTATTGATAAACAGCGCAAAAAAAGGCTCGTTTTTGCTCAAAAAAAACGCCCCTGTTTTCACATATTATATATAGTATATAAAAAGAGCAGTAAAATGCCCTTTATCAAATCAATTATAAAACTGTCGGAAAATGCCGTTTAACCGTTTATTCCGAATAAAATAAAGCGGTTAAAACCCAATAATTATATTCACTTCTTAATGTGAGCAATAATTTTCAATGTAATTCCCGTAATTATATAAACTACGTTTAAACCAATAAGCAACCATCCCCAGAAACTTTGTCCCTTAGTTTCCAGTAAAACAACTGCTCCAATAACCAATCCAACCATCAAAACGACAGAAATGGCTAAAAATATATAACCTATAATCTTTTTACTTTTTTCAGTCATAGCCTTTTGCGGAGCAAAAGCCAAGTAAAGAGCAATAAAACCCTCTGCAAATATTTCAAAAATTGCCTCAACCAAAACATCAAAAACAAATTCCATATCACCACTACCTTGAGGCAATTATAACATGAGTAATGCGTTTAGTCAAAATTATCAATTATTCATAAGCGCCATCCTTTTGATGCACGCTAAAGCGTGATGATATACAGTCTGGACGGACTGATGATATGCCATTGCTTTCGCAATGGAAAAAAAAATCTCCGTTCTTCTGAACGGAGATTTTTTGGAGGCGACACCCAGACTTGAACTGGGGATCAGGGTTTTGCAGACCCACGCCTTACCACTTGGCTATGTCGCCGTATGCACTTGTAAAAAAAGGACACGTTTGCTGTGTCCTCAAATGGAGCGGATGACGAGGCTCGAACTCGCTACCT
>DERX01000013.1 GCA_002361875.1 Ruminococcaceae bacterium UBA3329
TCCATAAAAATATCTCCCCTAAATTTTGTTTCTGTTTATTGTATTTGTAGAATTGTAATTTTATGTTTTATCTTTTAAATATACTGCGATAGGCTAAATCGTAACTCACAAAGTATTCTCTTAAATATCTTTTCAAAATTTCGTTCTCAGATTCGGCGCTGACTTTATGAACATTTTTTATTCCCATTTGTTTTGCAATTACGCCCGAACGAAAAATGTGATAATCACTTGTCAAAAAGCCTATTTTAATTTTGTCTATGCTTTTACCGCTATCCGCTTTAATTATTTTTAAGGCAAATTCAAAATTTTCGTATGTAGTTTTTGAATTATCCTCAAGCAAAATTCTGTTTTCTTCTATTCCGTTATTCATTAAAAAGCGTTTAATTACCTCTGCCTCGGACACCTTTTGCTCTTTTCTGAAACAACCGCCGCAGCAAACTGCTTTTGCACATTTGTGTAAATTCAAATATGCAAGTGCTCTTTCCATTCGTTCGGTGAGCTGTTTACTCGGCTCGTCCGCACCGATAACCACGCTTCCCAAAATCATTAAGTATTCGCAGTCATCGTCATATTTTTTTAATGAATCCCGAATGACAAACGGCATATAGACAACAGCGGGCGAGAACAGCGCCGCCGCAGAAATACCCAAAACCGACTTAAAAATTTTGTTCATAAGCTCACC
The DNA here is from genome assembly GCA_002361875.1 of Ruminococcaceae bacterium UBA3329. Lineage (GTDB taxonomy): Bacteria > Bacillota > Clostridia > Oscillospirales > Acutalibacteraceae > Fimenecus. The sequence goes on from DERX01000013.1 coordinate 683, forward strand.
TACAGCTATATTTTCTTAACAGCACCCATATTTGCCATAATTTTTTTAGTGCCGACTTTATCAAATGCGATTTCCATAAGCACATCGTTGCCCATAGGCTTTAGAGAAATTACCATTCCCGTGCCGAAAACTCTGTGAGAAACTGCATCGCCCACTGAAAATGTTTGTGCATTTTTCGGTGCGTTTTCACGCATACTGAAGCCTCTTGACACAGGTTTTTGCGGTGTTTTTTGCTCAAATCGGTTAATGTTCTTCTTTACAGGTTTTACAAGCGATTTACAGCATTCTTCGGGCAATTCACCTATAAATCTTGACGGGACATTATATTTTGTTGAGCCGTATAACATTCTCGCTTTAGTATTGAGAAGATAAAGCACCTGTTTTGCCCTTGTAATGCCGACATAGGCAAGTCTGCGCTCCTCTTCAATTTCATCAGGGTCATACATTGACTGCACTCCGGGGAAAATTCCCTCTTCCATTCCCGAAATGAACACAACAGGAAATTCAAGCCCCTTTGACGAATGAAGCGTCATAAGAACCACCGTTTCACTTGTGTCATTGTAATTGTCAATATCTGTAAGCAATGCAACCTCTTCAAGGAAATCGGAAAGAGTGCCCTCGGGGTTTTCCTCACGGAATTTAATAAGGTTGGAGTTAAGCTCATCAAGGTTTTGAAGTCTGTCCTCAAGCTTTTCTTTGTCCTGTTCAAGGGACAGCTTGTATCCCGTTTCGGAAAGCAAGGACATAAACACTGAGGACGGAGATTCACGCAATGAAAGCTCGTTAAAGCTTTCAATCATATCGGTAAATTCACGAAGCTTTACTGCCGAGCGTGACAGCTTTTCATATTCGTCTGCGTGCTTTATTACCTCAAACAAACTCAATCCTAAACCGTCCGCAATTTCCTTTGCATAGGCAATTGTCGTCGCCCCTATTCCCCTTTTTGGAACATTTATTATTCTTTCAAGACGGACCGAATCATTCGGATTTGCAATAACGCTCAAATAGGCTACCGAATCCTTAATTTCCATACGGTCATAGAATTTGTGTCCGCCGATTATTCTATACGGAATACCGCTCCTGACTAACGCGCGCTCAATAGTATTCGACATCGCATTCATACGGTAAAGAACGGCAAAATCCGAGAATTTCATTCCCTTTTGAATATGGTTCATTATTTCATCGCAAATAAACTTGCCCTCACCGTACTCGTCGTCAAGAGTGTTAAGAAGAATTTTTTCACCCTCGCCGTTATCAGTCCAAAGCTCCTTGCCTTTTCGCTGTTCATTGTGCGAAATAACCGCATTCGCACCGTCCAATATGTTCTGCGTTGAGCGGTAATTTTGTTCAAGTCGGATAACCCTTGCGTTTTTGAAATTCTTTTCAAAGCTTAATATATTTTCAATTGTTGCGCCGCGGAATTTGTAAATACTTTGGTCGTCGTCGCCCACAACGCAAATGTTGTTGTACCCTTCGGACAAAAGCTTTGTAAGTACGAACTGTGCATGGTTTGTGTCCTGATACTCGTCAACCAAAACATACTTAAATTTGCTCTGATAATATTCTCTGACATCTGGGTTATCCTGCAAAAGCTTGATTGTATTAACAATTATATCGTCAAAATCCATTGCGTCCGCATTTTTTAGGAGCTTCTGATATTTTTCATAGCATTCCCCTATTTGCTTTTCACCGTAGTTTCCACCTCCGAGAGAAAGGTACTCACTCGGCTCAATCAGCATATCCTTTGCATTGCTGATTTTTGACAGAATTGTCTTATGTGACAAAAATTTATCGTCAATATTAAGAAGTCTTTGAACCTCTTTCATTACACGCTTGCTGTCGTCGCTGTCATAAATCGTGAAATGCTTTGTGTAACCCAAGCGCTCGGCATTTCGGCGCAAAATTCGCACACAGACCGAATGGAATGTACCTGCCCAAACATCATTGCCTGCCTCACCGAGCATTAAATTGAGCCTGTCCTTAAGCTCATTTGCCGCTTTATTTGTAAAAGTGAAAGCGAGAATTTCCCAAGGCTTCGGCGCATCTACGCACAGCACTCTTTTAATGCTTTCGTAAACAGATGGGTCGCCGTCAAAGTATCTTTTTAAATCAGAAACTGTATTTTCATCGGTATAACCGTAAACCTCTTCGCTCTCAAAAGCATTGCCGTATTTAATCAGATACGCAATTCTGTTAACAAGTACAGTAGTTTTTCCGCTGCCAGCACCTGCAAGAATTAAAAGCGGCTCATTGACGGACAAAACCGCTTTGAGCTGCATTTCATTCATTCTGTTAAATTCTTTTTTTATAATCTCTCTTCTTAAATTTATTATTTCCGAATTCATTTTTATCTCCTAAACATTAAAAAGGCTGTTTCCGTGACAGTCAATTCCCACAATAAGAGGAAAATCTTCAAATTCAAGTCTTTTAACCGATTCACAGCCAAGGTCTTCAAAAGCGATTACCTCACAGCTTGTTATGCACTTTGACGCAACCGCGCCTGCGCCGCCGATTGCACAGAAATAGACAGCGCCGTTACGGATTATTGCATCTGCAACTTCTTTACTTCGAGGGCCTTTCCCTATCATAGCCGCAAGCCCTAAATCGAGAAATTCAGGGGCAAATTTATCCATTCTGCTTGATGTCGTCGGACCGCAAGAGCCTATGGCAAGGCCTTCCGGCGTTGGCGTTGGTCCTGCATAATAAATTGACGCGCCGTTCAAATCATACGGCAGTTTTTCGCCTTTATCAATCAGCGCTTTTATTCTTTTATGAGCGGCATCGCGTGATGTGTAAACCGTTCCCGACAACAAAACAGTGTCACCTGCACACAATTTTTCCGCAAATTCTTTGATTTCATTTGTTTTAATTTTATATTCAGCCATTGTTATCCTCGTAAGTTATATCGCTTGGTTGTATATTCAAATCCTCGTTAAATTCGGTATTCGGCTCATACGAAATGAATGTAAGACCCGAACCGTCATCGGTTGCTTCAACTGCAATTGCATCGGGTATATCTTTCAGTATATCTTCCGAAATAGGATTCTGTTCCGTAAAAATCGCAGGCGCTTCAAGACCCGGCAATTCCGTATGTAAGTTCAAAAGATTAGAGGCAGAGCTGTTGAGCTTTTTGCTGAGAGCGTATACATCCTTATGAAGCTGTTCAAGAGAAGAGTTGAATTTTTTTGAAACGGCATCAACATCACGCAATAACTGTTCAATATCATTTGCCTGTGATTTAACATCCTGCGAGGCAAGAGCGCCTATATCCTTCGCTTTTGCTTTGGCGTTATCGACTATCTCGTCTGAATAACGGCGTGCATCAATGTAAGCCGCACCTATTTGTTTTTCAGCACGGGAGAGCCTTTCGCTTTTGTCCTGATACTCTAAAAGACGGCTTTTGTACTGCTCGGATTCAGCAGATACGGTTTTTAGCTTGTTTTCAAGCTCGGCAATATGAGCATCCTTTTCTTCAACCACCTTGGAAATTTTTGAAAGCTCCTCGGTTCTCTCTTCAAGAGCGTCAATCTTTTTTTTAAGTTCTAAAGATTCAGCTCTTTTCTTATCAAGCTCGTCCGAAATTTCTGCGGTGTCATTCTGCAAAGACTCTATATAAGCCAAAACATCGGATTTTTTAAAACCGCCGAAAACAGCGGTTTTCATAGTTTTTTTATCACTGCTCATCTCAAATGCCCCTTTGAACATATTTTAACTAATATATTTTATCAAATTTTTTGGTTTAAGACAATACAATTTATATAAATTTACATTTTTTTAATAGACTTTTGTCGAAAGATGGAGTAAAATATATAAAAAGGAGTGATATTTATGAAAAAAAGCACAAAAAAAGCTTTAAAAACAGTTATCGGAGCAGGTGCAGCTTTTACATCGGCTTATATGCTTGTTGGTAATGTTTTTTATTTCCTTACTCTTACACGCCGAGGCATTAACAGTTCGATTGCAGAAAAGTATATGAAGTCGAACAGCAACGGTGGCTCGGATGAAAAGACAATCCACCTCAACGGTGAGCTTGACCAGGGTAAAATCTGGTTTGACAGAGCAGACAAGGAAAAGCTTGTTATCAGAAGCACGCACAAAAAGAAAAATCTTCACGCTGATTATTTGCTCCCAAAAATGGATTCTGATGTTTTCGTTGTTCTTGTTCACGGCTACGGTGCGGCGCCGAGAAATATGGGTGTTTATGCAAAGCATTATTATGAACTCGGCTATAACATAATAGCTCCGAGTATGAACGGTCATGCCGACAGCGAAACGCAGAGAATTACAATGGGTTGGGAAGACAGACTTGATATAATTGACTGGATAAACTACATTGTTGAGGAATATCCCGAATCAAAAATCATTATTCATGGCGTTTCAATGGGTTCCGCAACTACAATGATGGCTCTCGGTGAAGAACTTCCCGAAAATGTTAAGGTTGCCGTCGCAGACTGCGGATTTACATCAATTTGGGATATATTCGACCAAAAAATCAGCAAGGTTATAAATATACCCGGAGACCCGATTCTCACAAGCGCAAATACCGTAAACAAGGTTCTTTCGGGCTTCGACATGAAAAAGGCGTCTGCTCTTGAGCAGTTAAAGAAAGCAAGTGTACCGACTTTATTTATACACGGCGAGGAGGACACTTTTGTTCCGTTTGAAATGCTTCAAAAGCTCTACGATGCTGCTGCGTGTGAAAAGGATATAGTTACAATTCCGGGTGCTCCCCACGCAAGAAACTCAATTGTTAACCCTGAACTTTATTGGACAAGTGTTGACGGATTTATAAAGAAATACATATAAAATATTATTGTTTGGTTTAGCGGAGAAGTAAAATTCTCCGCTTTTTTCCTTGTTAGCAGAAAAAATTGCTAAAAAGACTTGATAATATTTTAAAAATTTATTATTATATATTGTAACTAATTTTTAACGGAGGTTTGGCAATGAAAGAAGAAAACAGACAGTACGGTCAGCTTGCCTACGACATAGTTGAACACGCTGCCAAAAAAATCGGTTCACGTCTTCCCGGTTCTGAAGGCGAAAAGAAATTGCACGATTATATGTGCGGAAAGCTTGAAGAAATCGGAATTAAACCGACTGTTGAGGAATTTGCCGTTTCTCCCCGTTCGGGCATCGGCGGACTTGGCTATGCAGGATATTTCGGAATAATTCTCAGCGCACTTATGTACTTTGCTCTTCACAATGTATATTTGTGGTTCGGTATGGCAATTGCAGGCATTATTTTTGTTATTTGGCTTGTTTTCAGTTGTTTCTTCTATAAAAAGTGGTTTGATATGTTCTTCCCGCAGAAGATTTCACGCAACTCCTACGGCGAGCTTCTCCCTGAAGACGGAAAATACGATTATACAATTGTTCTTTCGGGCCATTCGGACACAAGCTGGACTTGGAGACACTCCGAGCATTCATACAAATACAAAGATAAACCGATTTTAGGTCTTATTACTACATACGGTAAGGTTGGTTTCGGTGCTGTCTGCGTATTCTTAACGGTTGGCATTTCAGTGGCGATGGCTGTAATTTATGCCGCTATGATGATTCCCTCAAGCTTTGGCGTTGATGCATCAGGTCAGCCTGCTGATTGGGCAATAAATATGTATCAGTGGGCAAATGAAATTACACAAAGCCCGTCATTTACAAGATTTAATTTTGTTCTTCTTTTCCTTCCCATTGTAACAGCTATCGGCAGTGCATTTGTTGCAATGTGGGGTGACCCTCACGAGGAGAATGCCTCAAGAGGCGCTATGGACAACGCAACCGGTATTGCATTAAGCTACGCAGTTATTAAATATTTCAAAGAAAACCCCGACAAGATGCCTAAAAATTGCCGTATCATTGATATGAACTGCGGCTCTGAGGAAGCAGGTCTTCGCGGTTCAATGGCATTTGCCGAAGAGCACAAGAATGACGGTATGCTTGACAACTGCTGGAACATTAACATTGACTCCGTTGCCGACAAAGACTATTTTGAGGTTGTTATTAAGGACGACTGGCAGGGCTGCCGATTTGACAAAGACCTTGAAAAGATGTTTAAGGACTCATTTGCAGAGCTGGGCATTGAGTCAAAAACAAACGGCTGTATCCACAACCCTGTCGGCGGATGCGACTCAACTCCTATGACAAGAGCAGGCGTAAAATCCGTCACATTTGCGGCTCAAAATCCTATGCTCACATATTATTACCACACATGGCGCGATATGCCGGAGCGTTTTGAACCCGAAACAGTTTCTCAAGGCTTTGATGTTATTATCAATGTTATTGATAAGATTGATAAATTTCAGAGTGAAAACGGATTTAACGGTGTTAATCACTGATAAAATTTAATTTTACAAAGACCGAAAGCTTATGTTCTTTCGGTCTTGTTTTTTGATTACCCAAATGATATAATCAATATAGATTTTTACGGTCGGGTGAATTAAATGAAAAAATGCTTTAAATTTTTATCTGTTTTATTGGCGCTAATGTTCCTGTTGTCCTCTTGCGGAAGAGTTAGTGATGCAAATGTAACCGAGAGAATAAAAACATATTTTGATAAAAATGATTATATAGGCTGTAAAGCCTACCTATTGTCAATAGATTCAAATACAAAGAACAAAATTTCAGATGAGTGCATTAAATTATCAGAAGAAGAATTTTTAGAAATCTATTCGAAATATGAAAATTGCAATGTATTTGATATTTCTCTTTTTGATGACGCATTTATAGAGAACTGCAACAATCTTTGGCAGATTGTTTCTGAATTTAGTCCAAATGAAAAAAGCAGCTCTAATGAAAATCTTCAGTACTTAAGGTATTTTTCTGAAATGTCCGATTCAATGATATACAGAGAGCTGTTTAGAATGATAAAAGATATGTATAACTGCGGTTATTTATATTCAATTCAAAAAGCATTATATGATTACGACAATTCGGGTGAATATTCATATTTTGAAAATGCAAAAGAAATTGCCGAAAAATTTAACTATTCTGACTACAATCCTCAAGAATATTACATAAGTGATTTGCGTTCTGTCTGCGAAAGAACGAACAAATATTTAATTTCTGTTACAAACGGCTTTGCTACTGAAGACACGGATGTTACTGCGTCTGCTATAAATGACCTTTATACTTCTGCTGATTCATTTCTCATGGCATACGACAATGTTCAGTCAATTTACAGTGCTTTAAAAGAAGCGTTGAATGCGTTTAAAATCAACGGTGCATTCGCCGAATATAAACATGAGATTAAATTCACTGAAGCGAGAAAATACACATCAGGTACCGAATTTCAGTTATCAAATGTTTTTGGAAGCGTATATATTCCGCCTGATGAAAATAGCGATGAAAATGACAACTCCGGTGAAGATAAACCAATCATCTCAAAGAAAGCTGCAACAAAAATTGCGGTCGACGCAATTAATAAAACTAAATCTTACAAATCTGACATAACAGTAAATAAATCTCAAAATGTTGATATTCAGATGACAGCATTCGAAACCGAATCCGAAATTACATCGGCTGTTTCACTTGCCCGTATGAAAATAAATGATGAATTAAAAAAATCCAACGGTATTATTAAAGATTCCAAGACATTTTCAAACGGCGTTAGTGACGGTATTTCTTTAATTGACACTGTTCCGCCTTCAAAGCACTCAGCGTCGCTCGAACCGTCATTTATAGAAGAATACACTGCCGTTGAGGGCAGCGGCGGATATGTTATTACTTTTACATTACCTGCATGTACATCAACCGATGATAAAAAATCGCAAAGCTTATTTTCAATTGTCGACGGTTTCTATTTAGACAACAGTGCACAAAATATTGAGCACGAAACATTTTATAAGCCGACATATGTTTCTTTAGTAGTAAACAATTTAGGATGTCTCTCAAAATACTCTTACACGGTAAGCGGCGTTTCCAATTGTAAATTCACAGAAAACGGCACACAGGTAGCAAGCGGCGAATTTACCTTTACGCAACAATATGATTACAGCTTTGTATATTGAGCCGTATATAAAAAGAGCGGAATGTTTTCCATTCTGCTCTTTTGGCATTTTTGATAAAAGGATTATGTATTATCCTCTTTTTTTATACCAAATATCGTTCTTAAAACAGCCCCTAACATTTTTGGCTTCAACACAATAATTTTCATTCCGTTTACCCCCTATTTTTTGCAAAGGGCAATCCCGCAAAATACCAAAGAAAACGCAAGCGCAACAACGATAAATTTTGTCGGCAGAATAAAAGAAATCACTAAGCCAAGTCCGAGCGATGCAAAAATTATTCCGGCGGATGAATTCCTCTTACCCATAATAAAGCCCCCTGCTAATGTATTGATACTACATTATACACAGGGGGATTTATTTTTGTTACAAGTTCATTTAAGTTCCCATTCGTTTATTTCAGACGATGCTTTATAAAGAGAAATATAGTTGTTATACCTCGTTTCACTGATTTTGCCTGCTGTTACCGCCTCACCAATTTCACAGCCTTTATCGCCCGTGTGCGAGCAAGTTGAGAATTTACACTGCCCTATATAATCACGGAATTCACGGAAGCAATAGGCCAATTCGTCTTTGGGAATCATTTCATTTTTATCAAACTCAAATGAAGAAAAACCGGGCGTATCGACAACAAAACCGCCGCATACCTTAAAAAGCTCTGCCTGACGGGTTGTGTGCCGCCCTCTGCCAAGCTTTTGGCTAATAGGTGCAGTTGACAAATTAAGAGAAGGGTCAATTCTGTTTAACAGCGTAGACTTACCCACACCTGAATTTCCCGTAAAGGCATTTGTCTTGCCTTTCATAAGTGCCTTTAATTCGTCAACAGAACCGTTTTCGATTAAAGATATTACAGATATTCCACTTTTGTCATAAACATCTCTTACGGCGTTTACAGGAGCAATATCGCCCTTTGAAATAACTATTATCGGTTCAATACCCTTATATTCCGCATTTGCAATTATTCTGTCTGCGACAAGGAAATTCGGCTTTGGCTCAGTAGTTGAAATAACAATAATCAGATTATCAATATTGCTTACCGGAGGACGGTTAAGAAAATTTTTCCGCTTATGGATTTCATCAATTGTGTTTTCGGCATTGCTGTTAACTGAAATTGTTACACAGTCACCGACAAGAGGGGTTATTCGGCTTTTGCGAAAAGCACCTCTCGCTTTACATTCATATACCGTATCGGCGGATTCTACATAATAGAAACCGCCGATACCTTTAATTATTGTTCCCTGACACTTTAGCATATTTACCATTTCACTGTTGTAACTACGCCGTCGGATTGGTCGCTGCCGGAGCTGTAGATCCATCAGCCGGTGAAACAGCTGTTGGCGGTGTAGCTGTCGCCGGCTGCTCTGCAATTACAAGCGTGATTGCAGAATTTGTTGCACATCTTGCTGTACCGTCAGATGCAGGAGTTTGCTCAATTACCGTTCCGGCAGTTGCGACAGCATCCGCTTTATATGATACTTTAACATTATTGAATTTCGCATCGGAAAGAATCTTTTTTGCTTCTGCCTCTGTCTTTCCCCTTACATCAGGCAAAGCATCGTAAACATTGGTAGTGACATTTCCGGTATTGAAATCAATCACACCATCCTGAACCTTTACTCCGTCTATTACAACAGAATACGGAACATCTGTGCCCGAACCGTTTACTTGATATGTTTTTTCAGAATTATCTTGGAAAATTCTGTCCTTCTCAAGCTGCGGCTCGTTATTAACATATATTATAATCTTACCTTCTTTTTGAGTATTTAAAAGCATCACGGTAAGATTAACTGAAACATCAGGTTTTTTTCCGTTACTTACAGCAAAATTAATTTTAGTTCCTTCGGGAACCATTGAATCAGCTTCTGTTTCCTGAGAAACAACTCTGTCCTTTTCACTTTCACTCGGAACTTCTTCAATTTTGCCTACATCAAGTCCTACTGCGTTCAATGCAATTTTTGCTTCATCGACAGTCATATTAAGAAGTTTAGGTACTTTAACTGTTTTCTTATCAGAGGCAACAAAAACAGTAACAGTAGATGCATACGGAACGCTTGTGCCGATTGCAGGCTCAGTACGAATAATTTTACCTGTTTCGACATCGTCGCGGCTTTCATATTCCACAAGAGGCATAAGCATAAGCGTATTTCTTAAATAATTTATCGCTTGATCTTCAGTCATATTAAGAATTGAATCATCTAAAAGAACATTTGCGTTATTTTCAACAACTTCAAGAGTTATTTTAGTGCCTTTTTTTACTTTTGTATTTGCTTCAGGGTCCTGTGAAACAATAGTACCGTCACTGAAATTTTCATTTTTAACAGCTACTGTTTCAAATTGAAAATCTTTATATTCATTGTTTTTTTCAACATCATTGTAATAATTAAGATTTTTGAAATCGGGCACTACAAGCTTTTTTCCGCCAACCGCAGAAAGAATAGCGAAAATTACAATTGCAAGCACAACAATTCCGGAAACAGCGCCTATCATTACAGCCGTTGTTTTGTTTACAGATTTCTTTTGTGCCTCTTCTTCAGTAATTTCGCCATCATCTACAGGTGATGAAACACCTTGAGCACCTGTAACAGTAACATATCTCGTTGGCTCTTTATCAACAAAATAGGTGTAATTAAACTTAACAGCAGGATTTCTTTTAAACTCATTTATATCAACAAGCATTTCTGCGGCAGACTGATATCTGTCAGCAGTATTTTTTTGCATAGCTCGCATTGTTATCTGCTCAAGACCTAAAGGCAATGACGGAACAAGTTCACGAGGCCGTACAGGATCATTCTGTAACTGCATAAGCGCAATTGAAACTGCACTGTCAGATTGAAACGGAAGCTGACCTGTAAGCATTTCATAAAGCACTACGCCTACTGAATAAATATCTGCCTTGTCATCAGTCATCTCACCCCTTGCTTGTTCAGGACTGATGTAATGAACTGAACCGATTGCATTTTCTGACGTTGTATTATTGTCAATTCTGCTAAATCTTGCAATACCGAAATCAGTAACCTTAATTGTACCGTCATGAAGAAGCATAATGTTTTGAGGCTTAATATCCTGATGAACAATTCCTTTATCATGAGCGTGCTGAAGTGCCGCCAAAATTTGTCCAGTAAAGTGAACAGCCTCTTTCCAGTTTATAACGCCCTGCTGCTGAATATATTCTTTCAAGGTTATACCGTCAACATACTCTTCAACAATATATTGGAGTCTGTCGCCGAAGCTAACATTGTAAACACGGACAATATTAGGATGAGAAAGCACAGCAATAGCCTTTGACTCATTTTTAAAACGGCGCTTAAACTCCTCATTTGTTAAGTATTCATCTTTTAATATTTTAATTGCTACAATTCGGTCATCAATGTTGTCATACGCCTTGTAGACAACTGCCATACCGCCTACGCCGATTATATCGCTTATTTCATAACGTCCGTCAAGACGCTTTCCGCAGAAATTATCCATAAAATATCTCCTTATCAATAAGAAAGTGTAACAACAGTAATATTGTCGCCGCCACCGTTTTCATTTGCTCTGTTAACAAGCCTTTCGGAAAAATCGTTAAACTTACCGTCCGAGGTTAACTCAATTATTTCCTCAACAGAAACATAATTGGTCAAACCGTCGGTACAAATCAAAACAACGCCGTCTTCCTCTATAAATTCTTCACAAAAATCAACATTGAGCTCATTTTCAACTCCAAGTGCTCTTGTGATTATATTTTTTCTGGGATCATCTTTAGCCTCGTCAGGGGTCATTTGCCCTCTGTCGACCATTTCCTGAACAAAAGAGTGGTCTTTTGTAATCTGTTTCAAAATTCCGTTTGAAAGAATATATGCTCGTGAATCGCCTGCATGAGCAACATAAACTGATTGGTCTGCAATTATTGCAGCCACAACCGTTGTACCCATTCCTGCAAGATTGTCATTTAATTTACTTTCATCAAAGACTTCAATGTTTGCAGCGGCAATCGCTGAAGTCAGTAAATTTCTGATTGCATTGTAGCTCATTCCTTCTTTATAAAAAGAGGTAATTCGCTCTGATATAATTTTTACAGCAGTTGAGCTTGCCACATTACCGCCCGATGCACCGCCCATACCGTCACATACAACTGCCCATGCGACGCTGTTCGGAAGCTCGCCCGCCGCATACGAATCCTGATTGTTCGGACGGACGGAACCTACATCGGTTTTAGCAACAATTCTCATTTAATCACCTGTCTTTCTTTTAGAAGCCCTGAGCTGACCGCAGGACGCATTTATGTCACTGCCGAGTGTTCTTCTGACAGTAGCGGTAATTCCGCTTTTTTCAAGAATCTCCGCAAAGCGCTTTTGACGCTCCTGCGAGCTTTTCTCATAATTTCTTTCACGAACATTGTTAACGGGAATAAGGTTAACATGGCACAGCGTGCCTTTAAGCCGTGACGCAAGCTCTTCCGCCGCACTGTCACTGTCATTAAGACCTCTTATCATTGCATATTCAAATGAAATCCGTCTGCCTGTTATATTTTCATAATAACGGCAAGCCTTTAAAAGTTCTTCAATGTCATATTTCACATTAACAGGCATTGATTTTGAACGAATTTGATTATTCGGTGCGTGAAGCGAAACAGAAAGGGTTAAACCAAGCTTTCTGTCTGCTAAATCGTAAATTCTCGGAACAATTCCGCAGGTTGAAAGAGAAATATGGCGAATACTCATATTTTGACCTTTTTCATCGGTCAAAAGTTCAATAAAACGCATTACATTGTCAAAATTGTCAAGCGGTTCGCCTGTCCCCATTAAAACAAGGTGGTTAATTTTAATACCTAAATCCCTTTGTGCAGTAAAAACCTCGGAAAGCATTTCACCTGCCGAAAGCTGACGGACAAATCCGCCGATTGCAGACGCACAAAAGGTACATCCCATTTTACAGCCGACCTGTGACGAAACGCAGATTGAATAGCCGTATTTATATTTCATCACAACGCTTTCAATGTATTCGCCGTCATAAAGCTCAAAAAGATATTTAACCGTGCCGTCAAGCTTCGAAACAAGCTTTGTATTGATTTTACAGCCGTAAAAGCTGAATTTTTCGGAGAGCGCTGTACGCAGTTTTTCAGGAACATTTGTCATTTCGTCAAATGAAGAAACGCACTTTTCCTGCACCCAAGAATAAATTTGCTTTGCTCTGAACTGCGGAAAACCCATTTCGAGGATCTCGGCGGTCAGCTCTTCAATTGTCAAAGCACGAATATCCTTCGGCATAATTACTCCTTAGTAAAAACGGTAAAAAAGAAACCGTCTGTTTTGTCAGTGTGCGGCATCAGCGTTACGGGAGAGCCGTCTGACAGCTTAAAATCTTTATGCGTTTCAAGAAAACGGTTACAAACATTCTCATTTTCGTCTTTATTCAGTGAACAGGTTGAATATACCAATCTGCCGCCTTTCTTCAAATAAAGCGAAGAAGAACAGATAATATTATATTGCAAATCTGTCAATTTGTCAATAAAGCCCAAATCCTTATACTTAATCTCGGGTTTACGCCTGATAACGCCCAAGCCGCTGCAAGGAACATCGCAAAGAATTTTGTCGGCAAGCGGCATATCATTGTAAAAAACAGACGCATCACTTATTTTTGTGTGTACTATGTCAATTCCAAGCCGTTTTGCACCTGAATTTATCAAAGAAAGTCTGTGCTCATAAAGGTCAAATGAATAAACTTTACCATTATTATGCATTTTTTCGGCAATTGTAAAGGATTTTCCGCCGGGTGCTGCGCACATATCAAGCACTGTTTCGTATGGCTTTGGGTCTAAAGCCGCAATGCATATCTGCGATGCCAAATCCTGAACATGAAATAATCCTTTTTTATAACAGTCAGTTTGAAAAATATTGCCGGTGTTTACCGTTAAAGCGCCTTTTAAATCGCAGGCAGATGCTTCTACACCCTCATTTTGTAAAACTTTTATAAGCTCTTCTGCCGATATTTTCAGCGTATTAACGCGAATATTTAAGGGCGGGGTTTCGAGTGCTGTACTCAAAATACCTACTGCATTTTCAAATCCGTAATCTTTTATGTATTTATTAACCAAATCAATAGGACAGGAATATTTAATACTTAAATATTCAGGTGAATTTTCATTTTCAGGATAGTTTATTTCTCTATCGGCTATCTTTCGCAAAACTGAATTAACGAGACCCGACGCAAATGAAAAGCCTTGCTGTTTTACAAGCTTTACACTCTCATTAACTGCGGCGGAAACGGGCACTTTGTCCATATATTTTATTTGATAAACGCCCATTCGAAGAACCGTCAAAACCTGCGGCTTTAACTTTTTAATAGGCTGTGATAAAATTTCGGAAAGAATATAATCAAGCGTAATTTTTCTTTCAATTACGCCGTAAACCAATGCACGGACAAAAGGCTCACTGCAAGCCTCCTCTTTGCCGAGAACCGTGTCGAGAGTGAGGTTGGAATAAGCCTTGTCTTTTTCTATTTTTAATAAAATTTTATAAGCAATTGTTCTGTCATTCATAAATCAGTGCCGCCTTCTGTTTGTAAGGAGAACAAGTCTTAAAAGGTTTGCAAGACTCACTGCCAAAGATGCAACATATGTGAGTGCTGCCGCAGTCAAAACCTTTTTAACGCCTTTTAATTCGTCTGCGCCAAGTATTCCCATTCCGTCAATCACCGAAACGGCTCTTCTGCTTGCATTAAACTCCACAGGAAGCGTTACGATTTGGAAAAATACCGCCAATCCGAAAAATGCAATACCGAGCGTTACTAAAAAATCAAAACTGAAAACGAGTCCTAATATTGCAAGAGGAAATCCTACTTTTGAGCCTATTGAGCAAGCCGGATAAATTACGGAACGGAGCTTTACCGGAAAATACCCCTCGGCATACTGTGCCGCATGACCTGCCTCATGACACGCAACACCGATTGCCGCCACAGAGGTGGAATTGTAAACCTTGTCGGAAAGACGAATTACATTGGCTTTCGGATCATAATGATCGGTAAGCTTACCCGCCACCTGTTCGACAGCCACATTATTTATTCCGTAATAGCGTAAAACCTCATTTGCAGCCTGCGCACCTGTAAGACCGCGCAAGGAGCTAATCTGCGAATATTTATTAAAGGCGCTGTTTACCTTTGCGGAAGCAATGAAAGAAAACAGTACCATCGGTAAAACTAAAATGAAATAATAGTAATTCGACATAAAATAATATGAATGATAGCCCAAGAAATTACCTCCCAAGAACAGTCCCTTTTTCAATTGGATGTCCTCTTAAAAAGTCCGAATAATTCATACGCTTTTTGCCCTCAAGCTGAACAGTTTTGAGCGAAACAACTTTACCGTCGCCGCAGGCAACACAGATTCCGCCGTCAAGCGAAATAACCGTACCTGCCTTTTTTTCGGTTGTTATATCGGAAAGTCTGCTTTCCTGAACCTTTAACACCTTGCCGTTTAACTTTGTAACGGCGACAGGCCACGGGTAAAGTCCTCTTATTTTATTGTGAATATTTTGCGCCGTATCCGAAAAATCAATAGGGCAAAGCTCCTTTGAAAGCATTGAAGCATAAGATGAAAGAGCGTCGTCTTGCTTTTGCGGATTTAAATTGCCCTCTTTCAGTGAATCAATTGTTTCGGTCAAAACATTAGCGCCGAGAACAGACAGGGCATCGTGAAGCTCACCCGCATTCATATTTTCGGTTATTTCAACCGACTTTTTAACGAGCATATCGCCTGTGTCAAGACCTATATCCATCTGCATAGATGTAACTCCCGTAACCGATTCACCGTTTAAAATGCTCCACTGTATGGGTGCCGCACCGCGAAGCTTTGGAAGCAGTGATGCGTGAATGTTAATACAGCCGTATTTAACGCTTTCCAAAATCTCTTTCGGTAATATTTTGCCGAATGCGACAACAATTATAAGCTCTGCATTAAGGCTGTTTATTATTTCCAGCGCTTTTCCGTCACGCATTGAAACAGGCTGAAAAACAGGGATATTATATTTCTCGGCGCAAACCTTTACAGGCGGCGGTGTAAGCTCATACCCTCTGCCCTTTGGTTTGTCAGGCTGAGTAAATACTCCGACAACCTCTTCATTTTTAATAAGCTCTTCAAGGCAAGGCACCGAAAAATCAGGTGTGCCCATAAAAATTACTCTCATATTTAATCTTCTTTTCTGTATTTTTCTATTTCTTCTTTTGTTGCTTTTTTGTCAATGAAAAGCGTACCCTTTAAATGGTCAAGCTCATGGCAAAATGCTCTCGCTTTTAAGCCCTCACCTTTATAAACGCACCATTTGCCGTCACGGTTTAAAGCTTTTACCTTAACACTTGCCGGACGGATTGTGTAGCTTTGCTTGCCCGGGAGCGAAAGGCAACCCTCAACATCACACTGAACACCGTCAGATTCGATAATTTCAGGGTTTATAAGCTCCATAAGACCGTCGCCCACATCAATTACGACAACATTCCGCAAAACGCCAACCTGCACGGCGGCAAGTCCTACGCCGTCCGCCGCATACATAGTTTCAGCCATATCGTCAAGCAGGGTTAAAATTCTGCTGTTTATCTCCGTGACCTCGCGGCTGTTCTTTCTTAAAATTTCATCGTCTTCTGTTCTGATATTTCTTATAGCCATTTTTTACCTCATATTATGTCCTCGGGATTCATATCCGCAAAGGCACTTATTTCTTTATTGTTTTTCAAAAAATCTTTCAAGAGTACGCTTATCATATCACGCAGTCTTTTAGTATTTTTACACTTAATTATAATTCTTACCCTGTATTTACCGTTAATTTTTGCAATTTTCGGAATAGCAGGACCGAGTACAATTATATTTTGTTCGGAATATTGCTCCGAATGTAAAGCTTTTAAATCATTTAAAAATTTGCATGCGGCTTTCATTGTGAGCGTTTCGGATTCACCCGAAAAACCTATAACACATATATCGCAAAACGGCGGATAAACCATTTGCTTACGAATCGGCAATTCCACATTGTAAAACGCTTCATAATCCTGCGATTTGGCAAAATCTATAACCTCATTTTCAACGAAATCGGTTTGAATAAAAGCCTTTCCGGGACTGTCGCCCCTGCCGCTTCGCCCGACAACCTGCGTAACCAAATCAAACGCCCGTTCCATAGCCTTGTAATCGTCATTATAAAGCATTTGGTCAATGCAAAGAACGCCTACAAGCGTAACATTCGGAAAATCAAGCCCCTTTGAGACCATTTGAGTGCCGATTAAAATGTCATATTCATTTTTGGCGAATGCTTTGAATTTATCTTCGTACGAATACCGTGACACTGTTGTGTCTGCATCCATTCTAAGCACTCTTGCAGAGGGGACAATTTCAGCGAGCTGTTCTTCAAGCCTTTGTGTGCCTGAACCCTTAAAGCTCAATGTGTCGTTTCCGCAATTTGAGCATTTTTTTGTGAACGGCACCGAATAACCGCAATAGTGGCACATAAGGCGACCGTTTTTAATGTGGTAAGTCAGCGAAATACTGCAGTTTGGACAGGAAGCTACCGTTCCGCACTCGGTACAGCGGGCAAAGGTGTTGTACCCCCGCCTGTTTAAAAGCAAAATTGACTGCTTACCGTTTTCAAAATTATCTTTAATAGCATCGGAAAGACGGTTACTGATATTGTCAGTCGCCATATCCGAATTATATGTTGTGTCAACAGCCTCAACGCTTGGCAGAACAGCATTTCCGTATCTGTTTTTCAGCGTAAAAAGTGAATAAATGCCTGTTTGCGCTTTTGTATATGTGTCAAAAGACGGTGTTGCAGAGGAAAGCAATAAAAGTCCGTTATGCTTACCTATTCTGTAAGCAGCAACATCCTTGGCGCTGTAACGAGGAGTCATTTCGGATTTATATGTATGCTCCTGCTCCTCGTCAATAATTATTAAGCCAATACTTTCAAACGGAGCAAAAACGGCGGAGCGTGTGCCGACTGCAATTTGCGCCTCTCCTCTTTTGACACGTTTCCATTCGTCAAGCCGTTCACCCAATGACAGTGCGCTGTGAAAAACAGCAACCTTGTCGGAATAACGGTTATAAAAAAGTGAAATAAACTGCGGTGTTAAAGATATTTCGGGAATCATTACAATTATTCCCTTGTCATCCTTCATCGCCTCGTCAATAAGCTTTAAATAAACCTGCGTTTTTCCGCTCCCCGTCACGCCGAACAGCAGCGCACCCTCCGCTTTTTCGGAATTGTAAAGCTTCTTTAAACCTTCAAAAGCTGTATTCTGTTCATTGGACAGGACAATCTCGCTGTTATCTTTATCCATAATACTCGTTTTAACGGAGCGGTAAACCTCACGGTCATAGGTTTCGATTATGCCTTTTGATTCAAGACCTGTTACTACCGTTGCAGAAACGCCCGCATAATAGCAAAGCTCTTTAACGGACAAAGTTTGAAACTCCTCAAGCACATTAATTACGCTTTTTTGTTTTTGGGTAATTTTCAGAGTATTTAAATCAATCTCGTCAGATATTAACTTAACCATTTTTAGAACGGCGTCATTTACTCTGCGTTTTGATTCGGTATTCCTAAAAAGTTTACCAGAAATAAACATTTTATCCAAAATATCCAAGCATTTTTGCAGTTTACATTCCTTTATAACTGTTTCATCCTTAAGAAAACGGTTTTTAGCAAGCAAAAATTCATATACTGACTTTTCGGTTTCGTCGGAAAAATCTCCGTTATAATCAGGGTCAGCCGCATAAGACACGGTAATTTTTGTTGAATAACCTATGGGCAAAAACTGCTTGCACGCATCAAAATAAGTGCAAAAGGTCTGCTCACGGACAAAATTTGCCGACAAGAGCATCTCTTGGGTTAAAAGCGGTTCTAAATCAAGAACACCGCTCACTTGCTTTATTTTCGGTGAAATTTTCTTTTCTTTTCTAACGGAAAAAACCATTCCTATACGCTTTTTTGAACCGTTTCCGAAAGGAACAAACACACGAACACCGGGCTTTACCGACGGAATTAAAAAATCGGGCACGGAATAATCAAACAGCATATCAAAGGAATATGCCGTATTTTCAACAGCAACCTTTGCTATGGTAAAAAGATTCATACTCCGCCCCCTTTTGTATTTTATTTAATTGTAAAAATTACTTTATTTCGTCCGGCTCAATAATTTCAATTTTGCCTTCAATGATTTCATTAAGTGCAAGGCTTACGGGCTTTTCCTCAAGAATAATGCCGTCTTCCTCAGCCTCTGCGGATATTTCTCTTGCTCTTTTTGCTGTTGCCGCAACAAGAGAATATCTGCTTTCATACTTTTCAAGTACCTTTGTTAAATCGGGATTAAACATTTTTAATTACCTCACTAATTTTAGATTTCATTCTTTTATATGTAAAATTTAATGCTTTAATAATACTTAAAACATTATTTGACGCCTTGTCAAGATCGTCGTTAACAACAACGAAGTCATAATCCGCACTGCGCAGAATTTCATTTTTTGCAATTTCAAGGCGGCGGTTAATATCGTCCTCGCTTTCAGTAGCTCTTCTGCGGATTCGGTCTTCGAGAACCTGCATTGACGGCGGTAAAAGGAAGATTGAAAGAGCATCGGGATACAGCTCACGGATTTTCTGCGCACCCTTAACCTCAATTTTCAAAATTACGGTTTTACCCTCTTTAAGCCACCTGTCAACAGGTGCTTTCGGTGTGCCGTAAATATTTTCGCCGTACTGTGCATATTCAAGCACCTGACCGTCCTTAATCATTTGTGAAAATTCTTCTTTTGTGATGAAATAATAGTCCTCACCGTCGGTTTCGCCTGAGCGCTTTTCACGGGTAGTAAGAGAAACGGAGCGCTGAAGCTTTTCGTCTTTACTGAGGATTATATCAAGCACTGTGTCTTTTCCAACACCCGACGGGCCTGAAAAAAGCACAAGCATACCCTCACTGTTCTGCATAACTCTCGTCCCCCTCTGCAATATTGTCCGAACGGTTTAAAATCGTTTCGGGTTTTAAGTAAGATGAAACAATGTGGTCGCTGTCCATAACTATAACCGAATGGGTTTTTCGCCCCTGCGTTGCATCTATGAGCATATTATTCTCTTTTGCTCTTGCTATAATTCGCTTTGAAGGAGCGGAATCAATTGAAATAACAGCAACAACACGGTCAGCGTTTATTGCGTTGCCGAAACCTACATTTATAAGCTTCATAATTATCGCCATGCGATACAGAATCCGCACGAAACGCCGTAAAAACCGGCTTTGTGTGCACGGTATCGTCCCTTTCTTTATATTTTCACACTACTGTCACTCTATATTTTGGATTTGTTCACGGATTTTCTCAATTTCAGCCTTAATGTCTATAACGCATCTTGCAATTTCGACATCCTGTGCTTTAGAGCCTATGGTATTTGCCTCTCTGTTCATTTCCTGAACAAGAAAATCGACTTTTCTGCCTATCGGCTCGTTGCAATCCATAAATTCGGAAAGCTGCGCTATATGGCTTCTCAAACGCACTGTTTCCTCGGCAACAGCCACTTTATCAGCAAAAATTGCGCACTCTGCGGCAATTCGCTGCTCGTCAATATGAATATCCGAAAGGAATTCGTTAATTCGTTCAAGGAGCTTGCTGTTATACTCTTTAACGGTTTCAGGCGAACGCTGTTCAATGAAAGCAACCTTTGAGAGAATGAAATCGGCTCTTGAAAGAACATCACTGCGCATTTTCTCGCCCTCGGTTTCACGCATTGCAATGAATTTTTCCGTAGCCGTTTTTGCAACCGTGCTGACGCTTTCCCAAACCTCGTCCTCATCGACAGCCTTTTTGCGTACTGAAAAAAGGTCGGGGGTTCTTGCAAGCGCACTGAAAACATATGAGTCCTTAATGTCAAGGTCAAATTTGTCCTCCATAACGCTGTAAGCCTTTAAATATTCCTCAGCCAGTTTTTCGTCTAAAACGACTTCACTTTCAGTTTCACCGATATTTTCAATTGAAACATAACATTCAATTTTACCTCTTGAAACCAAAGAGCCAATCAAATTTTTAAGCTTGTCCTCCAAAAAGCCATAGCTTCTCGGCACACGGGAAGAAAATTCAAAATACCTGTGATTCACACTTTTTAATTCAACCGTAACATTGTACGAACCAACAGTATCCTGTGCTCTGCCGTAGCCTGTCATACTTCTTATCATTTTTATTCAACTCCAGAGTGTTTGCAGCAACTTCCCTTTAAAAGAGTAGGTATGTCGCCGCTGTAAATAGCGTTATTTTCTTCAAAGCCCAAAAGCAATAAAACGCTTTTGATTCTTTCATCCTCGCAATACGCCATATAAGCGTTTCTGTTCGCGCAAAAATTTAATGCCGCACGAATAAAGCCTTCAACCGAAAGAGCATCTGAAATATCGCAGTCCAAAGACGAAATATAACACTTTGTGCCTGATATTTTCATAAAAATTTTGCCGATTGAATTTCCGTCACGATTTAAACCGACATATCCGCCGTAAACATAATTTTCATCGGTATTTTCATTCGGAAAAAGCTTTTTTATCTCATTTAATTCCGTAACAGGTTTATAGTATACCATAAAATCATTTCTTTCTGTCAAGGGAAGCAGCAGTCATCAGCTTGTGCACCTCTTCATCGGTAAGATTGCGCCAATCGCCCGCCTTTAACATTCCAAGCTTAACAGAGCCAATCTGCGTTCTTTTAAGGCGAGCAACCTCAAGACCTAACGCTTCACACATTTTTCTGATTTGGCGGTTTCTGCCCTCGTAAATAATTATTTCAATAACAACTCTGCCCTCGGCACGGTCAAGAATGTGTACCTCTGACGGCATTGTCATTCTGCCGTCAATTTCTATACCGGTTGTAAGGGCAGTAATCTGCTCTTCGTTTATTGACGGTCTTATTGTAACTCGATAAGTCTTTGGAACATGCTTTGTTGGGTGGGTCATTGCATTTGCAAATTCACCGTCGTCAGTCATTAACAGAAGTCCTTCCGAATCACGGTCTAATCTTCCGACAGGGTAAATTCTCGTTCCAACATCTTCAACTAACTGTGCAACACATTTTCTACCCATTTCATCGTTAAGAGTTGTAATATACCCACGGGGTTTGTGAAGCATAATATAAGTTTTTCTTTTAGTTTTTATTATCTTTTTGCCTGCGACAACAACTGTATCTTTACCGGGTGTTACCTTGTCTCCTATCGACGCAGGTTTTCCGTTAACCTTAACCCTGCCTGCCGCAATAAGCTCTTCAGCCTTTCTGCGTGATGCAACTCCGCACTCGGAAAGATATTTTTGAAGTCTTACCTGTAAATCTGCCATTATTACTCCTTTAAGGGAACATCTTTTTCGGCAACTAAACCGACTGATTTAAACAGTTTGCCGTCTGTGTAAAAATCCACACGCCCAACGCTTTCGCCTTTCAAAATAGGCGCATATTCAAACTGCTTTATATAAATTTTGTATGTATATGACAACGGTTTTTCTAAATAAGTATAATCCGTGTTCTCTGCAAAAGCTACAGAAACGGCGTCTTCTTTTCCGCCGACTACCTTTAACTTCGGCATGTCTGTACCGCAGGAAAGCGACATAGCTTTAGCAAGCGGAACGCAATATTCATACAGCTTTTGATGGTCATCCCAATCGTTGGGTGCCGACAAAGTAACCGCAATTAAGGTTTTGCCGTCACGCTTTATTGCCGACACCAAACACCTGCCGCTCTTTTTTGTAAAACCTGTTTTAATGCCAATATAATCTTCGGAAAACGAAAGCAGTTTATTGTGATTTGAAAGCACCCGTCTGTAAGGCGGTGAGCCATAAAAAGCCTTAACGCTTTTTGCCGAGCAAATATTAAGAAAAGCAGGATTTTTAACAGCTTCGGCACCCAAAAGTGCCATATCATACGCTGTTGAATAATGATTTTCAGCGTCAAGACCCGACGGCGTCACAAAATTAGTATTATTCATACCGATTTGCTTCGCCCGTTCATTCATCAGCTTTGAAAAAGGCTCTATACCGCCCGAAATTAAATAAGCCGTTGCATTTGCGGCATCGTTTCCCGAGCAAATCAGCATACCTTTAACAAGCGACATCATCGAAACGCTGTCGCCGCCCCGAAGCCCCATTGAAGTGCCTTCAACCTTAACCATTTCATCGGTAACGGTTATCATTTTTTCATCGGCACCGTTTTCAAGCGCTAAAAGGGCAGTCATTATTTTGGTAGTACTTGCCATAGGAAGCCGCACATCGGAATTTTTGGAATACACAATTTCGCCGCTGTCGGCACAGATAACCGCAGCCGCCTTCGCAGAAACCGACGGCTCGGCAAAGGACGGCACGGTAAATACCGTAATCAAAAGAATTACAGTTATAAGTAAAATTATCTTTCTCAAAACCATCACCAAAAAATACTATGCTTTTTTGTGTGATTTGAGAATAATATTATTCAGCACCCTCGATTACATTCTCTTCAGCTGTAACCGCAATGTCAGCAACCGCCTTGTCAAAGGCTTTGTCCATTTTTGCTTTGTTAACAGCAACATTAACTTTATCAAACATTTCGGGAACAAGGCTTACAAGACGCTCTGCTGCATTGTCAAACGCAGTAATGTGTTTGATTTCAACATTTCCGTACTTATCTACTACAAGGAAAGCAACAGGAGTAATTGTTACGCCTGCTCCGCCGCCGCCGCCGAAAATCTCCTGATTTGATTTTGATGGGAAATCGGAACCGCCAGAAGCAAAGCCGTATGTAACCTTTGAAACGGGAATAATCGTAACGCCGCCCTGAACAGAAATCGGCTCGCCGATTATTGTGCTTACATTAACAAGATCTTTAACCTTTTCAATGGTATTTTCAAGAATACCAGCCGCAGATGATGATTTATCTTTCATCAATAGCACCGCCTTTATCAGAATTTTTATTTTTATTGTTTTTAATTCCCATAAGGAATTTAATACCTACTTTAAATATGAGCCTTACCGCCAGAACAACCACTGCGTTAGTAAAGAAAATCGGTCTTACGCTGAGCTTAAATGAAAATTCAGCAGAATTTGAAGAAGCAAGATAGTCAGGCTCAACAATTGCGTTATATTTTTTCACAGGGAGAGTTGAACAGATAAAAGATAGCGCAGGGAATACTCTTTGGCAGACTCTGCCGTACTGAATAGCAGTCGCGGCAGCATCTCCGTTTACACAAACGGTCATATTAAGGAAAAATTCTCTTAAAACAAGATGTTTTCTGAACGAATTCAACATTCTGCCGAGTGAATATGCGGCATTGTTTATAAGCTCTATTACACCGTCAAAGCCCTTGTTTTTATAAAATGTTATAAAAATATTGTCTTTCTTTTCGGTTGGCTTTTTGTCCTCGGGGGCTTCTTCGGCAGGCTTTTCTTCTTTTTCCTTCTTATCTTTTTTAGACTTCTCTTTCTTTTCCCACGGGAAAATTTTAAATTTCAGAAACAGCCAAGACACCGTCATATAAAATTCATCGGTATAGTCCCCGCTAACGGTAATTCTTATGCTTAAAAGCAATACAAAAAATGCAATAATTCCAAAGATTATGTAAAGTGCAGTCAACTCATCACCTCCCAAAATATGTAAAATTATATTTTATTCAGCAGTTTCCTGCTCATCATTATTCTGCGTGCTTTCATCCGCCTGTTCCTGCTCGTTTGCAGGCAACGGCGGTAATTCATCAAGAGAAGAAATACCGAATACTCTTAAGAATTCGGGTGTTGTGCCGTAAAGAAGCGGTCTGCCCGGCAAATCAAGCCTTCCGCGCTCTTCTATAAGCTTTTTCTGGCAAAGAGTTGCTATAACACCCGAACAGTCAACACCCCTCACCTGCTCAACAAAGGATTTTGTAACAGGCTGATTGTATGCAATAACCGCCAAAACCTCAAATGCTGCCCCCGAAAGAGGAGTATTTTTTCGCAATTCAAGAAAATCTCTTATTATCTCCGCATATTCGGTTCTGCTTGAAAGCTGATATTTGTCGCCAAGCTTTAAAAGGCAAATACCTCTGCCCCGTTCGTCCAGCTCCGCCTCAAGATTATATAAAATACGTTCTGCAAGTTCAGGCTCAATATCAAACACATCAGCTATTTTTTGCAGTTCAACAGGCTCACCTGCTGCAAAAAGCACAGCTTCAACAGCGGATTGAATTTTGCTTGCTTTCATTCGTTCCATTCCTCGCTAACCTCACCTATTTTACTGTCTATAAGCTCAATTTCAGCGTTTTCGCCTTCACCCGAAACGGTAATCTTTTTCGATTTTGTAAGCTCCAAAAGAGCTAAAAAAGTAGCTACCATGTCAGAGCGTGACGAGGCATCCGAAAATAAAGATTTAAACTTCGCTTTACTGCCTTTTGTTTTGAGTTTCGAAAAAATATTTGAAATTTTAGAGCCGACAGAAACAATTTTTTTAACAACAATTTCACGGAAAGCCTCAATAGGCGGCGGAAGAGCAACAAGCTTTTTACCTGCCGCAGAAATATAAGCACTGATAAGCTCCTCCGGCTCATGTACCCGCCTATATGTTTGGTCAATATCCATTTTTATCGGTTCTCTGACAAAGCAGTCAAAACCGGGCGTATTTGTTTCGGAAAGCTTTTGAGCCATAAGCTTCATATCGCGGTATTCAATAAGCTCGCCCTGAAGCTCTTTTTTTAACTCTTCGGCTTCCGTGTAAACAGGAAGAAGAGAAACTGATTTCAAATAGACAAGCCTCGCCGCCATTTCAAGGAAATCAGATGCAACATACATATCACTTTCCTGCATCTGTCTGACATAATCCACATATTGCTCAACAAGTGTTACTATGGGAATATCGTAAATATTCAGTTTGTGTTTTGAAATCAGGTGTAAAAGAAGGTCAAGCGGACCTTCAAATGCTTCTAATTTGTAGGATATTTTTTCCATAAAACACCGATAAATTAAAATAAAATTAAATAAAACAATTTTTGGAAAAGACTGTAAATAAGGTTTGTGATATAAGAAAGCGGGACAGTCAAAACGCCCATAAAAAGAAGAGCGAAAACAACTAAAATGATGTACCGTTCATACTGTAAAAATTTGTAATAGTATTTAGAGGGAATTAAAAGCTGTAAAATTCTTGAACCGTCAAGCGGCGGAATCGGTAAAAAGTTAAATACAGCAAGCTGAAGGTTAACAACAGCAGCATAATTAAAAAACATATACACAGCCGCCAAAAGGAAAGAATCATTGGCATTCACAGAGAATTTAAGACAAAGAATTGCAAAAAATTCCGCAATAAATCCCATCAGTAAATTTGAAATCGGGCCTGCTATTGCCACAAGTGCCATTCCCTTTTTAGGATTTTTAAAGTTTCGGGGATTAACACCCACAGGTTTTGCATAACCGAAGCCGACAAGCAAAATCATTAAAGCGCCGAGCGGCGAAATGTGCGCCATAGGATTTAATGTTAACCTTCCCTGAAGTCTCGGTGTTTGGTCGCCGAGCTTTGTCGCAACAAGAGCGTGGGCATATTCGTGAACAGGCAATGTGCAGAATACAACAAAAGCCATTGAAAAAAAGTAAATTATTAAATTTCCTAAATCAAAACCGTTTCTAAATAAATTTAACAGCATAGACTAATCCTTTCTTAAAAGAATATTATATTCTAAAAGCTACGATTCTGTCAATATTATTAAAATCAAAAATGACATTTTTTTCCGCTACTTTGCCAGAAAATAACGGTAAAATTGCATTTGACTGAGCGTCGCCGCACTCCAAAGCCATTAAACCGCCTTTTTTTACTTTATCTAACCAGCGTGAAGCTATGCATTTATAAAAATTCAATCCGTCTTCACCGCCGTCAAGGGCAGAAACGGGTTCTTTTTGAACCTCCGTTTGCAAAAAAGGTATTTCACCGCTTTTAATATACGGCGGATTTGAAACAATTAAATCTGCATTCGGCAAATCCTTAAAATCAAATGTGAAAATATCGCATTTTACTGCCGTTGTATTTTTTAAGCCGAAATTATTAAGATTTTTTAGCAGGTAATCAAATGCCTTTTTCTCTTTTTCAAACATGTAAACCGTCGAATCGGGTCTTAATTTTGCAATTGTAAGACCTATACAGCCGCTCCCGGAGCACAAATCGAATACAATCGGATTTTTGACATTTTTAATTTCATCTAATACATATTCTGCAAGATTTTCAGTTTCGGGACGCGGAATCAGAACACCCTCGCCTACCTCAAAAGTAAACCCGTAAAAATCCCATTTACCGACAATGTACTGCAAAGGTTCGCCAATTTTTCGCCTTTCGACTATTTTATTCATAATCGAAATTTGGCTGTCGGTTGCATTAACAACAGAATAATCGTACGGCTTTGTTTTGATTTTCAGTATATCCTCAAAAATTACTTTAACTTCAAAATCACCGCAGCCGCCGAACGAAAGCCTTTCTGCTGATTTTTTATAGAGTTCAAGCAGAGTCATTTATATTTTGTCGTCCTCCGGATTGTCGGTTATACAGGCTTTAAGAGCTTCAATTCCGACCTCAATTATGTCGTCTGTCGGCTCGTTTGTTGTGATTCTCTGCATTAAAAGTCCGGGGGCAGAAAGAACCTTTACAAGAGCGTTTTCGTGCTTTCCTGCATATTTAATAAACTCGTATCCAATTCCCGTTACAAGCGGCAAAATTGCAAGCTTAAGTAAAATCCAAAGCGGTCTGCTGACAGACTGCAAATTCGGAAAAATGAGAACAAGTGCAGATGTAAGCAAAATGCTGATAATCAAAATAACAAAGATAAAGCTTGTGCCGCACCTTGGGTGAAAGCGTTTCATTTTTCGTACATTTTCAACTGTTAAATCGAGTCCGTTTTCATAACAGAAAATCGTTTTATGTTCAGCTCCGTGATACATAAACACGCGTTTAATTGATTTTGTTTTTGAAACAAGCCACATATACAGCACAAAAACAAAAATGCGCACAATTCCCTCAAAAAGCGGATGAAGCTTTGAAAGGTCTGCATTTCTTACAATAAATTCATCAAATTTATCTACTAAAAGCGTAGGCAGATACATAAAAATTCCGAGAGCCAACAGGAGTCCCAAACCTGTTGAAATAATGCCGATTACCGTCATCATTGCAGGACCCATATGATCGGTAAGCCAACGGTCGATTTTAGACATATCCTCTTCTTTTTCTTCCTCGGTCATTGACTTGTCCGCAGATTTCATAAGATATTTATATCCGCTTATCATTGAATCAATGTATGTGACAACGCCTCTGATTAACGGTATTCCGAGTATTTTATGCTTTTTTATTAGCGGTATATTATGGTCAACCTCAACATCAATTGACCCGTCAGGCATTCTGACAGCCATTGCATTTCCTGCAGGGCCTCTCATCATTATTCCTTCAATCAGAGCCTGACCGCCGACAGATGTTTTGTGTTTTGTTTTTTCGCTCATAGTGTTTCCTTTCTAAGCATTTATAGGTAAATTTATTGTAACAACAGTTCCCTCACCGAGAGCACTTTCGAAATCAAGCTCGCCTTTATGCAAAGTGATTATTTCATCGGAAACAGCAAGACCTATTCCGCTCCCTCTTGTACTGTTATTTGCTTTAAAAAATTTCTGTTTTATCTTTGGTAAGTCATTCTTTGAAATACCGCAACCGTTATCCTCAACGGTAATTCTAATGCTGTTATTCAAGCGCTTCAACGAAATTTTAACGAATCCGCCGCTCTTACCGTATTTAATAGCATTATCAATGACATTGACAAAAACCTGCTTTAAACGGTTTCCGTCTGCATTTATATAAATATGACCTGCAGAAATATCGGAAATTATTTCAATCTTTTCTCTTTCGGCTCTCTCTTGAATAGCCTCAATAACATCGGTTAATTCTTTTACTAAATCAATTCTGCTGATTTTAAGTGACATTTTACCGTTTTCCATACGGGAAAAGTCAAGTAATTCTTCAACAAGTGAGGTTAAACGCTCACTTTCGTTAACAATAACATTTATTCCTTTTTCGGTTATTTCTTTGTCGCCTTCCGAAGAACGGATTGTCTCACCCCACCCTTTTATGGCGGTTAGCGGAGTTCGCAATTCGTGTGAAATAGTTGAAATAAACTCATTTTTTAACTGTTCTGACTCGCTTATCTCGTGAGCCATGTGATTTATTGTATCGCAAAGCTGACCGATTTCATCATTGTATTTGTATTTTTCAATAGACACATCAAAATCGCCGTTTGCAATCCGTTCTGCCGTTTCATTGATTTTTTTTACGGGATTTATTATTGAACGAATAAAAAACGCACCGGATGTAATAACAAGAAGAATAATAAAGCCTGCAACTATCGCAACTATAACATATATTATTGAAAGCTGGCGGTCAATATCCTGCAAGGAAACAATATAACGAACCGCAGCACCGTTTATAACATCTCCGGACGGAAGCATATATGACTGTGCAATGATTTTTTCGCCGTTTGAATTTTTGCCGATCCATTCACCGAATTTACCGTCTGCCTTGGCATAACTGTAATCGGGATATTTCTCGTTTTTAACGGAAAAGCCGTTTGAAGAAACAATCACATCACCGCCTGAATCAATAATCCAAACCTCCATAACGCTTTTATCGGAAAAGTTCTCAACAAAATTTCTTGCGGTTTTAATAAACTGCTCCTCGGAAGAAAGAGAATCCTCATTGAAATAGGATAAAACCACCTCCGAAGAACGTGATTCAAGAGTCATTCGTGCTGCATTATAATAATTTGAACGGAAAATAACACAAAGAAAAACGGCAAATGCGAGCGTGACAAAAATAATGCTTAAAAGAACTGTCAGCACCCACCGCTTGACTATACTGTTTTTTATCACTGAGCTCACCGCCTTTCTTGTGTTTTAACTAAATCAAACTATCCACTTATAGCCCATACCCCAGACAGTGATTAAGTGTACAGGAGAGGACGGCTCATCCTCTATCTTATTTCTAAGCCTGTGAATATTAACATCAACAATTTTTTCATCGCCAAAATAGGAATCTCCCCATACGAATTTTAAAATATCACTTCTGCTCAGTGCAGCATTGGGATTTGAGAAAAAATATTCCATAATTTGAAATTCAACCTGAGTCAAATCAATGTTCTCACCGTTTTTGGTAAGAGTATGACTCCGAAGGTCAAGAGTAAATTCATTTAATGTAACAGCAGTATTTTCAATTTCATTCGTTTCATCATCACTGTCGCCCGTTAAGGTTACTCGACGGTAAATCGCATCAATTCTTGCCATTAACTCAGACGGTGAAAACGGCTTTGTAACATAGTCGTCAGCACCGACAAGAAGTCCGGTTACCTTGTCCATTTCCTGAGTTCGTGCCGTAAGCATAACAATTCCGATTCGTTTGCTTTTACTGCGCAAATATTTGCAAACCTCCAAGCCGTCAACGCCGGGCATCATAATATCAAGAATAGCAATATCAATATCTTTACTGTTATCGTCAAAAAGTGATTTTGCCTCTATTCCGTCGGATGCCTCAAGAACCTCGTATCCGGCTCTTTTAAGATTTATCACAACAAAATCTCTAATAGAGGTTTCATCCTCTGCAATCAATATCTTTTTCACTGTGCCCTCCTAATATATTGCAACAAAGTTATCTCTAACTTCTTGTTTCGATATATACTTATTCGGCTCATATATATAGCCGTAAACATAAGCATCGCCGTCAAAAAGCAAATCAAAATCATAATTATCATCATTCCAATCTGCTCTTGAAAATGTCATAATTGAAAAAAGCTTATCGGCAATAGCGCCGTTTTCAACAGCATAAAAAACAAGCAAAGAACTGTTTGAATTGTAAACAGCTGTAATATTTGAAATCCATTTATCGTCAAAAATAAAATAAAAATTGTTGACATTATTGTAAAGCGTGGTGAGAACGGGTGCAATTTTTTTATTTTGAAGCTGTGACCAAACAACAAGATTAAGCGAATTTTCCTTATAATCCTCCGCATCACCTATTCGCTTACTGAACGGCAATTCAATAAGAGTCGGAATCTCAATCATTCCGTCATCATTTATATCAATAGAACACAGTTTATTAGACCTTGCGGTTGCCGGAACAGTACCGGCAGATAAAGAGTGAAGAGGCAATGCAATTCCACCGGTTGATACAGAATACTGAATTACATCGGTAACATAAGCCGCCTCGCTTAAAATTCCGTCAACATAAATTCTGGTATATTGCCTTTCCCCGTTTGTAAAAATATCAGATGTAATACTGACAATGTCCAGCATACCGATAAGTGAAAAAGACTTATCAAATTCAACAGTGCAGTCATCTTTAAAGATAATTATTCTGCCTGTCGTTTTCTTTGAATCATTAGATATGCTTACAGTTGAAAGGAAAATATCATCTGAACCGTCACCGTTAAAATCGGAAACATACATTTTGGTGAAATCCTCTGTTTTCAAAAGAGTCATTGCACTGTTTCCGAATTTATAAAGAGTAAGTATTCTGTTGCCGACAAGCGTCAAGGTTTCATTAGAAGAAGAATCCGGATTCAAGTTTGTCCAAGAAATCAATACTTCATAGTTACCGTCACCGTTTATATCGCTGAATCCGACTTCGTAAATTTCTTCGCCGAGTCCCGAAAGTATAGAAACATTTTTCCACTCATTGCCGTTATGCTTAAAAACAGCAACTCTCGCCAACTCATCAACAGAAGGATCGGAATAAAAAACCAATCCATCATCATTTCCGTCATTATCTATATCAAAAATAATATAAGAGGAACGGTTTTCACCTTTTAACGGAGTTTTCATTTTAACAAATTCATTGGCGATTTCTTTTTCAAATTCTTGCTGCAAAAAGCTGCTCTCACCGCTGAGTTTTGGCGGACGAATTAACTTGGCAGCAGGCAAAAACGAAAAATCGCATCCCGCAAACAAAAGGCAAATGCATATTAAAATTATTAAATAAGCAAAAATCTTTTTTTTCATCAACAGTCCTCTATCATAAAAATAAAACTTATTTTTTAGAAACCGAAACCTTAACAGTATTTCTGCCGTGCACCCAGCATTTACTGTTTGAAACAGTAGCAATTACAGGCAAAGAATCTACATTTTCGTTAATTTTAACACTTTGCATATCTGCATTTAAAACAATATCGTCTGCATTTACTGTATCAAGCGCCTCTTTTTCGCCGATAAGAGTAAAGGTTAAATTGCCGCTGTCAACATTTTCTATGACATATTTAGCAAGTTTGTTTGAAACTCTTGCCCGAGATGCAGGAAGACTTACCGTTTTTGCAGCCATATTGGAAGCGTCAACTGTTACCCTAAATGCAGAGGCCGTTGCAGGAATAACCATAATATCTTCAATATCAGCTGAAGAAATGTTAAACACATTTATTCCTTTAGTAATATCCGCAAAATCAATAGTCGCAACAGAAATTGATTTTAGTGTGTCAACAAGATCAATAGGAACAGCAGCAGTTATACTGCTTGGTGAAACAGTATAATTAAGCGGAGCCGAAGCAAAACTTGTTGGCGCGCTTTTAAAAGTAATTGATGCAGGAAGTGTCACTTTTTTCAGAATAGGGATAGACATGGTAATGTCTCTGCTGTCTGCATCAATTTCGGAATAAACAAGTTTTGACCCATCGTCAGTAACAAACTTTATTTCAGGAATAAATGTTGTATTTTTTTCAAGCTTTTCCGTAATATTTACGCTTGCGACAACTTTCTTTATTCTGTTAATTTCAGAAGCAGGTCCGGTGACCTTAACCGCTTGCTTCGAAAAAACAATATCACCTAAAATACAGTTTTCAGGTATAAGTTTATTGATATCATCGTTAAATTCAGCCTGTAAAGAAAGTTCAACTTCTTTTGGCATATCAAAGTAAACCTCAATATAAGACTTAGAAAGAGAAACTACATCAAATTCCTCAGCGCCTGCGGCAATCTCATATCTTAGTTGAAGTGTTTTTTCGCCTGAACTGTCAACATAATTAGTTACAGCTGTAACAGTGATATCATCTTTATCAAGAGAAGCCAAAATATATTTTTTACCCGAAACGGTAACATCGACTTTAAAATCCTTGTCGCCGAAAATCTGTAGACCGAGCTGTTCGGGAACACTTCCGGATAAATCAATATTTACAGGGACATCAGAAATAATGCTTTGTACTATAGGGCTTTTTTCAACCGAAACCCAAATCCAAAGTCCAAATGAAATTATCAGTGACAAAACAAATAAAACTTTGTTATTGCGAATAATTTTAGAGAAAGAAAATTTTGCTTTGCTGTTATCAGTCTGTTTTTTACTCATTTTTGTTACCTCTGAAAATTTTCTTTAATTTGCTTTCATTTTCGGTATTATCTTTAATAAAGTTAGTTATAAGTATTTCACGAAGATCACCGTTGGAAATACCTCTTCTGAGAAAACCCTTTTTCGCCACCGAAATACTTCCTGTTTCCTCCGAAACAACAACTACGACAGCATCACTTACTTCACTCATTCCGATAGCTGCTCTGTGGCGAGTGCCCAATTCACTTGAAATATTACTGTTGCTTGTAAGCGGCAAAATGCAACCTGCGGCAACTACACGGCCTTCTTCAATAATTGCGGCACCGTCATGCATAGGAGCTTTCGGAAAAAATATATTTCCGATAAGCTCAGCAGAAACAGCGGCATCAACAAATGTACCGGTTTCAATTATCTCGCCGAGAATTGTATCTTTTTTAAACACTATCAGCGCTCCGATTTTCTTATCACTCATATCGGCGCACGCCTTACAAACTCCGTTAATTGCTGCTTCAATTTTTTCCTGCTTAAAAATATTATCTCTGTTTACAAAATTAAAAATATTCAGTTTTGAAACAGAACTTCTGCCCACACTTTCAAGGGCATGCCTAATTTCGGGCGAGAAAATAATTACAAGAATAACAAGTAAATCACTGAAAATAAAGCTCAGGAGATATTTGCTGACCTGCATTTCCAAAAGTGTGACAACAGAATAAAGGACAACGAGTAAAATTGCCCCCTTTGCAAGCTGAATTGCCCTTGTTTCACGCATAAGCTTAATTGCACTGTAGATTAAAAATGCAACCAGCAAAACATCAAGCACATCGGAAATTTCATCAAACGAAACAATAGCTTGCTTAAAATTCTGCCAAAAGTCGGAAAACACAGAAAGCAAATACATATTTTTAACACCCTTTACTAAAAAAATACAATATATCGCAAGTACCGAATTGCAAAAGCACATAACGGCACATATATTCACGATATATTGTATCATATCTTTCTTTATTTTGCAATTTTTTTTATACAATTTACTAAAAATTCTGTTTCTTTTTCATCTGTAAACCAAGAAGGTGTAATTCGAACTGTACCGACACCAAGTGTACCCATTTTTCTGTGTGCCAAAGGCGCACAGTGAAGTCCTCCCCTGACGCAAATACCGTTTTCGGCTAAAAGTGCTGCTGTCTCTTCGCTTTTCTTCGATTTAACATTAAAAGAGAGAACGGGAGATTTTTGCACTCCGTCATAAAAATCAGTATATAAAATAATGCTTTGACACGCTTTCAGCTCATCAAAAATATATTTTATTATTTTGTTTTCATGCATTAAAATATTCTCGCATTTTATATTTTCAACAAATTTTATTCCCTCAAAAAGCCCTGCAATTCCGTGAACATTCGGCGTACCGCTCTCAAATTTGTCAGGAGAAAGCACCGGCTGATTTAAGCTTTCCGAATTACTGCCTGTTCCACCTTCCGCAAGCGTATCTATATTAATATCTTTTGAAAGAATCAAAAGTCCCGTTCCCATTGGGCCGAAAAGTCCTTTGTGCCCTGCACAGCAAATAATATCAGCCCCTGTTTTTTTCATATCAACAGGTAAATAGCCTGCTCCCTGTGCGGCATCTAAAATAAATAAAATTCCGTTTTTGTGTGCTTCATGAGCAATTTTTGTGATAGGTGGCATTATTCCGAATACATTTGAAGAAAGCGTGCAAATTACGGCAACAGTATTTTTTCTGAATTTATTTACAAAATTATTTACCGTTTCGGATTCATCGGGTGTAACTTTTGCAACAGAATAATCGCATTTTCCCGATTTTTTCAGCTTTTCAAGCGGTCTTACAACAGAATTATGCTCTAAATCTGAAATAACAAAATGAGAACCCAAGCGGCATAATCCTTTAATTGCCGCATTAAGCGAATATGTGCACCCGGAAGTAAAAATAACATTTTCAGTGTTTGCATTAAACAAATCCGCCGCCGCACTTCTCGCATTATATATCATCTCGGCAGATTTCATAGCAGAATTATAACCGCCTCTGCCGGGATTTGCACAAAAATCGCAAAATGACCTTTGCACTGCGTTTACTACGGAAAAAGGCTTTGGGTATGAGGTTGCGCCATTATCAAAATATATCATTTGTATACTTCTATTCCCGTATATTTTAACTTAACTGTATCAAAAGCATTTTTAATCTCGTCTGCATTTCCAAATACAGTTAAGCTGTAACCGCACCCTTCGCCTTTTTTCGGATTTGGATTTTTCATAATTTTTGTTTTACAACCCAAGCCCTCCGCCGTATTTTTAGCCTTTATTGCATAAGTTATTGAATTAAACTTAAAAATTACTTTGTCCATAAAAAACACCGCCCTGTCACATATTATGCAGCAGGGCGAAAAAGGTTATTTCTGTATTTATTTTCCATAAAAGCGAAGCGTTATGGTAAAATTTCGTCCATGTCCGACGGTTTGCCGAAAGGCAGAGGAGGACGGACATACAAATATCTTTAAAATAAACGGTTACATTTATTTTTCAATAAGAACCACAGCGTGAGCGGCTATGCCCTCTTTTTGACCCGTAAAGCCAAGTCCCTCTTCAGTGGTTGCCTTTACACTTACAAAATCAATCGGGATTTCAAGCGCTTTTGAAATATTTTCACGCATTGTTAAAATATATGGGGCGAGCTTCGGTGCTTGCGCCAAAACGGTTGCATCAATGTTTACAACGAAATACCCTTCATTTTTGATTAGCTCATTTACTTTCGCGAGCAAAATTCCGCTGTCGGCATTTTTATATGCATCATCGTTATCCGGAAAATGCTTTCCAATGTCGCCGAGCGCCGCCGCGCCGAGAAGAGCATCGGAAATTGC
Source organism: Ruminococcaceae bacterium UBA3329 (assembly GCA_002361875.1). Taxonomy (GTDB): domain Bacteria; phylum Bacillota; class Clostridia; order Oscillospirales; family Acutalibacteraceae; genus Fimenecus. The sequence continues at coordinate 36,838 of DERX01000013.1, forward strand.
ATGCAAAAGAACATCGGCATCCGAGTGGCCCAAAAGTCCAATATTGTTATACGGTATTTCTACTCCGCCTAAAATCAGTTTTCTGCCGTTTACCAATTTGTGAACATCATATCCGTGACCTATTCTAATCATTTTCTACTCTCCTAATTATCGCTTCAGCAAAAATAATATCTTCCCGTGTGGTAATCTTAAGATTTAACGGACTTGACTTGACACAATAAACAGGTTTGCCGAATTTTTCCATCAAAATACAGTCATCTGTAAACATTTCACTGTTCGGCACGCTCTTCATAGCGGACAGGTAAGTGTTTTTCTCAAATACCTGTGGTGTCTGCATAAGTCTTACAGTGTCACGGTTAACAGTTTGAATGATTTTACCGTTCTCATCGGCAATTTTAACTGTGTCCTTTGCAGTCTGTGCCGCAGAAGCCGCTCCGTATTTTATTGCCGCATCAACTGTATTTTTTATAATGTCCTGCGTAACAAAAGGCCTTGCACCGTCGTGAATTGCGATATATTCACAATCCTGTGCTGTTACTGAAATACCGTTAAACACACTTTTTTGCCGTGTATCAGCACCCTTTACAACAGCCGTTACTTTGTCAAATTGATATTTTGACACTAATTCATTTATTTTATCAATTAAATCATCACGGGTAACAATGACAATTTCACTGATAATTTCAGACTGTTGAAAAGCAGAAACAGCCCTTGCGATAACAGGCATTCCGCCTATATCCAAAAGCTGTTTGTCAATACCGTGCATACGTGAAGAAGAGCCTGCCGCCACAATTACGGCAGACACTTTTTTCATATTGTCATTGTTTTTCACGGCAGTATTCATATTTACCTCTTAAAATTAAAGTAAAGCTTCCACTGCTGATATTTTAGCACATAAGCAGAAAATTTCAACTGCTTTTTTAAGCTCTTCGTTTGACGGGAATGTAGGAGCAATACGAATATTCTTATCATCAGGGTCTTTTCCGTAAGGATATGTTGCGCCGACGGTAGTAAGCACAAGACCAGCCGCTTTGCAAAGCTCGCCTATTCTCTTTGCACTTCCGACAGTTGTGTTATAGCTTATGAAGTAACCGCCGTTGGGTTTAATCCATTCGCCTATGCCAAGAGGTGCAATTTCGCTTTCCAAAGCCTCAAGCACAATCTTAAATTTCGGTGCAATAATTGCGGCATGCTTTTTCATATGTGCGCGAATGCCGTCTGCATTTTTGTAATATCTTACATGGCGAAGCTGATTAAGCTTGTCAAAGCCTATTGTCTGTGCACTCATTCTCTTCTTTATATCCGCAATGTTGTTGTCGGACGCGGCAATAGCCGAAATACCTGCGCCGGGGAATGAGATTTTTGAGGTTGATGTAAATTCAACAAAGTAATCCTCTGTGCCATATTTTTTGCAGGCATCAAAAATGTTCATAAGCGTATCGGGAGTGTCAGTAAGGTCGTGAACGCAGTATGCGTTGTCCCAAATCACTCTGAAATCCTTTGCGGCAGGCTTTAAAGAAGCGAGCGCCTCAACTGTTTCGTCGCTGTATGTAACACCGTCGGGATTTGAATATTTAGGCACACAGAACATACCCTTAACACTTTCGTCTTTAATAAGCTCTTTGATTTTCAGGACATCTGGACCGTTCGCAGTCATAGGAACGGAAATCATTTCAATTCCGAAATGTTCAGCAATTCCGAAATGTCTGTCGTAACCCGGTACATTGCAGATAAATTTAATATTTCCCTGTTTGCTCCAAGGCTCACAGCCGCCTATCCCTGAAACCATACACTGGCAGATAAAGTCAAACATAAGATTAAGGCTTGAAGAGCCGCCGATAATTATATTGTCAGGGTCAACATCAAGAATTTCGGAAAACAGCTTTTTACATTCGGGAATACCGTCAAGCACACCGTAGTTGCGGCAGTCAATGCCGCTGTCGGAAATGCAGGTGTCGCCGCCGTTAAATACCTTTAAAACATCGTAAGAAAGCTCAAGCTGGTCGTGACCGGGCTTGCCTCTTGACATATCAAGAGAAAGGTTTAAGCCTTTTACTTCATCATATTTTTTCAACAAATCTTCTTTGATAGAAAGTAAATCATCTTTTTTCATTTCGGAATACTTCAAAATAAAGACCTCCAACGGATTTTGTAATATTTTATAACAAAACGGCTGATTTTGCAAGTGTTTAAGCCAAAAACTGCATTTTTCATTAAAACGAACGGTAAAATCAGTCTAAATTTGAATAATTCAACAATAAATTATCCAAAATCACATCGTAACTGCACAATATAATATGTTTTCTTCAGAAAAATGCAATTAAAATGAGTTGAAATAGTAAATACATTATGCTAAAATATCCAAAAAAATTATACTTTACATTTACGGAGAAAAAATATGGAAATATTAAAATTAAAGCCTGTTTTTAAGGACTACATTTGGGGCGGAAACAGACTTCGCAGTGAATTCGGTTTTGAAAGCGAATATGACATTATGGCCGAGGGGTGGATGCTCGCGGCAAGAAACGACGGTGAAAATACCGTTATCGGCGGAAAATTTGACGGTCAGTCTTTTTCAAAGGTTATAAACGAAAATCCCGATTATTTAGGCACAAACGGCAAAAAATTCCCGTTTTTCCCTCTTCTTATTAAGCTTATTGATGCAAAAAACGATTTGTCAGTTCAGGTTCACCCGAATGACGAATATGCAATGAAAAAAGCCGGTGAATTCGGCAAAACAGAATGCTGGTATATTCTTGACTGTGACGAGGATGCAGAGCTTATTTTCGGATTTAGCAAAGAAATTACGAAGGAAGAATTCAAAAAATCCGTTGAGGACGGAACATTTCTTCAGTATGTAAACCGTGAAAAGGTGAAAAAGGGCGATTTATTCTTCATTGAAGCAGGAACTCTGCACGCAATCGGAAAAGGAATTTTACTTGCGGAAATTCAGCAAAATTCAAACCTCACATACAGAGTTTACGATTACGGAAGGCTCGGCACAGACGGTAAGCCGAGACCTCTGCACATTGAAAATGCCATTGAGGTTACAAACTGTGTTCCGCCTAAACCCGAAGCAAAAGGTGCAGGAATACCTCAAGAGTTTGATATGTTTACAAAGCAGGAGCTCGTTATTTGCGATTTGTTTACTGTTGATAAATACACAGTTCACGGCACATTCAGCTTAGAGGCTGACAACACATCTTTCCTTTCACTGCTTGTTACGGACGGCTGCGGTAAAATAGGCGATTTTGACATTAAAAAAGGTGACAGCCTGTTTGTACCTGCCGATTTCGGTGAATTTTCGCTAAGCGGTAATTTTGATGTAATAGTTTCGAGGGTTTAAAAAAATGATTTCATATAAAAGAACAAAGCTCTCCTGCTACGCGGGGTATTTTGTGCAGGCGATTATCAACAATCTTCCCCCTCTTCTGTTCATTGTCTTTCACGAGCAATTCGGAATTGACCTTAAACGGCTTTCGGCTTTAATTACGGTTAATTTCGTATCGCAGATTGCAGTAGATTTGTTTGCAATAAAATTTTCGGATAAAATCGGTTATAAAATACTGTCTGTACTGTCGCAGAGTGTAACGGCAGTCGGTCTTATTTTACTTGCCTTTTTACCTAATGTCATCAATCCTTTTACGGGAATTATGATTGCAATAATTCTGAATGCAATAGGAAGCGGACTTATGGAAGTAATTATAAGTCCGATAATTGAGGCAATTCCCGGTGATAAAAAGACCTCTCAAATGGCTTTTCTTCATTCATTTTACTGCTGGGGACAGGTCTTTGTGGTACTCGTCACAACCCTGCTCATTAAATTTCTCGGCAAAGAAAATTGGCACTTCATTCCCCTGCTCTGGGCAATACTGCCTGCCGTTAATACGGTTTCTTTCATCTCCTGCCCAATGCCCCAAAATTTAGCGGCGGAAGAAAGAACGCCTGTCGGTAAGCTGTTTTTCAAAAAGCAGTTTATTTTAATGCTGCTCTTAATGCTTTGCGCAGGCGCTTCGGAGCTTGGAATGTCACAATGGTCGTCTTATTTCGCCGAAACAGGACTTCACGTTACAAAGCAAACAGGCGATATTCTCGGGCCGTGTATGTTTGCGGTGCTTATGGGAATCGGCAGAATACTTTTCGGCATATTCGGAGAAAAGTTGAATATTAAAATCGCCTTGGGCGTTTCGGCTGCTCTTTGTGCAATGAGCTATATTATAGTTTCAATGTCGAATAACAGCTACATTTCACTCATTTTCTGCGCATTTACTGGCATTTGCATTAGTATGATGTGGCCCGGTACTTTCAGCCTTGCCGCAAGAAAATTTCCCGAGGGCGGAAACAGTATGTTCGGCATTTTAGCGCTTTCCGGAGATATGGGCTGTACGCTCGGCCCGTGGGTAGTTTCATTTGCCGCTTTGCATTTCTGTGACGGAAATCTTAAAGGAGGCTTGGGATTCGGCGCACTCTTCCCGATTATAATGATTATTTCGCTTGTGCTTATTAAGGGAAATAAAAGTAAAAAGCAAACAGTATAAATATAAGATTTATGTTAATTTTTTAACTTATTATCAAGGTATTGACAAACGGTATAAGCGTGATATAATCGTAATTACAAATTAACAAAAGTTGTCTTCAGGGCGGAGTGCAATTCTCCACCGGTGGTTAAAGTCCACGAGCCAAAAGCTGAACGGGTGTAATTCCCGTACCGACGGTATAGTCCGGATGAAAGAAGATACGGCAATAAAAATAAGTCGTAGCAGCCCTGCATTTACTTGCAGGGCTTTTTCTCTGTTTAGGCAACTCATAAGAAAGGTGTCAAAATATGGAAAATCAAATCAAACCGAAGAAGAAAATCAATGCAAGAGCCATTGCGGCTACAGCCATGCTTTCAGCGCTCGCTTATGTGCTTATGTTCATTGAAATAAGCGTGCCGATAATGCCGTTTTTTATTAAATTTGACATTTCGGAATTGCCTGCCCTTATTGCATCTTTTGCATACGGGCCTGTCAGCGGAATTGTTGTCTGTCTTGTAAAAAATGTTTTAAATCTTCTTATTAAATCCCAGACAGCTGGTGTCGGCGAGCTTTCAAACTTCATTTTAGGCGTTTTATTTGTTGTTCCTGCGGGAATAATTTATAAACGCAAAAAAACAAGAACAGGCGCAGTCTTGGGTGCGGCAGTCGGAGCCGTTACAAGCACTGTTATATGCTTCTTCACAAATTACTACATAGTATATCCGATTTATGCAAAAATTCTTATGCCGCAGGAGGTTATTCTTCAAGCATATCAGGCAATTTTACCGTCTGTTAAAAATCTCGCCGAAGCTATTCTCATTTTCAACGTGCCGTTTACATTCGTAAAATTTGCAATTGTTGCTGTGCTTACATTCTTAATCTACAAGCGTATTTCACCAATTTTGAAAGGTAAAATGTGATATTTCAAGAAAAATGTTGACAACAGTCGCATTTGTGCTAAAATATATAAGTAAACTTAATATCCCTTATTAAGAGTGGTCGAGGGACAGGCCCTTTGACACCACGGCAACCTGCATTTGCAAGGTGCTAATTCCTGCGGAATATTCCGAAAGATAAGGACTTTTTGAGCGTCCTGACTTTCAGGGCGCTTATTTTTCAGCTGTTTTTTAGGAGGAAAACAAAATGGCAAAATTTCTTTTTACATCAGAATCGGTAACAGAAGGTCATCCCGATAAAATCTGTGACAAAATTTCCGATGCAATTCTTGACGCTATGATAGCACAGGACAAGATGTCACGAGTTGCGTGCGAAACGACCTGCACAACGGGACAGGTTCTTGTTATGGGTGAAATTACCTCAAAGGCAAATGTTAATATTCCCGAAATCGTTAGAAATACTATTTGTGAAATAGGCTACGATTCAGGCGACAAGGGCTTTGACGGCAACACCTGTGCTGTTCTTGTAGCACTTGACAAGCAGTCACCCGACATTGCTCTCGGCGTTGACAACTCACTCGAAATTAAAGAGGGCGACAATGACGCTTACAACCTTAACGGTGCGGGCGACCAGGGAATGATGTTCGGCTTTGCCTGTGACGAAACTCCCGAGCTTATGCCCCTGCCCATTTCAATGGCAAATAAGCTTGCAGTTCAGCTTACAAAGGTAAGACGCGACGGCACTCTCCCCTATCTCCGTCCCGACGGAAAAACTCAGGTAACTGTTGAATATGACGATGACAGAAACCCCGTAAGAATTGACGCAGTTGTTGTTTCTTCACAGCACAGTGCTGATGTTTCACTTGATAAAATACGTGAGGATATTAAGAAAAACGTAATTTTCCCGATTGTTCCGTCTGAGCTTATTGACGAAAACACAAAAATTTATATTAACCCCACAGGGCGCTTTGTTGTCGGCGGCCCCGCAGGCGACTCGGGTCTTACGGGCCGAAAAATTATTGTTGATACATACGGCGGTTATTCTCGTCACGGCGGCGGTGCATTCTCGGGCAAAGACCCCACAAAAGTTGACCGTTCAGCCGCTTATGCCGCAAGATATGTTGCCAAAAACATTGTTGCAAGCGGTCTTGCAAAGAAATGCGAAATTCAGTTAGCATATGCAATAGGCGTTGCAAAGCCTGTTTCGGTTATGGTTGACACCTTCGGCACAGGCAAAATCAAGGATGAGGACTTGGCTGATATTGTCAATAAGGTATTTGACCTTCGACCAGCCGCAATTATTGATACACTGAAACTTCGCAATCCTATTTACAAACAGCTTGCCGCTTACGGACACGTCGGAAGATGCGACATTGACGTTATCTGGGAGCATACTGACAAAGCTGAAGAAATTAAAAAGCTTGCTGAAAATTTATAATTTTCCAATTAAAATTTGAATAAAAAAAGCATAAAAATCTCATACTAATTTTGCAAGACAAAATGCGAAAAAGGAGTGAGATGAATGCTTGACAGAATTTCTTTAATACTTGTTGTAATCGGTGCGCTTAACTGGGGCTCTATCGGCCTTTTTCAATTTGATATAGTGGCATGGATTTTCGGCGGACAGGGCGCAATTGTAAGCAGAATTATATATACGCTCGTAGCATTGGCAGGTATTTGGTGCTTGTCGCTTTTATTCCGTGAGAATGAAATGCTTGCAGTAAATGAAAACTAAATAACTGAACTAACCAAACTCAAAAGCCACACCGAAAAGTGTGGCTTTTGTTATGTCAAAAATCTGTTTGAAAACTACTATATCTTTTAGCAGCGAGTGAAATCCTCTACCTGCCTATCTTTTCAATTGTTTCCGCTGTGAAGATATTTTGAACACAAATCATGTAAGTTTCTATGGATGTTAATTGAGTTTCTGCTCTCTTTATCAACAATATCTAATTTTAAATCAGTATTTCCGTAACCATCAAAAAGCTCAAATATTTTGAATACTATATCATGTGTTACGTCAAAAAGCGAATCTTTAATATCGGAATTGTCACCTAATGACGAAAGAACTACTTCTTCCTGAATTATTTTAATTTCCTGAAACAATTTTTCTTCGATACTGTTCATAAATTTTACTCCAATTTACCTTAACCAAAACCTATTTTGTACTTTTTAAACGTTCAACCGCATCTTTTTTAGGCGTTACATACACCGTATTATATGTGTTGTAAATGACCTTGCCGGGCTTTGCACCGACGGGCTTTTTCACATTTTTAATCAGCGTATAGTCAACGGCAACGGACGAGGAATTACACGCTTTGCTGTGATACGCCGCAATCACTGCCGCCTCACGGATTGCCGTTTCGCTTATTTCTTTATTGTCACTGCAAATTACCGTGTGCGAGCCTGCTTGCTTTTGAACATGCAGCCACATATCGTAATTTTTAGCGGTTTTAAGCGTCAAAATGTCATTTTGGACATTGTTTCTTCCGACTAAAATTCTGAATCCGTCTGATGAAACAAATTCAAGCGGCGGCAATGCTTTTTCTCTTTTTTGCTTTGCATTTTTCTTGATTTTAAGGTATCCGCCGTCCTGCAATTCCTGCCTGATTTCGGCTATCTCCTTTTCAGTTTCCGCACGGCTGAGATTATCAAGAACGGAATCAAGGTATATAAGCTCCTGCTCGCCCTCTTCAATTAAGGAATGAAGCATTTTTTCGGCATTCGCCGCTTTTTTGTAATCTTTAAAATACTTCTGTGCATTTTGCTGACATGTAAGTGCAGGGTCGGCAGGTACAGTTAAAATATTATTACCGTCATAATAATTTTCAACATCGTAAGACGATTGCTTTTGAGAAAACTTATACTGATTTGCTGTTAAAAGCTCGGCAAATATGCGCAATTCTTCTCTTCTTTCGCTTTTTTGAAGCTCTGAACGTCTGTTATTTATTTTTCTTGCGGTTCTCTCAGTAGCATTACCCAAAAGCTTAAACAAGTCCCCTGCTTTGCGTTTTACTCTTAAAATTTTATCCTTGTCGTAATAAAAATCGTCAATCAGTTCGCAGAAAGAACTGTATTCAGTAATTTTTGCATCAGTGCCGTACTGACGGATTTTCAAAAAAGAAAAATCAAAGGTGTCGTTATCCGGTACGGAAATTTTATATGCTTTTGGCGAAGATACCGCCGAAATAAGATTTTCAATTTCAGTTTGAAGTCTTTCCTTTTCAATTTCGGAAAGTGCAGAAACGGGTTTATCAGAGAAAAGAACCCTATATGATATTTCACGGCTGACAATAGGTGAAATTCCGCCCACAGTGTCCAAAACTGCTTTTGAAAGCATTTTCGAGCCGCAATTCAGTATTTTTTCCGTTATTTCTTCTGCGCTGTCCTTATACAAATTGCTTTTTTGAAGCATAGGCGGCAATTCGTAATTAAGTCCGGGTAAAATCTCACGGACAGATGATTTATTTTCGTCAATCCGCTTAACCGCATCCAATATTTTCTTATTTTCATCAAGCAAAATTATATTGCTTTTCTGTGCCATAATTTCACATATAAGATAATATTTTGTTCTGTCGCCTATTTCGGTTGTACCGTCAAAAGTGAATATTAAAATTCTGTCATTACCTATTTGCCGGGTAGATATTAAATTTGCCCCTATAAGGCGTTTTCTAAACATCATACAAAGCATCGGCGGCTGTTTGGGGTTTTCAAAGTTATAGCTCGTAAGGTGAACTCTCGGACTTTGACCGTCAGCCGACAAATAAAGTCTGTATGCACCGTTTCGGGTACGCAAAAGCAGCACCAGCTCCTGCTTTGAGGGCTGATACACCTTTTCGACCTTTGAGCCGATTATATAAGCAGAAAGCTCATTTTTTACAAATCCTAAAGTTAATCCGTCTAATCCCATAAGTACCTTTATATTGTTTTTATCGGAGTTGTCTGCGGTGCTCTTAAGCACTCCACTGAAAACTCATTCTTAATTTTTTCCATAAGTAAATCCACCGAAGGATTTTCTGTTTCAAAATGCCCTGCCGCAACAAGAGCAATGTCCATTTCGTTTGCATCAAGAAAATCGTGATGCCCACCGTCACCCGTTAAAAGCACGTCCGCTTCCATTTCTTTCGCTTCTGTGAGATAATCCGCACCTGCGCCTGCGCACACCGCAACAGTGCGAACGGTTTTATCCAAGCTGTTATATCTTACCGTACCGTCGAGAGTTTCTTTAACAAAATTCACGAAATCGGTTAAGGAATATTCTTTTTGAGGAGTGCATTTATAGACAAATGCACCATCAGCTGTTTTAACAACATCAATAATATTCAAATTCAGTTTATTGCAAAGAGCAGTATTAACGCCCTCTTTGGCAAAATCGAAATTTGTATGAGCACTGATATGAGCCATTCCGTTTTTCGCCATTCTGTAGAGAACAGAATCCGCTGGAAGAACCTTAACAGGCTTAAAAATCAGCGGATGATGCGTAACGATTAAATCAGCATTCGCGCTTTCGGCAAACGAAACAACCTCGCCCGTTATTTCAAGAGCAAAAACTATTTTATTTACATAAGCGTTAATATCGCCGACCGAAAAGCCTGTATTGTCCCATTCGCAAGAGGTGTTATAGGGGGCAAAGCTATCTATATAATCCAAAATATCTTTTACTTTAACCATTTTTCAAGCTCCTTAACCACAAGCTCTGATTCGTTATAATCTTTACCTGCATTTTTCAGCATTTCATATTTTATCGAATACTTTTTTAAAAGCGCTTTTAGGTATTCTTTTGAATCAGGGTCGGAATTTTTGTATATTTCTCCTATTACACATTCGGGAACAGTGCGAGTTTCGGCAATGCCGCTGTAATAAACGCTTAAAATTATGTAAAGCTTGTCGCCGTCCTTAACGGCAACCTCTTTCTCAATATAAAATCCGTTTTCATAAAGCGTTTTACGCAAATCTTCTGCGTGAGTCATCGGCTGTAAAATAAGGTGAATGTCGGTATTTTTAAGCCATGTGGTGCGCTCAATAAATTCGGAAATTAAAAGTCCGCCCATTCCCGCTATTGCAATTTCATTGACTTCGCCGTCTGAATAAGCATCGAGCCCGTCTGAAAGGCGCAAATTGACTTTATCCGCCACGCCGTATTTTTTAACGGTTTCTTCGGCATTTTTTAAAGGCCCTTTACGCAAATCCGAGCAGACGGCATATTCAATTTTACCGCCCATTAACAGAAAAGCAGGTAAATAAGCGTGGTCTGTGCCGACATCGGCAAAGCGTGTACCGCTTCTCACTAAATCCGCAACGGCAGAAAGTCTTGAATCTAACATATTTACTCCTAAAACAAATCCCCCTGTATTTCAAGGGGGAATTTCTTTTACTCAGCCTTTTCGCTCAAAAACTTATTGATTTTCTCAACAAGCTCATCAGCATTTACGCCGTGAACCATACAAGCCTGTTCAAGCGTTTCGCCCCTTGCGGAGGGACAACCGAGGCAATGCATTCCCATTTCAAGAAAAAACGGAACGGTCTCCCTTGCATTGTCAAGAATTTCGCCGATATTCATATCTCTTGTTACTTGAAACATAGTTTATTCTCCTTTTGAAACTGAAATTGTAACGTCTTTTCCGTTTACGGAAACCGTTTTTGAAAGGTCCGCCGAAATATCTTCACCGATTTTGAGTGAATCGGCAAGAAGCTCGTTTGCAATATAAGTCTTCTTTTCATTCAATGCAGTGAGCATAAATTCGTCAGCAGTGTTAATTGAAGCCGCAATGTGCTGTTCAACCTGATAGCCTGCCTCTTTACGAAGGAGCTGACACTGACGGATAATGTCACGCACTGCACCGTCTTTAAGCAAATCGTCGGTAAGAACAACATCGAGAGCAAGAACGCTGTCTGTGCCGAACTCGGCAGAAACAATTCCTGCCTTTGTTTTTGAATTAACGGCAAATACAGATGCGTCAAATTTTTCGTCCCAACCGGGAACTGCAACCTCGCCGCCTGCAATTACAGCCTCTGTAACAGCTTTCATATCGGCGTCGGAAAGATTTTCAAGCGTTTGCTTCATCTTATTGACATTCTGCTTGAGAACTGCGCCTGCAACCTTAAAGTTAACTGCGCAATATTTATCTTCAAGAAGATTTGCATCGCTGATATACTCAATATTTTTAATATTAAGCTCATCAAGAATATTTTTCTCAAAAGTTTTGATTTTATCAGCCTTATCGCTTTCACAGCAAACGAAAAGTTTGTTAAGCGGCTGACGGACTTTAATCTGCTGTTCGTTACGAAGGCGCATTGCAACTGCAATTACATCTCTTGCAAGAGCAGTTTCTTCGATAATTCCGTCGTCCTCAAAGCCTTCAATTACCGTAGGCCAATCGCTGAGGTGAACTGACTCTGCACTGTTCGGCTCGCAAACTTTAATAAGCTTCTGCCAAATGTACTCTGTCATAAACGGAATTACCGGAGCCATTACCTGAACACACGCCTTAAGCGCTGTAAAGAGAGTCCAATAAGCAATCATCTTGTCCTGCTTGTCCTCTGTTTTCCAGAAACGACGGCGGTTTGTTCTGATGTACCAATTTGAAATGTCATCAACGAAAATCTCAAAGTCCTTAATAAGAAGATAAACCTTGTAATCATCCATATAGCTTTGAGCTTTTTCGATGAACTCGTTAGTTCTCACAATAAGCCATTTATCGGTTGCGGTCATATCAGCCTTATTGGGCTTATAATCGGTAAATACAGGCTTATCAATTTGTGCATAGGTATCAAAGAAGGTATAAATGTTCCAGAATGAAAGCATTTTTCTTCTTGCTTCATCGCCGAGGTTAAAGCCGAAACGAACATCATTTGTATTCGGCGCACCTGCATAAAGATAACGGACCGTGTCTGCGCCGATTTTTTCAGCCGCCTCGTCAAATTTAATCATAAAGCCTGTTTTTGAGAATTTTGAGCCGTCCTCGGCAACAACTGCGCTGTTCGTAACAACTCTCTCATAAGGCGCTCTGTCCTCTAAAACAGTGGACATAAAGAGCATTGAATAGAACCAAAGACGAACCTGCTCGTGCATCTCGGTAACCCATTCGGCAGGGAAATTCTTTTCCCACTCTTTTCTGTCGGTAAAGTAGCCGAAGGTTGAATAAGGCACAATACCTGCATCAAGCCAAACATCGCCGATTTCGGAAACACGGGAAACCTCTTTTCCGCAATGCGGGCATTTAATTTTAATTTCGTCTACCCACGGTCTGTGAAGCTCCGGAAGAGCGTCAACCATTGCGGGGTCAACAGCCTTTTCGCGAAGCTCTGCCTTTGAGCCGATAACCGTTACCTCACCGCAGTCGCACGGATAAAACGGGAGCGGAAGTCCGTAATAACGCTTACGGGAAATATTCCAGTCGCCCATATTGTTAAGCCAGTCATTCATACGCTTGCCGTTTGAGGCAGGCTCCCACTTAACTGAATTTGCATTCTTAATAAGACGGGGTTTAAGCTCCTCTGTGCGTATGTACCACGCAGGAACAAGCCTGAAAACAACCTCTGATTTACAACGCCAGCAAACGGGATAGCTGTGCTCATGAGGCTCTACCTTATAAAGCTTATTATCAGCCTTAAGATGCTCGAATACCTCGTCAGCAACGGTGTGGCTGTCCTTACCTGTCATCCAGCCGAAACCTTCAAGGTAAATGCCCATATCGTCAATAGGCATAACCTTTGGAAGCCCCAAACGCTCGCCGAGTTCAAAGTCCTCAACACCGCAGCCGGGAGCGATATGAACAACGCCAGTACCCTCATCAGCCGCAACATCCTCCCAAGCAACGACCTTATGGTCAATGCCTGCCTGCGCGGGAATGTCGGGGAAGCAGGTGTCATAATGCATACCTACAAGCTCTTCGCCCTTGAGTGCGCGTACAACCTCTAATTTATCGTCGCCTAAATATTTAATAGCATTCTTTGCAAGGATAAGAGTTTTCTCGTCACTCTTAATTTTAACCTCAACATAGTCAATTTTGGGATTTACCGCCAAAGCTACATTTGAAGAAAGAGTCCACGGAGTAGTTGTCCATACAAGAATTTTTGAGTTAATTTCTTTTAAAGGAAGTTTAAAGAAAACGGAATTATGGGTCATGAGCTTATAGGAGCCTGTCATCTCATGTTCGGAAAGAGAGGTTCCGCAACGGGGACACCAAGGCATAGGCTTGTACTCACGCTTTATCCAGCCGTTGTCGTCGCAAACCTTTAAGAAATGCCAAATACCCTGAATGTTAAGGTCAGTATTTGTGTAATAAGAATTGTCCCAATCCATCCACTGACCCAAGCGTTTTGACTGCTCGGTAATAATACCCGAGAAATGCTTTACACGCTCAACGCACTGACGGGTGAACTTGTCCATACCGTATTCTTCAATATCCTTCTTCGTTTTAAAGCCGAGCTGTTTTTCAACCTCAACCTCAACCCAAAGACCCTGGGAGTCAAAGCCGTTCTGCCTGCGGCAGTCATAACCTCTCATAGACTTATAACGGATAAAAATATCCTTTATACTTCTGCCCCAAGCGTGGTGAACACCCATGGGGTTATTTGCCGTAATAGGACCGTCAAGGAAACGGAACATTTTATTGCCTTTATTTTTGGCAACAAGCTTATCGTAATATTTTTCTTCTTCCCAGAGCTGTAAAATTTCATGCTCAAGGTCAATAAAGAAATTCTTTTCTTCTGCCACTGTATTTCCACCTTTCGTAGTTTACCCATAATTTTACTCATATATTATACACGAATTTAACGAGATTTCAAGTATATATTAGAAAAAAGACGGCTATTTTGCCGCCTTTAAATACTTTTCCTTTGTTGCAAGTCCGCCCCTGATATGCCGTTCGGATTTATTGATGTCGAGTATTTCCCGAACCTGCCTGTAAAGAACAGGGTCATATCTTTTAAGGCGTGATGAAACATCCGTATGCACTGTGCTTTTGCTTATTCCGAACTGGCTTGCGGCAGAGCGGACAGTAGCCTTATTTTCAACAATATATTCCCCTAAAACAATTGCTCTTTCCCGTGATGTATCAATCATAATCTTCCTCCTTGCTCGGTCAGTAGAATATATGATAGATAACGGAAAAATATTACAGAGCAGAACATAATAAATAGCTCTGCCCTGCATAACGGTTTATTTTCTTAATTTATATGGTTGCGTCAAGCTTCTTCATAAGATTCGGATTTCTGATAGCGGAAACATTATTGATATAAAGAACTGTATCAATATTCTTCTCTGTGACAACTTTTGAAATACTCCCGGTGAAATGTCGGTAGTCAATAATATAAATATTCTCATAATTTTCAACAAGGAACGGAACAAGAGCGTTGCCGAAGGACTCTTTTACAACCATTATTGACGAACCGTCCGAAATCTGCGGATTGTGAATTTCGGTATATGGATTATCCCCTGCAATAAAGCAACTGTACTTAATTGATTCGGGATATTTTGTAACATCGTTTATAATCGGCCAAGAAATTTTTTGCCCATTAGCGTCAGTATAAACCATTGTTGCTGAAGCATTCGGTTTGAAGGCTGTGATTGTGTCAGGGTTAGATTTAAGCTCGGGAATTTTGCCTGTGTCGTTATAAAATGTTCCAAGGAAACCGCTGAACTCTACTTTTTCATATTTGTCAAGAGGATTTGCCGTTATTCCCGCTGCCTTTGCAAAATCACAGTATGCGTAATATGCGCCGAGCTGCGTCCAATGGTGGTCGGTATTAAAATAAATATACTCGCTCCTGTGGCTCATAAGCGTTTTAAAAATCGGCACTTTCACAATTTGACTGTTAAGACCGCTGTTAATATAATCAATTGCTTTCAATTGGTCTGAACTGTTGATGTTACCCATATAAGAGTCGGGAAGTGTAATGCCTATACTTGTCGGCACTATCATATCGTAAACCTTTGCCTTGCCAGACAGTTTTTCTGTAAGCTTATTCATTGACGAGATGTAATTATTCGCTTGAGCCTTACTGAAATTGTAATATTCAAAGGCTCTGTCGCCTACAACAAACACAGCGCCTATGCTTTGCGAATCACCGTTTGCATTGATTTTATCATAGTTTTCTTCTGTCGTGCTCTCCTCGGTGACAACTGCACTCGGGTCGTACTCATCGGGAATGTCATCACCCTTTTGAACATCACCGTGAATTTTTACAGTATCGTCTTTTAAAGAAGCTATTCCGTAATAGCTTTTAATTTTTGAATTTAAAGCAACAAGACCTTCCCGACCCGGGTAACTGTCTGAATACCAAGAGTTAAATCCGTCAAAAAAATCGCCGGATTTTAATGATTCAAATGTAATTTTCGGAAATTCGGCTAATTTTCGCTTTTCGGAAACGGACTCCTTCGGTCTTAACGGAATAATTAAGCCGATAATTGAAATTATCGCTATTGTGAGAGCAAAGGACGCAATTTGCAAAAGTACAAATTTGCCTTTGTTGCTCGATTTTCTTTTATTTCTCTCCATACTTTCCTCCGACTAAAACTGAAAATATAAAAACGGATTATAGCTGCTGCCGACAATGTTAATAAGCGAAAGGGCTATAAGCAACGGCGGCATTACAACCGAAAGCACACCGTAAGCAGATGAAAAATTTCGATTGTCACCGTTTCTGAATTTAATTTTCTTTGAAATAAATGAAACGAGCGGTGTGCAGGCAATAATTGCAACAATGATAAATACGAGATTGCCCTTTAAAAGCGTAACCGTTTCAAAATCGGACGCAGAATTTTTGTTGAGACAGAACATACCTTTTAGCACTGCACCCATAACAGACATATTTTCAAATTTAAACAATATCCACCCGAAATAAACAATGATAAGTAAATAGAGATTTGACAGCACGGGAACTTTTTGAAGTGCTTTGCCGAAAAACAGCTTTTCGAGAGCAATAAACACAAAGAAATAAAGCCCCCAAAGAACATAGTTCCACGACGCACCATGCCAAAGACCTGTCAGCGCCCAGACAACAAACAGATTAAATATTGTACGACCCGTTCCTTTTCGATTGCCGCCGAGCGGAAAATAAACATAATCCCTGAAAAATGAACCAAGAGAAATGTGCCATCTTCTCCAAAATTCAGACACGGAGCGTGAAAGATACGGATAATCAAAGTTTTCTTTATACTCAAGACCAATCATTTTGCCCATACCGATTGCCATATCGGAATAAGCAGAAAAGTCAAGGTAAATCTGCATTGAGAACATAAGCACGCCAAGCCAAAGCGACGCCGCCGATTTTTGCGATACAACACTTACTGCCTCAGGAGTATTGACAAGTGAATCCGACACTACAAACAACTCAAAAAGCTTGCCGCACATATTGGCAATTACAGCTTTTTTGGCAAGTCCTACGCAAAATCGGTTAATACCATCATGAATTGAATTCACCGTAGGCCGTCTTTTAAGAAGCTGTTTTTCAATATCCTTGTACCTTACAATCGGACCTGCAATGCACTGGTGGAAAAGGCTTGCATAAAGTAAAACTATACTGAATTTTTTCTGTGCCTTAACGTCTCCCCTGTAAACATCAATGACATAAGACAAAAGCTGAAATGTATAAAATGAAATACCTATAGGCAGTATTATATTCGGTATTTTTTCGGGTACACCGAATAAGCCCTGAAAATTCAGCAGAGTAAATTTGCCGTATTTAAAAATGCCTATTATGCCTAAATTTACTATACAGGTAATTATCAAAAATAATTTCTTCTTACTCTTGTGCTGTTCAATAAGCAAAGCTAACAGCCAATCACAAAAGGACATAAGCAAAAGCAAAAGAATGTAAACAGGCTCGCCCCAAGCATAAAATGCAAGGGAAAATACCAACAGCACAGTATTTTTCTGCTTAATATTTTTTGCGAAAAAATATGCAAGCATACAAAGCGGAAAGAAAACACACAAAAAATTCAAACTCGCGAAAACCATTTATAATAACCTCAAATAATTAAAATTCAATTATCCCTTTATTCACAGGGGAACATTCAAAAACATTTTTGTAACTGCTCTTTAAATCGTTAAAACATTTTTTCGCCTTGCTTTCATCAGAAAACAATCCGAAAACAGTAGGTCCGCTGCCGCTCATAAGGCAAGCGTCCGCACCGTGACTTCGCATAGTGCTTTTTATGTACGGTCTTTCGGGAACCTCAACAGCCTGCTCAAAAACATTGCCGCATTTTGAGCAAATTGCTTTATAGTCACCGTTTGCCGCCGCCTCAAGCATTCCCACTTTATCAAGATGGCGTAGCCGTTGAATACTGTCAAGCATTGCGTATGCTTCTTTTGTGGAAACATCCTGCTGCGGCTTTACAATAATTATTTTACAGTCGGAAAGGGGCTTGACGGGAGCTATTACATTGCCCGTATTAAGAACTACTGCAGTACCCCCTGTAAGACTGAACGGAATGTCCGCCCCAACTCTGCCGCCTATTTCACAAAGCTCGTCATTAGAAAGGTTTGCACCGTAAATTTTGTTCAGACAGTAAAGAACTGCCGCACCGTCTGCACTGCCGCCTGCAATACCTGCCGCCATAGGAATATTTTTGCCTATTCCTATTGTTATTCCCCTTTTACTTATTCCGACAGCGTCAAAAAACTTTTCGGCGCACCTAAAAGCTATATTGGTTGAATCCTTTGGCATCTCGGCAGAGTCGGATTCAATTATAATTTTGCCCAAATTGTTTTGCTCAACACTGACAGTATCATAAAGACTTACAGACTGCATAACCATAAAAAGGCTGTGGTAGCCGTTATCAAGTTTTTTAATCATATCAAGCATTAAATTCAGCTTTGCGGCTGCTTTTACTTTCATTTAATCAAATCTCCTCAGTAATACTCATTTGCACGGGCGTACGGTTTTGAAACAGTGTTATACTGTCAAAGCCTGCATCTAAAGCAGATTTAAAAGCATCGGGTATATTTTTACCTAAATCCGATGCATAATGAGCGTCAGAACCCACTGAAATAAATTTTCCGCCAAGCTCACGGAAACGCTTTACAACATCAGTTTCAGGTTGAAGCTTATGAAGCTTTTGGCGAAGCCCCGCCGTATTAATCTCAAGCGCCTTATCCTTTTTAGCACAGAGCCTTAATATTTCGTCTATCTCTTGTTTATAATCGTTTAAATTGACGGTAATGCCCGATTTTGCAAAGAAATACCGCAGCGGATAGGTTAAATGGGCAAGCACATCAAAATTGCCCCATTCGCACATTTGTATTATTTCATAAAAATATTCTTTTAGAAAAGTATGTGTTCCCGCTTCGGTAAAAGAGTCGCCGTAATACGGGTCAAATCCGTCACGCAGATTGTGAATTGAGCCGAGAACAACATCAAATTTTTGTGAACCCAAAATACGCTCTGCAATTTCGGGTGCAAATGTTGGCTGACCGAGTTCAATACCGTTCAGCACAAGAAAACGCCCCCTGAATGCCGATTTTACCTTTGCAATCTCAAAAAATGTTTGAAAAACCGCTCTTTCGTGCGCATAATCGTTTATGCATCTGTCAACCTCGCAGTGGTCTGTAAATGCAACGGCTCGCAAATTATTAAACTCCGCCTGTTCGCAAATGAAAGTAGCCGAATGGTTACCGTCATAGGAATTATCAGTGTGGACGTGAAAATCTACAATATGGCTATACATTTTTTTACACCCGTTACTTAAAAAATCATTATTTTTTAACAATTAAACTAGTGAAATAATTATATAACAGTTATTAGGCAAA
>DERX01000031.1 GCA_002361875.1 Ruminococcaceae bacterium UBA3329
TCAGGCTATTTCGGATTATAATCGTCAACTTATACTATAAATATTACACTCATTTTGCTTTTTTATTCACTAAAATTTAAGCAGTATGACAAAACATTAACGAAATGGCAAAATTTACATTTTTTCTCTTGCAAAACTTGACAAGTTGTAATAAAATATTATTTGCAATAATGCGAATAATAAATAACAAATAAATGATTTGGAGGAATTCAAAATGTCAGTTAAAGTTGCAATCAACGGCTTTGGCCGTATCGGACGTCTTGCATTCAGACAGATGTTCGGAGCAGAAGGCTACGATGTAGTTGCTATCAACGACCTTACAAAGCCCTCAATGCTCGCAAATCTTCTTAAGTTTGATACCGCTCAGGGCGGCTACTGCGGAAGAATCGGTGAAAATCTTCACACAGTTTCTGCTGATGATGAGGCAGGCACAATCACAGTTGACGGCAAAACTCTTAAAATCTACGCTATGGCAAATGCCGCAGAGCTTCCTTGGGGCGAAATCGGCGTTGACGTAGTTCTTGAGTGCACAGGCTTCTATTGCTCAAAGGATAAGGCAATGGCTCACGTTAATGCAGGTGCTAAGAAGGTTGTTATTTCTGCTCCCGCAGGAAATGACCTTAAGACAATCGTTTTCTCAGTTAACGAGAATACTCTTACTGCTGATGACCAGATTATTTCTGCCGCATCTTGCACAACAAACTGCCTCGCTCCCATGGCAAAGGCTCTTAACGACTATGCACCCATTCAGTCAGGTATTATGTCAACAATCCACGCTTACACAGGCGACCAGATGATTCTTGACGGTCCTCACAGAAAGGGCGATATGAGAAGAGCAAGAGCAGGCGCTGCTAACATTGTTCCTAACTCAACAGGCGCTGCAAAGGCAATCGGTCTTGTTATCCCCGAGCTTAACGGCAAGCTTATCGGTTCTGCACAGCGTGTTCCTGTTCCGACAGGTTCAACAACAATCCTTACAGCGGTTGTTAAGGGTGCAGATGTTACAAAAGAAGGCATCAACGCTGCTATGAAGGCTGCTGCTTCTGCTTCATTCGGCTACAATGAAGATCCTATCGTTTCTTCAGATGTTATCGGTATGAAGTACGGCTCACTCTTTGACGCTACACAGACTATGGTTTCAAAGATTGCTGATGACCTTTATGAGGTTCAGGTAGTTTCTTGGTATGACAACGAAAATTCATACACATCACAGATGGTTAGAACTATCAAGTACTTCGCAGAGCTTTAATTCTGAATTAAACTTGAATTTAAGGCAGTCCGTTTCGGCGGGCTGCTTTTTATTTTGTTTTTATTGAATAAATTTATTTAATATGTTAAAATGGAATTTACAAAATACAAAAGGAGGGGTTTACCTTGCCTAAAATTTGGGAAAAAATTTATAAATTCGGCGCTAAAATCGGCGAAAAACTTATAAGCGGTGTTTCGCAGGAGGAGGCATTAAAGGCTCTGGGCGAGCCGACAGTAACGAAAGGTATGCCCGAAATACTTCGGCGCGCGGCGGCGGAAACGTGCGTATTGCTTAAAAATGACGGGATTTTGCCCTACACGAAGGACAGAACGGTATCTGTATTCGGCAGAAATCAAATTGACTGGTTCTTTACAGGCTACGGTTCGGGCGGTGATGTTAAAATCCCTTACGGCAAGAATTTAATTGACGGTTTAAACGACTGCGGGATTAAATATAACACGGAACTTGCAGATATTTATTCAAAATGGTCAGCGGAAAACCCCATTGACCACGGCGTTTGGGGAATGTGGCCGAGATTTTACCCCGATATGACACTTACAGCGGAAACGGTTAAGGCCGCCGCAGAGAAGAGCAGTGACGCAATTTTCATTATCGGCAGGTCTTCGGGTGAGGACCGTGAAAATGTGCTCGAAAAGGGCAGTTATTACATAACGGACGAAGAAAAGGCAAATCTTTCCTTAATCACTGAGTATTTTGATAAGGTTACGGTACTTCTCAACATCGGCAGTGTTATTGATATGTCTGTTTTTGAGGAAATGGGCGATAAAATCGGCGCAATTTTAATTGTTTGGCAGGGCGGAATGGAAAGCGGAACGGGTATTGCAGACATTCTTTGCGGAAATGCAACTCCCTGCGGCAAGCTCCCTGACACAATTGCAAAGGATTACACAAAAGCTAAAGCATTTGGTAATTTCGGCAAAAAAGCATATAACGAATATACGGAAGATATTTATGTGGGCTACAGAGGGTTTGAAACGGACGACCCAACGAATGTAGTTTATCCGTTCGGTTACGGACTTTCATATACGACCTTTGACATTGAGTACGAAGATGCGAAAGTTTCAGAGACTGAAGTTGAATTTACCGTAAGTGTGACAAATACGGGTGATGTCTGCGGCAAGGAGTCCGTTCAGGTTTATTTGTCAAAGCCGAAGGGCGTTTTGGGCAATCCCGACAAGGAATTAGTCGGATTTGCCAAAACGAAAAGCTTAAATCCGAATGAAAAACAGACTTTGAGTATAGCAGTTCCGAAATATTATTTCACATCTTACGACGACAGCGGTGTAACGGGATTCCCCTATTCTTATGTTTTGCAGGAGGGTGAATACAAAATTTACATCGGCACAAATGTAAGAGATACCAAAAAGGTTTGGAGCAGATATGAGGAAAAAACTGTTTGCTATGAAAAGCTGAAGCAGGTTTCAGCGCCGACAACCGATTTTGACAGGAAAAAGATTTTAGACAGCGGTGTTTCGTTTGAAAAAGCGCCGAAACGCACTTATGATCTTCAAAAGATAATTCTTGATAATTTGCCCCATCCGATTCCTATGACTGGCGACAAGGGCTTAAAGCTTTCTGACGTTAAATCGGGCAAATGTACGCTTGATGAATTTACAGCCCAGCTTGATTTAACCGAGCTTGAGGCAATTTCGAGAGGCGCATACAAAATGGACAGCCCGCTCGGTGCAAGGGGCAATGCGGGAGCTATGGGCGGAGTTACCGAAAGCCTGCGGGAAAAAGGAGTGCCCGCTGTAATTACAACCGACGGTCCTTCGGGAATAAGACTGCTTTATTACTGTTCGCTCATTCCTATCGGCACGGCATTTGCGTCATCATTTGACACGGAGCTTATTGAAGAGGTTTACGGTGTGCTGTCCGGCGAAATGAAAGAAAAGGGAAGCGATATTTTGCTCGCTCCCGGAATGAATATTCACAGAAATCCCCTTTGCGGAAGAAATTTTGAATATTATTCCGAAGACCCCGTGCTCACAGGCAAAATGGGTGCGGCGGCAGTCAGAGGTATTCAGAAATCGGGCGGCAGTGCAACTCCAAAGCATTTTGCCTGCAATAATCAGGAAACAAACCGCACTCACAACGATTCACGCGTTTCGGAAAGGGCGCTTCGTGAAATTTATCTCAGAGGCTTTGAAATCTGCGTGAAAGAGGGAAAACCAAACTGTATTATGACCTCATACAACAAAATAAACGGCGTTTGGGGACATTACAATTACGAGCTTTGTCAGCGTGTCCTTCGTGACGAGTGGGGCTTTGACGGTACGGTAATGACGGACTGGTGGATGCGCAAGAGCAAATCGCCCGAATTCCCGAAAATGCGTGACAATGCATACAGAGTGCGCTCTTCAGTTGATGTTCTTATGCCCGGCGGCGAAAGAGTAGGTAAAGAAAAGCCTGACGGAACACTCCTTAAAACTCTCGGCAAAAGTGAGGGCATTACGACGGGCGAAATGCAGAGAACCGCAAAGCGGATGTTGCGCCTTGCAATGAAATATATAAACTAAAAAAGGCTCGGATTTTTT
>DERX01000072.1:0-31105 GCA_002361875.1 Ruminococcaceae bacterium UBA3329
TTTTAATAAAAATTCCGTGGAGTTTTTATTAACAAAAAGTTATAATATTGTTCATAAATTCTCAAAGATTTCGGAATATTTATCGATTATCATATAGACATACTCACAGAAAACCTGTGAGTAACATACCCCATCCTCAAACAACCCCTCAGACTGATTTATTCAGTCGGAAAAACGCACGTCCCGCAAGCGTGCGTTTTTTTCTTTGTCTAAATTTTAGTATAAGCGAAAAAAATCTCGGCAATAATAATGCCGAGGTGATAATTTTGAAAAGAAATAAAGATAAACAGAAAAGGGCAATTTACTCTGCGGCGGCGATTGTGCTTTGTGCGGCGGCTTTAGGCTCTTTTTGGCTGACGAATAAAAATCCCGAAAAGGAAAACACCGAGAGTAAAAGCGAAAGCTCACAGGTAATCACAACTGAGGCACAGCCACAGGTAAATGTGCCCGTTACCAACGTGCCTGACGACCGTGAAACAGAGCCGACAAAGCCTTCGAGTTGTTATTTTGCTTTGCCGTCCGAAAATAATATTACAAAGCATTATTCGGGCACGGAATTGGTTAAAAACACCACAACTGACGATTGGCGCGCGCATACAGGTCTTGACATTGCAGGCAAGGTGGGCGACCCTATAAAGGTAATATGCGATGGGACGGTTACAGATGTTCACGACAGCGAGCTGTGGGGTACAACGGTTACGGTTGATCACGGTAACGGCATATCTTCCGAATACAGAGGACTTGGCAGAGGCAGTACACCGGAGGTCGGTGCACAGGTCAAGATAAACGACAAAATCGGAAATTTGGGCGAAATTCCCGTTGAAAAGGCAGACGGAGTTCATTTGCATCTTGAAATCTGTGAAAACGGCAAAAATATTGACCCCGAAAAGGTAATCGGCACAAATTACGAGTTTAAAAATTAAATTTAATTTATCAGCCGTTGAGTTTTTTATTCATTTATGATAGTATTTCTATATAAATGAGTGAAAGGCAAGAAATATGACTGAAATCAAAGTGTTTGAATATTGCAAAACGGGCAAAAAGGGGCATCTCAAAAAAGCACGGGAAATGCTCGAAAACCTTGGTGCAGAAAATATTTCATATCTTCCGAACGGCAAGCCTGTGGCGGAGAATTTGTTCGTCAGCATTTCCCATTCAAGCGGCAGATGCGCCGTGTGCGTGTCGGAGAGAGAAATCGGAATTGACATTGAGAAAATCACGGACAGGGATTTTGAAAAGATAGTACGAAAGACTTTCGGCGAAAAAGAACGGGAATATTATTTCAAGAATAAGACACCGCAAGCTTTTTATGAAATTTGGACCCGCAAGGAAGCGTATTCAAAAATTTCGGGCGAAGGAATTAAGGATATAATGCGAGGAACTGACACATTTTCCCTTGAAGGATATGAATTTAAAACGCAAACTGTGGACGGCTTCGTGCTGACAACTTGCGAAAAGAAAAATACAGATTGATAATATTTATGTTAAGCAGCTCCTTTAAATATAATGGGGCTGTTTTTTTGTAGGGACAGCTGTCCTAAATAAAAGATGAAAATTTTTACTGTAATTGCCCATTGCAACAAATTATTGCGTGACAAACGGACGGGAAAATGGTTTAATATATAATGAAAGGGGGCATTTTTATGGACATAAACAAAAATATTAAAAAAATGCGAACTGAAAAAAAGCTTACGCAGGAAGAGCTTGCTCAAAAAATAAATGTAACCCGTCAGGCAGTTTCAAACTGGGAAAATGCAAAGACACAGCCTGACCTTGAAACGCTTGTTTTAATAGCAGAAGCACTCCAGGTCGATTTTGAGGCTTTACTGTACGGCAAAAAATATATAAAAGCAGACGGGAACACCGAGAACACAAAAAAGCTGTCGGGAATAAAAATAGTTCTGTCGGTTGTGGGTACGGTTTTCATTGCCGTAGGTTTAGTCTTTATGTTCTTTAATTTTTGGGAGGATTTTCCCGAATTTTTGAAGGTCATTCTTTCGGCAGTTCCATTGCTTGCCGCTCAGGGCTTTGCGGTTTTTGTACTCATAAAAAAATACGGCTCTGTTTCTTGGCGTGAATGTGCGGGCACGGCGATTGCAATAGGCGTCATTTCAACGGTGGCACTTATAAACTCCGTGCTGGATATTCACTGCGGAACGGAAAACTGCCTTGTAATAGATTCTGTAATGTGTATTCCTGCAATTTTCCTGTTTGACGCAGTTGTGCCGCTTACGGTGTGCTTTGGAATGGCGGTGTTTATGAGCACATACGGATATATTCTGCCTGCAATATTATTCATTTTGATATGTACGGCTTTCGTTGTTTATAACAGAAAAAAGGTATATGACACAAGATATTCGATAGGTGCTTTTGTGAACATATTGGCAGTCGAACTTTTTGCTGTTTGCTCCGCTCTTTCGGAAAATAATTTGTATATAAGCGAAGCTTCGGCAATGCTTTTGCCCATAGCCTTGATTTTGCCGTTTGCAGTGGCTTTAATACCGTTTAACGCTGATTCCGTTTTTGCCGCTCCCGCGAAAATATTTAATTTATTCGGCAGCTTAATTGTGATGGCATCTATGTTCTTTGCCGGTTCAGCAATTTTGGACAATAAAAAAAGCTATCTTTTCTTTGTAATACCCCTTGCAATTCTTTTATGTGCATACGCCGCTTGCTTTTTTGTTAAATGCGTAAAAAGTGATGAGACGGATATAATCACGGTCGTTTCAGGAATAAGCGTTGCCGCTTGGATGATAAATTATCTCGTATGCTTTTGGACAGAGTCAGCAAGTTATAATGACAATACACAGTTCTTTTTCTCTGTTTCGAGCGTTATAGCTATTATATATGCTGTGTGCGTAATAGCCGACGGTATGACAAATATAAGTTTTCTTAAGGTTAATCTGGGATTGATTGCAGGCTTTATAAATCTTATGATTTTGTGGGGAATAGTATCGGCAGATGTGTTTGTAACAGGAGTAACGCTTCTTCTTTTCGGCGCGGCGCTTATCGGAGTTAATGTCTTTATGGCTTACCGCAAAAAGAATGAGGATGAAGGGGTCAGCATTTCTTCGGAGGTGACGGAAAATGACGAAAAATAAAAAGATATTTGCAATATTTTTATTTGTGTTTCAAATTCTTATCATAGCAGGACTTGTTATTTACAGTGCATTGTTTTCGTTCGTTTTAGACCGCTTCGGCAAGGAATACAAAATAGATGCAGAGCCGCATATATATGTTTCGGACGGCGTTTGTCATTTCGATTTAGATTCGGATTTCTGGTATGCAGACAGCAAGGTATATGTTGTACACGACAGTAAGGACGGATTTTATGAGTTAAGCAGTTATTATGATGCAACAAAGTACGCGGTTGATTACATTTACTGTAAGAATCGTGACGAATTTTTTCCGGAGACAAGAGAGTATAAACTGAAAAATGCAGAGTTGTCTGATTGGTATTATTCGTTTGACGAGGAAAATGCTTATGTAACGGTTAAGGTGTTTATGGGAAAGGCAGAGGTTACAGGCGTTTACTGCGACGGCGTTCCCATAGAGGAATATTTGGAAAGGTTAAGTGATTTTTGATTAGTTGAAAATTTTGTATTGGAGCTTCGCTCCCCGTAGGGAACGGATTTATCCGTTCCGCAAAACATCGCTCAATTTCTGACGGAATGCAAAATTAAGTTCCCTACACATCGGGAACAAGGTCTTCACTCCCGTTTCGGTCGTTGCTTTTAAATCTGCGATTTAAAGGTGTCCACCGGACACCCGCAACCCCGCCCTACCGCAGTGCAAAGTATAATATGTAATGACGGGTTTTATATATTGCAAATTATTCGTTTTAATGTATAATGATACTGCTGGAAAAAATTTTATTTTGGGATTGAATGGGAAAACGGGCAGGGGAAAATTATGAACGCAAATAAAGTTATGACTTACATTGCACAAAACACGGAGTTTAAGCCAATAAATATTTCCGTAGCAGGAAAAGGGGCGAGTGCCTGTGTTTATAAAGTTGGGCTTGAAAAAGAACCATATGCGGTTGCGGTGAAATGCAGTAATAATGCAGAGCTTTTAAAGCAGGAATATGAGCAGATTAAATTTATAAACGACAGGGTGGACTGCAAAATGCCCCGTTTGTATCATTTCGGGGTGTGCAGTGACAGCAGTGCCGTTATGGTGATGGAGCACTTTGACGGAATCAGTGCAAGTAATTTGAAACATATCAGAAAGGCAAAGAAAATTCTGCCCGATATGATTGTAGATAATTTGCTGAAAATTCATTCTGTGCGGGGTGCAAAATTCGGACCTGTCGATAATGCTGTTTATGACACTTGGTATGAGTATTATTCTGAATTTGCAGGAGAAATATATGACTTTGTAAAGACGGCGTATAATAACGGTGATTTAAAGAAAAAGGTATTTACGGCAGTTAAACTTTCGTATGAAAAGCTTGGGTGTATTTTGCGAGATACTAAGGGAGAGCCGACGCTGATTCACGGGGATTATTGGCAGCCGAATTTCATAGTCAATCCCGAAACATTTGAGCTTGTGGGCGTTATTGACCCATTTAATATAATGTGGGCAGAGCCTGAGTATGAGCTGTTTGCATTGACCGTCGGCGGAAGCAAAAAGCTAAAGCTTTATGAAAATTACAAAAGCAAAGTTACTGCGAGTGCATATTGCGATTTAAAAGTCGAACTTTACGCTCTTTATAACGAGCTTTTGTGGTATAAAAAACTTGGCTCAGTCAGTAATGGGTATTTAATGTACCGCTCAAGGAGATTACTTAAACAAATGAAAAGGAACGGAATTATATGAAAGAAGGGCAGGTGTGAAAACCTGCCCTTACGCTTTATGTGTATAAGTATTATTCCTCGTCTTTTTTGCGTGCCTGATAATCTGCGATTACCTTATCTGCAACGGCTTTGGGTGCTTCTTCATAGCGAGTGAAATCAAATGTGAAACTGCCTCTGCCTGCCGTAACGGAGCGGAGAACCGTTGAGAAATTGCTCATTTCAGCCATGGGAACCTCGGCTGTAAGCTCCTGAATTTTCGGGTCGTCTGTCGGCCCCATTCCCAAGACTCTGCCGCGGCGTTTTGTAACATCGCCCATAACCGTGCCCAATTTGTCGTCGGGCATAAATACTTTTAATGTGCCGATTGGCTCCAAAATTACGGGATTTGCCTGCGGAATACCAGCTTTGTAAGCCATAGATGCGGCTGTTTTAAACGCCATTTCCGAAGAGTCAACGGGGTGGTATGAGCCATCGTAAAGAACTGCACGAACGCCTACCATCGGGTATCCTGCAAGAACGCCCTCGCGAACGGATTCGGTAAGACCCTTTTCAACTGCGGGGAAGAAGTTTTTCGGAACTGCACCGCCGACAACCTCTTCTGTAAATTCAAGTCCGTCGGAAACGCACGGCTCAAATCTTACCCAAACATCGCCGAACTGACCGTGACCGCCCGACTGCTTTTTGTATTTGCCCTGTGCCTTTGCAGTACTGCGGATTGTTTCACGGTACGCAACCTTCGGAACTGTCAAATCAACATCAATTCCGAATCGGTTTTTTAGCTTTGAAACAATAACATCAAGGTGCATTTCGCCCATTCCCGAAAGAATTTGCTCTCTTGTTTCTTTATTTGTAATATAAGAAATTGACGGGTCTTCTTCAATGAGCTTGTAAAGACCTTGAGCGGCTTTGTCCTCTTCGCCCTTTTTGCGGACTTTAACTGCCATTGAAAGGCAGGGTTTGGGAGCGGCAACAGGTTCTAAAATAACCTGTTCTTTGGGACTGCAAAGTGTGTCGCCTGTTTTAAGTGAAGAAAGCTTTGTAAGCACGCCGATGTCACCTGCGGTAATCTCTTTTATCTCGTCCTGCTTGCCGCCTATTAATGTAACGATTTTTCCGATTTTTTCATTTTCGCCCGTGCGCATATTAAGAACCGGTGTGTCGGACGCAAGCCTGCCTCTCACTACCTTTACAAATGAAAGCTTGCCGATGAATGCGTCGGAAACTGTTTTAAAGCAGATTGCGGCAAGAGCGCCGTTTGCGTCACACTCGATTTCTACTGCGTCACCGTCAGGTGTGGAGGCTATTTCCCCAGCATCTGATTTTGCACTCGGAGCAGTCCACACAAGACCGTTAAGAAGCTGGTCAACGCCTGCGCCTGTAGCGCCTGCAACGGCTAAAACGGGAATCAAAAGACCTTCTTCAATACCTGCGCAGAAGCCTTGAATAATTTCTTCCTGTGTGAATTTTTCACCTGAAAAATATTTTTCCATAAGAGCTTCGTCTGCCGAGGCGACAGACTCCATAAACGCTTCGTGAAGTTCATTTATTATCGGGTCGTCGGGAATAGCAACCTTGGTCGATTTACAGCCGTTATATTCATAAGCTGAATCGGTAATAAAGTTAACATAGGATTTTACAAGATTGCCTTCCATATATGGTACTACTGTGGGGCAAAGAGTGCTGCCCCATCTGTTTTTGAGTGCTTCGTAGGTTTTGTAGAAATTTCTGTGGTCGGAGTCAGTTTTTGTAATAGCAAAAACTCTTTTAAGGCCGTTTTTACCTGCGGCTTTAACTGCTTTTTCCGTGCCGACATCGACCTCTGACCCTGCCGAGGTAACTATAAGCGCGGTTTCAACTGCACGGAGTGCCTCTGTCTGACTGTTTTCAAAGTCAAAAAGACCGGGAACATCAATAATATTTAATTTTGTATTGTCCCATTCAAAAGCCGCCAAAGCCGAAGAAACGGAACAGCTCCTTTTCTTTTCCTCATCGTCATAGTCAAGAACGGCAGTACCCGAGGCTACAACTCCCAATCTGTCGGTTACGCCCGCCGTGTAGAGCATTGCCTCGCAAAGCGTGGTTTTGCCCTTTCCGCCGTGGCCTATGACGGCTATGTTTTTAATATTGTCTGCTGAATAAGGTTTCATAAATATTTTCCCCTTTATGTATAAATCAACTGCATTTTATAATATGAAGAGATTATCATAGCTTTTGAAAGTCAAAATCGACACTCTTCGCCAATAATTTCAACAAAAATTATTAACAGCATAAAGAAATTATAGCATAATTGCACAAACAATGCAAATAAATTTAATTTATATATTCTACAATATTTATATTCGGTTTTTGTGCAATATACTATTTGTAATTATTGATTTTTTGCTTTTATGACTGTATAATAAAAGCATAAAAGAATTTCGGAGGAAAATATGGAGCGCACAGTTTACGAACAATTAAAAGAAAAGCACCCGTCTTTTATATATAAGAATTACACTTTGACCGAAAACGGCGGTGAAATTTTAATCAGGTACGATTTTTCAATGGAAAACGGCGCTGAATTTCACCCGGAAATCAAAATACCCACAAAAAACCTTAATATTGTAAATGACTATAATTCCGAATGTGCAAAGAGAATAATATTTTCGCTCGGTATGGTTGAGCTTGTTTCCTATTGGAAATGCGCTTGCCCTCCGAAGGTTTATGTTGACTGCGGATACCTTGACGCATTTGACATTCGCTGGTGGAAAAGGCTTTATTTCGGGGGCCTCGGCGAATTTCACTATATAAACGGAATAAGTACCGACGAAGAGCGGTTTATGGATATTGTATGCCGCTATGAGCACAAGGATTACCCTGCGTTTGAATATAATAATACAGGTAAAAATTTAATTGCAGTGGGCGGCGGCAAGGATTCCGCAGTTACTGCCGATTTGCTTAAAGACTTTAAAGACGATAATATATTCTTCACGGTAAATGACCAAGAGGCGAGAACGCAAACTGTGCTGAAAGCGGGCTACAGCGAGGACAGAATAGTTAAGACTTACAGAACAATTGATAAAAATTTGTTGGAGTTAAATGCAAAAGGCTATCTTAACGGGCATACGCCGTTTTCGGCTATTGTTGCATTTTTGTCCCTTTACTGTGCTTACCTTACGGGAGCAGAGAACATTGTGCTGTCAAATGAGAGCAGTGCAAACGAGTCAAATATTAAAGGCTCAAGAGTTAATCATCAGTATTCAAAATCCTTCCGGTTTGAAGAGGATTTCAGAAAATACATTGAAAAAAATATAATGAATGAAATAAGCTATTTTTCACTTCTGCGTCCGTTTAACGAATTGCAGATAGCAAAATATTTTGCAAAATGCGAGGAGTTTTTGCCGGTATTCAGAAGCTGTAACAGGGGCAGTAAGAAAAATATATGGTGCGGAAAATGTGCAAAATGCCTTTTTGTGTTCATAATGCTGTCGCCGTTTATTGAGTACGAAAAATTAGTCAAGGTTTTCGGTAACGATATGCTGAACGACGAAGAAATGACAAAAGATTTTGACGGGCTTGTAGGCATCAGCGGAATTAAGCCTTTTGAATGTGTGGGCACGCCCGAAGAAATCAAATTGGCGCTTTATTTGCTCGACAAAAAAACAGACGGCGAAAAGCCGTTGCTCTTAAAACGCTTTAACGAAAAAGCGGACAAAAACGGAATTGATTTGGGACTACTCAAAAGCTACAACGCCGCACACAATATTCCTGATAAATTTTTACCGCAGATGATGGAGATGTATTCTTATGTTGCCGAAGATAATTGAATTTTTAAAGGATAAAAAAATACTGATTTTAGGTTTCGGCAGAGAGGGCAAGTCAAGCTTTTCGTATATTCGTAAATATCTGCCCAAAAAGGAGATAACGGTTGCTGACGGCAAAGAGCAGGCACTGCCCGACAGGTTCACAAAGGGAATTTTCGGCGAAGAATATCTTTCACATCTCGGCGAATTTGACATTGTGCTTAAATCCCCGGGAATCCCGTTCAGAGATGTAGAGATTCCCGAAAATGTGCTTATCACCTGCCAGCTTGACCTGTTTTTAAAATATGCTCCATGCAAGAAACTAGGCGTTACAGGCTCAAAGGGCAAAACGACAACATCTACTCTCTGCTATAAAATGCTTGAAAAATCGGGCGTTGACGCAGTTTTAATGGGCAATATGGGGCTTCCTGTGCTCGATTACATTGAAGATGTCGAGGGTAAAATTGCCGTAATTGAAATGTCGAGCCATCAGCTGGAATTTACACGCTCCTCGCCCGATGTTGCGGTTATTACCAATATATATGAGGAGCATCTTGAGCATTACAAGGGCGGAATGGCAGGCTATGTGGGCGCAAAGCTAAACATAGTAAAGCATCAAAACGAGTGCGACACATTTGTTTATAACGGCACGCAAGGACTTTCGGAGTATATAGATGTAAATTTGATTAAATCAAATGTAATAGCCGTTAAAGAGGACGGCAAAATTCCGTTCAACGCGGAAAACCCCCATTTAATCGGCGTGCATAACAGGCACGATATTCTTCTTGCGTTTACGGCGGCTTCAGCTTTGGGCGCAACAAAGACCGGCGCAGAAAAAGCAATAGCCGATTTTGAGGGAATAGAGCACAGAATGGAATGTGTCGGCACATTTAAAGGAATAACCTTTTACAACGACTGCATAGCGACAATTCCGCACGCCGTAATGTGTGCGGTTTCGGCACTGGGAGCTAAAACGCTTATTTTCGGCGGAATGGACAGAGGTATTGACTACACTGAATTTGCCCGCGATTTGGAAAACAGCCCGCTTATGAACTTAATCGGCACAAAAACTACGGGGCATAAAATAATTGATATGATGCAGAAAAACGGTACGGAAAAAAAGCTCTTCAAGGCAGAGAATATTGAAGAAGCCGTGAAGCTTGCTTATGAAAATACATGTAAAGGTGAAATATGTATTCTTTCGCCTGCCGCGCCGAGCTATAACGAATATAAAAACTTTGAAGAAAAAGGCAGATTTTACAAGGCCTGCGTAAGAAAGTACGGCGAATAGTGTAAAAAATACAAAGAAAGGAACGATACCGTGCGCAAAAAGCTGTTTTTTATGCGCTTTTTGTGCAAATACTGTATCGCATGGCGATAGAAATGGATTTGACGGAAAAACAGTTAAAAGCCGAATATGTTTTTAAAGGAAAAATATTCAACGCCCGTGTTGACGAGGCACTGATGCCGGACGGAAGAACTGCGGTCAGAGAGGTTGTGGAGCATAACGGCGGCGTTATGGTAGCTCCTCTTGACAGCGAAGGAAATCTTTATTTCGTTGACCAGTTCCGCTATCCGTATTTTGAGGTTGTAACGGAACTGCCCGCAGGAAAGCTTGAAAAAGGCGAAGACCCTTATGAGGCGGGAATTCGTGAGCTAAAAGAGGAAACGGGTATGACCGCCGAAAAAATAATCAGTCTCGGAAAGCTTTATCCGTCACCCGGCTACTGCGGGGAGATCATACATCTTTATTTGGCAACCGGTCTCACATACGGCGAGCAAGACCCTGATGACGATGAATTTTTAGAGGTTAAAAAAATCCATATTTCAAAAGCGGTCGAAATGGTAATGAACGGGGACTTACCCGACAGTAAAACACAGGTGGGTGTTCTTAAAATCGCAAGGCTTTTGGATGAGGGCAAAATATGAATAACAGAAAAATAGTATTGGCGTCAAAATCTCCGAGAAGAAAAGAAATTCTTGAAAAAGCGGGATATGATGTCGAAATCAGAATACAGGATGCGGACGAAACGCTCCCAAACGGTATTTCGCCCGAAAAAGCCGTGGAAATGCTCGCCGAAATAAAGGCTTCGGCAGTAAAAAGGGAGCAGGGCGAAACGGTAATAGGCGCTGACACGGTAGTTTCCGTTGACGGTGAAATTCTTGGAAAACCGAAGGACGAAAAAGATGCATTTTTAATGCTCAAAAGGCTTTCGGGAAGAGAACACGAGGTCTTCACGGGCGTTTGCATAGTAAATGATAATGGTAAGACGGTGTTTTCAGAGCGCTCTGCTGTGAGATTTAAAAATATTTCCGATGAAGAAATATTTGCTTACATTAAGAGCGGCGAGCCGATGGACAAGGCGGGAGCATACGGAATTCAAGGTCTCGGAGGCGAATTTGCAAGCGTTGATTCAGGCAGTTTTTTCAATGTAATGGGCTTTCCGATAGAAACTTTTAATAAAAAGTTTTTGGAAATTTCAAAAATTTATTGACATTTTGCGAAATTTATTGTAAATTTAGTATGTATATGTTAGATATTTGTGTTGGGATAATTCTACCTTCACATTATCTTAAAATGAAAGGGGAGCCACAAATATGGCGAAAAAGGTTAAAACACCCGAAGAATACCAAGCAGCTATGGAAAAAAAGGTTGCTAAAAGAACTCTTTTCTTCGGTACATTCAGAAAAGCTCTTGCTTTATTTTTGGGAATAGCTTTTACCTTTGCAATGGTTCAAATTGCTTTTACTAAAGATGCGGCAACGGTGTCAACGGGCGGCAGCGCAACAGGCACAGGTGTGGGCACAGATTCTGATTCCGATACAGACTCTGATTTCGATATGGATTCTGATTTCGACACGGATTCTGACACAAACACAGGCGACGATTCAAACACAGGTGATGATTCGAACACGGACACTGATAATAAGTCGCAGAACCCAAATGATAAAGCTGATTCTACAGGTGACAAAACACCGGCAAAGGGCGACAATGCAGATAAAAATAGCGGCTCGGAGCAGAAAATGTCAAAGGCAGATGTAGTCAGCCTTATTAACAGCGCAACAGGAAAGGCTGCAAGCGCAGGCTACAATTGGTCCAGAAAGTGCTATTACACTGATGACGGTGCTATTCAGGTTAAGGGCAGCGGCGGTAAGGACGCTACTGATGATTTGAATAAAATCATTCATATGGTTGATGAAAATGCATCTCTCGGCAGCGTTGTAGGCGGGTTCCTTGATATAACGGAAAACGGCGAACCTCTTTCCGCTAAAAAGGCTAAGGGCAGTGCAGCGGCTCCCGAAGGAATGAAGGATAAATTCCTTTTGAAGGGAATGAGTCTTACTGAAGGCGATGTTGCTCAGTATAGAAAAGACGGCGATGTTTATAAGGTTCAGCTTAATTCCTGCTCTGACCCGAAAAAGGGTTCTAACGCTTCAATAGCTCATGCAACTAATGACTTCGTTACTCAAGAAGAGGTTTCGACAGATATTGCGAATGCACTCGGCTCATTAAGTAAGCTTATCAAGGTTGAGTCATCAAGCATTAAGTTCAAAAACATTGTTATTTTGGCTGAAATTAAAGACGGATCACTTAAAAGTCTTTCTATCAACTATATAATGGATGTTAAGAGCTTGAACCTTAAATTAACTTTTGCAGGTGTTGTCGGCAGCGGCAAGGGCAAGGTTGAGATAAAATACGATAATTTCGTTTACTAATTTAAAATTTTTACATAACCGAAAGGGGTTTCATTATGGCAAAGAAAGTACTTACTCCTGAACAGCAGGAAATTAAAGCGATGAAAAAAGTAAAGAAAAGTCAGAATTGGACAAAATTCTGGGCAATCTTTCTTGCACTCGCACTTACTGTAGGCATTGCATTTGCAGGCAAATCATTGGGCGAGAAGGCACCCGAGCAAAAGACTGCAGCTCCCGGTACAAGCCAAGGCAATTCTTCTGATTCGTCAGATGACGGTTTCGATGATGGTTTTGATGACGGCTTTGATGATAACAATACTGCAGACGACAACAATGCTGCGGATGATAACAATGCGGCAAGCGATAACAATGCTGCAGACGACAACAATGCTGCATCTGATGCAAATAAACCGAATTCAGATTCCAATTCTTCAAACGACAAGCCGAATGACAATTCCAATAATTCTTCAGGAGATAAAAATCCTGCTGATGAAAACAAGGCTAAAGATGAGGCTGCTGTTGCCGCTCTTATCAACAAGGTAACAGGCGAAGCGGTATCACAGAAGGTTGGCTATGATTGGAAAAGAGACTGTAAAGTTAGAGACATTAATGTAGGCAGACTTACAAGTGCTCTTAACGGTATTATTAAAGGCATTGACGAAAATGCTGATCTTAACTCAGTTGTTGGCGGTTTCCTTGGCAACGGCAGCAAGCAGGAAACAATTAAAAAGGGCACAACACTTGCCGAAATGAAAGACTCCGAAGGCAAGGAATATTATCACGGTAAATCCTATACTCTTAAGGCAACTTCTCTTAAAGCGAGTGATATTAAAAACCTTAAGGTTTCAGGCGATAAATATATATTTGAACTTCCTGATTCACAGAATCCCGACAGAAACGGCAACACACCTCTTTCAAGATTTACAAACGACATTGTTATCCGTGATGAGGTTGAGGCTGAAATTAAGAACTTCACAAATGCTGTTTCTATCCCGTCACTTACAGCAAAATACAGCAAGATCAAAGCATCTGTTACAATTAAGGACAACAAGCTTGTTGAGCTTAAGTACACATACAGAGCCGACGCTGAACTTGATGTTAAGCTTGGTTTCACTATAACAGGTACAGGTAACCTTTCAACAACTGCTACTTATTCAAACTTCCAGTACTAATTAAGCAGTTTAATAAAAGCTGATTTACTCCCACCGATTTCGGTGGGAGTTTTTTTATAGGTGACAAAAAAAGCGTTAATTTTTTGTTCATAATTTTTTAAAAAATATAGCGGTTTTGTATTGCAATTCAACTATATATAGTATAAAATAAACATGTATTATTGTGCGTTCTTGGGAGAAGTGCACCTTTTTTTAGAGATTGTTAGTTCTTCAGACGCTTCAGGAGGCTGTGAATATATGAATATGGATATAAAGGATCTTATTGCAAAGCTGAAATCAAAAAACGGCGGCTCAAGAACCAGCGGAGGAGTTGCAGCGTTTTTTGAGAAAAATCCGAAAATGAAAATCATCATACCGGCAATCTTTTTCGCAATCTCGATTCTTGTCGCAATTGTAATTATTGTTAAAACAGGTAATCCGAAGGTTCCGGATGTTCCCGTTGATGCAGTTGCAGAAAACACAAATCAGGTTGAGGTTCTCCCTGAAGAGGTACGAGAGTCAGAAAAACTTGAAGGTATAAATGACAACGAGATGTTTAATGAGGCTGTTTTGGCCCACCCAAAAGTTACAGCCATTATATATAACGGT
This sequence comes from Ruminococcaceae bacterium UBA3329, assembly GCA_002361875.1. Taxonomy (GTDB): domain Bacteria; phylum Bacillota; class Clostridia; order Oscillospirales; family Acutalibacteraceae; genus Fimenecus. The sequence goes on from DERX01000072.1 coordinate 14,035, forward strand.
GAAGGTTATTACACAGCTACTGTTGAGACCGATAATGCACATTATCCGAATCTTCAAGTCGGGCAATATGTTGCAGGTTCTGATTGGTTGGTCGAAAATATTACAGAGGATCAAGTAATATTCTCATGTAATGACCAAAAAATCACAGTAAAATATTGATAGTGTTAACTAATTACTTTACATAAAATTAGGGGGAACCAAAATGAAAAGTTCTAAAAAACTCAGCAAGGCAATAATTGCTTTTGCTTTGGCGCTGATGCTCACAGTAAGCGCGCTTGCTCCGATTACTGTTTTGGGCAGTGAGAATTCCGGCGGAAGTAAGGGAACATCACTCGGTCAGTATCGTTATTATTCAGTCCAGGCGGGCGAAACGATGCAGTCAATCGCTTCCAAAAACGGAATTACGGTGAGCGATATTATGACCTTCAATTCTTTTACGGCGGATTCTGAACTTTACAGAGGCCAGATAATTAAGCTTCCGCTTACATCAAAGAATTATTCGTCAGGGCTTACGACATCTACTGTTACAATTAAAGCAAAAGATGCCAATGTTAAAGACCTTGTTTCTTCACTCGCTTTAAATGCAGGATATACTGTAATTTATAAGGGCGGAGATGAAAGAATTTCAATAGATCTTGAAAATGTAACACCTCTCCGTGCCATTGACTACATAACAAGATTGGTTAGCCTTTCATATCTTAAAGACGGAAATACAATTCTTGTTGCTTCGCCGACAGACCTTAACACTACATTTGTTGACAGTTTGGTTCTCTCAAAATTCACTTTTAAATATATAACATATTCAGAGCTTGTTGATCAGGCAAGTGCATTGGGTCTCAGTGATATGAAGGTTGTATCACAGACGAACAACAACAGAAATGTTTGGATCAGCGCATATCCAAAAGAAATGGCTAAACTCCATGAGCTTTGTGATATTCTTGATGTCGAAGGCAATGTAATGAGCGGAAGCGCTGCTTCGGTTTTCAACTTTACCCCCATTAAAATGAAACATATTTCTCCTGAAGAGTTTTCATCTTTACTTTCAAATCTCGGACTTCATGCCGGAATTACAATGGCATCTCACCCGACAACGCTTTATGTGTTTGCAAGCGGCAGTCAGTTAAATGAAATTATGAAGATTAAGTCAATTGTTGATACCGCTGAGGCTACCGCAACCGGCGGCAATAATAATGCAAGCAGCGGAAACAAACCAAGCGATGTAACAAAACCGGCTGATGAAACAAATAAGCCGGGCGATGAAACAACTAAACCGAATGACTCTACAGATAAACCGAACAATTCTACAGATAAGCCGAACAGCACGGAGATTGTTTCAGGCAGCAACAAGATAATTAAGCTTGACCTTGTTAACATTTCAAGAGCAGATGCTGAATCACTTATTGGCACAACTGAATTTGCAGGTAAGGTTACGATGTACGGTCACGACAGAATGCTTAAGTCAATTTGGATTATGGGTCTTTCTGCTGATGTTAACGGTGCTAAAGCAGCGATTGAAAGCTATGACGCTGCTATTACATCCGTTGCAAATACAATTCATACATACGAAGCTCAAAATTGTACTGTTGCCGAGCTTATGAAGAGAATAGAAAATCTCGATTTTGAAGGAGTTTCTTTCTATCAGTATGACCATCCGGAGCTTACAAGCACAATAATCTGCTACTGTGATGAAGTTACTTGGAACAATGAGGTGCTTGATGCACTTGTAGCGGCAGATACTGTTGATACAGGCTCAAAAATGTGGCTTCCGATTGCTTCTAAAACAGGCGAAAATATTGATAGAGATAAGAAATATCTTCAAAATACAATTGCTCTAATGACAGAACTTTATCCGACAATCTTCAGCGATGTAAACATCAGATATGAAATATTCATTATGGAAGAGCCTGAAGCTGATGAGGAAACCGGTGTCAGTGAAGGCGGCTCTTATAAGACTGTAGTTTACGCTTATACAACTTCCGATACGGCTACACGTATGAAGAATTATATGGCAGCAGCTGAAAAAATATAATTTTAGCAGCTTAGGGGTACGATTTTCGTACCCCGTTAGCCGATTTTTTGAAAAAACTTATTTTGGTTTGAAAAGGACTGTGTGTTTTTGCATTTTTCAGGTAAATTCAGTAATTATCCCGTAAGACTTGAGGACTTGCTTCGTCTTACAGTTGAGAAAAAAGGCTCTGACCTTCATATTGTCAGCGGTATTGAACCGTGTATCCGAATAAACGGCGACCTTTGCCGTCAAAATGACCTTCCGAAGCTTGCCCCCGAAGATGTTGAGCAGCTTTTGCTTCAGGTTATTACCGACCGTCAGCGCCGTCAGTTTGAAGAGGAGTGGGAGCTTGATCTCGCAGTTTCAGTTCCTCAGTGTGCGCGTTTCAGAGGCAATGTAATTGTTCAAAGGGGTACTATTGCCGCTGTTTTCAGAGCAATTCCCTTCTCGGTTCCCGAGCTTGACAAATTAGGTCTTCCGAATGATGTTAAACGTCTTTGCAATCTTCCCAGAGGTCTCGTGCTTGTTACCGGACCGACAGGTTCAGGCAAGTCAACAACGCTTGCCGCAATGATAAACTATATAAATGACAACTTTGAAACAAACATTGTCACAGTTGAAGACCCCATAGAATTTCTTCATGTTCACAAAAAATCGACGGTGCGTCAGCGTGAAATAGGAACTGACACAAAGAGCTTTGCAAATGCTCTTAAAACAGTTCTCCGTCACGACCCTGACACAATTATGATTGGTGAAATGCGTGACCCGGAAAGTATTCAAGTTGCGGTTACTGCCGCAGAAACAGGGCACTTGGTTTTCTCCACGCTTCACACACAAACAGCACCGCTTACGATTTCCCGTATTATTGACTCTTTCCCTGCAGAGCAAAAGGGGCAAATTCGTTCACAGCTTTCAAACTCGCTGAAAGCAGTTATTTCACAACAGCTTATACCCACAATTAACGGCAGAGGCCGTGTTGCGGCCGTTGAGTACATGATAGATACTCCTGCAATTAAAAACCTTATCCGTGAAGAGAAGGAACATCAGCTTTACGCTACTATGCAGACAGGCACTCTTCAGGGCATGCAGACAATGGACCAGGCGCTTTTGAGCTTGCTTAAACAGCAGAAAATATCAAAGGAATCTGTTCTTGAGTTTTGCGTTGACCAAAAAGAAGTCTTGCGACTTATGGCAACAATGGGTTATTGATTTTGATTTTTACATAATTTTTGATATAAAAGGGGGAAAAATCTTTGCCAGCTTTTACATACGACGGACTTAATAAAGCGGGTCAGTCGGTACACGGTGAAGTTATTGCTGATTCAACAGCGCTCGCAATTGAGAAGCTTCGTGAAGCCGGAGTTATGGTCATGAATATGACCGAAAAGAAAGCGAAAGAAAAGAAAAAGAAGGGCGGCAAAAAGGTTACAACAACTGAAGTTGCGGTTTTCTGTAAACAGCTTGCAGCAATGCTTTCTGCCGGTGTTCCGATAACAAGAGCTTTGACAACGCTTTCAAAGCAGTCTGAAAATCCTCGGTTTGCCGGAGTTATTGAAGAGGTTGCTCAAGATATTGAAGGCGGTACACCGATGTCGCAGGCTTTTGCAAAATATCCTAAGGTTTTTTCCGAGCTGTTCATCGCCATGATTGCGGCAGGTGAAACCGGCGGTATTATGGAGCAGGCACTCCGTTCGCTTGCTGATCAGCTTCAAAAAGAAAAAAATCTTCAGAAGAATATTAAATCGGCTTATTCATATCCGAGAACAGTCGGAATTATGGCTATTGTTATTCTTATTGCCATGCTCGTGTTCATGGTTCCGATTTTTAAGAAAATGATGAACAAAAATGTTGAGCTTAATGCTCTGTCAGCATTCATTTTCAATGTTTCCGACAGTATCAGAGGTGAGCCGCTTAAATGGATTATTCCGGCAGTGATTATTGTAGGCGGTGCAATTGGTTTTACCAAAACGCCGGTAGCACACAGAATTTGGGAAAATACAAAGCTTTCAATGCCTATGTTCGGTGGCTTCATTACGAAAATGGTTGTCGCAAGATTCTGCAGAACTCTCGCTACACTTTTGGCGGGCGGCGTTACGGCGGTTGACGCTATGAAGAGTGCCGGTCCTACTGCAGGCAGTGACAAAATAAGAGACGCAGTGTATGAGGCTATTGAGGAAATTGAGGAAGGTAAAAGCATGTCCGACGCTCTTGAAAAGAGCGGATATTTCCCCGCGATGGTTACAGGTATGGTGGCTATCGGTGAGGAGTCGGGTTCGCTTCCCGAAATGCTTGATAAAGTTGCAGAGTTCTTTGAGGAGGACGTTGAAATTACATCGAGAAACCTTCGAGCAATGATTGAACCTTTGGCACTTGTTTTCGTCGGTATTGTTGTCGGCGGTATGCTTATAGCTCTTTATGTCCCTATGCTTACCGCATCTACCTCAATGGGTTCTTAAACAGAAATCAATCTCATCAACAACAGGAGAGAAAGTTATGGCTAAAATTAAAAGTATAATCGGCTGCGAATTATCTACAAATGAAATCAGAGCAGTTGAGATTGCCAAAATCGACGGTGCTTATAAAATTCTTGCAATGGGTTACATTCCACTTGAAAAGGGTGTAATCGAAGAAGGCTTTATCAGAAATCCGGAATCTTTTCAGAAGGCTTTCACCGAGCTTATGAGTTCAGGTAAATTCAGTTCAAACAACATTACGATAGGCGTAAACAATGAAAATGTAATGATGCGTTATGCGTCTTTTCCCAAGGTTGACTCTGATAAGCTTAGAAATATGATTTTGCTTCAGGCGCAAGAGTTCATTCCGATTCCGATAAATGAAATGGAAGTTGATTATGTCATAGCTGACGAAACTACTAATGAGGATAATATAGCACAGTACAATGTTATGCTTGTAGCCGCACGCAAACAGATGCTTGAGGGGTATATTAATCATTTCAGTGCAATGAAATATGTTGTTAATGATGTAGATTCTTCTCTTTTGTCTTTTTGCAGAGGAATAAAGGCAGCAAATGCCGGCAGTGAGAAAAAATACTGCCTTGTCAATTTTACAGACGATATTATCAGCTTTATTGTTGTTAAAGGCGATAAAATTCTTATGGTACGTTCAATCACGCTTCCTGACAGAAACAGAGCTTCTGTTTTGGAACTTTTCGGACTTAATGAGAAAAACGAGGAAGACGAGGAAGATAACAGTGAAGAGCTGATAGCTAATGCCAAAAATTTCATTTTATCTGAAACATCTTCAACAGTCAGCTATTACTCAATGCAGAGCGAGGAGCCGATAGAAAAAATTTACCTCTTTGCAAACTGTAAATATAATGAAGAAATTTTAAACGAATTGCAAGAAAATATACCGATTCCCGTTGAAATCCCAAGGATGTATACAAATCTTCAATCGGGTGACAGCACAGCGGTTAATAATTATGCGGCCTGTATAGGCGTTGCAATTTCGGCATTGGAGGGGTAAAAATGTTTAAGGTTAGTTTGTTGCCCGAAAGCTACAGAAAACAGCTTATAAGTAAAAAAAATAAAGATATAATTCTTTATGTTGCAGTTGTTGTTCTTATGTGTATGCTTATTGTTTACGCGGGAATTGCAATAAGACTGTTGATTATTAAGGGCCAAAAAAGTAATGCTGACAAGAAAAATGCTCAAATAATGGCAAGGATTGAAGAATTGAATCCGTATGTTAATGATTACAATGCACTTGCAGTTGCAGAGGCAAATTTCCAAAACATTAAGGCTGTTGACATTACTGCACTTGAAATGGTAAATACAATTCAGAAAATTACTCCCGATTATATTCAAATGACAGCATTCTATGCGCCGGAATGGCAGAAAAATCAGGTTTGCGTTATTGAAGGAAATCTTTGTTCCGCTAATAATCTTTCTTCTGCCGTATCACAGCTTGACGAATATAAGAAAATTATTATGGAAAATGAAACGCTGAAGGATGCCATCAAAGAGTTTAAGCTTGTAAACGACGGACCTCTTGTCGAGGTAGCTTCCGATACAAATACAAGGTCGTATTCATTTAGAATTATAGTTTCGCTTTCGGGAATTATCAATATCGACGAACAGACAGGAACGCTGATGACTACAACTACAACAGAGTCGACAACTGAATCCACAACAGCAGCTACGACGGAGTCTACATCGGCGACTGAAAGCTCATTAGTTGAAGCGAGTACAATAGCTTAATTACTCACCGGTTTGAAATGTGAAGAAAGGAACGATACCGTGAATTCAAGGCGGATTAAACACTTTGGGTAAAATGAGTATCGTATGGCGATAGATATGAACAAAAAAATAGATTTATCTACAATTAAAGCGAATGATTCTATACTTGTTGCCGTGACAATGATAATACTTGCCGCTATTTTAGGTGTTGCAATTTATTTTACCTCTCAATCTACGGTAACAGCAAAGCAGTCGCTTGATACCGCAATAAAGACAGCAACAGACAATATTGGGCACATTAAAGAGCTCGAGGCAATTAAAGCTAATAAAGCTAAATATAATGCTCAGGTCAGCAGATATAATGCTGTAATTGCAGATGCAGGCACATACACAATACTCGGTAAGCAAGCAGAGCTTGAGGAAATGCTTGATAAATACAGCTTGAAGGGTGAGGTTAAGGCAGGCGAGCTTTCTCCCTATGCTTCAGTTAAAATGGCTGAAAGCACAGTAAGCGTTGTCGGCAAAGAAAGTGATGTTAAAGCTATGTGTACTGAAATTCTTTCAAAGGAATACATTGTAAGAATAGACAGCTTTTCAATTGCGGATAACGGCGACGGTACTGTTACATCTGAATTTACCGTAGTTGATTTTACTAAATAAAGTTTACAGTTACGAAAGTTGGATTAGATAATGGCAGATATGAACATAATTCCCGGTAGTTTAGCAGCAAGGCTTATAAAAAAAGGAATAATTACTCCCGATAATCTTCGGGAAGCTCTCGAAATTCAGAAAACAAATAAGCAGCAGCTTATAGGTACAATTCTTGTAAGGCTCGGCTACTGCACAGAAGAGGATGTTGCAAGAACCCTTGCTGAAAAATCAGGCACAAAATTTGTATCAATTGACGAGATAGGCGTTAATATAGCAATCGCAAACCTTATTACACCTGAATTTGCGATGAGAGAAAATGTTCTTCCTCTCTATGAAGAGGACGGAGTAGTATATGTTGCAATGAGGCATCCGAGCAATATCCTTGTTAAGGATAACCTTCGCATTGTTACAGGTCACGATATTTGTCCGGTTGTTGCGGCAGATATGGAGCTTGCGGCTGCTATTGAAAACTTTGCTAATATGAACACCGGTGTCAATGACTATTCCGATGAAGACGCAGCGGAAGAAGAGGTTGTAGAAAATCTTGACATTGACGACAAGCCTGCGGTTCAGCTTGTAAACCAAATTATTAATAATGCTATTAAATCAGGTGCATCGGATATTCACATTGAAGCACTTGAAAAATATATGCGTGTCCGTTTCCGTATTGACGGTGTTTTGCAGGAAATTTTGCAGAATCCAATAAAAATGTACGGTGCGGTTGTTTCCCGTGTTAAGGTTATCGGCGGTATGGACATTGCAGAGCGCCGTATTCCGCAGGACGGCCGTGCAACGGTAAAATACGAGGACAGAACACTTGACATCCGTATTGCAAGTATGCCGACGGTATTCGGCGAAAAAATAGTTATGCGTCTTTTGGAGCGAGATTCAGGTCAGGTTGCAACTCTTAAGGATTTGAATTTCAGCGAAAGACAGTTTGACAGATTTTACAGGGCTATCAATATGCCCTACGGATTCCTGCTCGTTACGGGCCCCACAGGTTCAGGTAAATCCACAACGCTTTATGCCTGCCTTGCAGAAATCAGTACGATTGATAAAAACACAATTACTCTTGAGGACCCTGTTGAAAGACGTATGCCGGGTGTTAATCAGTGCCAGATGAATAACCGTGCAGGTATGACCTTTGCGGCGGCGCTTCGCTCGGTTCTCCGTTCCGACCCTGACATAGTTCTTGTCGGTGAGATTCGTGACGCGGAAACTGCTAAAATCGCTATTGAAGCTGCTCTTACAGGACATATGGTTCTTTCAACACTTCATACAAACGACTCATCGGGCGCAGTTACGCGTCTTGACGAAATGGGTGTTGAGCCTTTCCTTACGGCATCTTCGCTTGTAGGCGTGCTGGCTCAGCGTCTTGTGCGTAAGCTTTGTCCGAAATGTAAGGAAAAATACACAATTTCACGCAGTGATATTTATAAAATTATACCTGATTTTGACATTTACGGTTATGAGGGAGATTCGTTTGAGCTTTACCGTGCAACAGGCTGCTTGACCTGTAACAACACAGGGTACAAGGGTAGAGAGGCTGTATTTGAATTCCTTACGGTTACTGAGGAGATGAAACAGCTGATTCTTAACCGTGCAACGATTGCAGAGGTTAAGGAGCTTGCAATTAAACAGGGTATGCATACAATGAAAGACGAGGGTCTTGAAAAAGTAATGAAAGGCAAAACCTCACTTGAGGAGCTTATTCGTGTTATCGCATAATTTTTAAATACTGCGGCTGTCAGTGTAAGGAGTTGACGGAAAATGCAAAACATTAAATCATCGCTTAAAAATAAGGACGGAGCAGCACTTCCTTTAGTGCTTCTTATGACATTGATTTTAACAATGTTCGGCACTGTGCTTTATATGTTAGCTTGGAACTCTTATATAACGGTGAGTCGTATGAACGCCCAAAAGCAGTCATACTTTTTCTCCCGTGCAGCTGTCGAATTTGCTGCATACGCATATCAGATGACTAATATGGAAGCAACAAGTGGAAGAGACGCGGGCGCAAGTAACTTAATAACATTTTCTGACAGTGAAGGCAGTATACTTAAGACTAATACAATTTATGTTATTCCCGACGAGAACAGCGGCACAGGGAAATGGAAGGGTCTGACATTTTCTGTTACACCCACAGAGACCGCAATAGGTGAATTTTATGTTGAAATCGGCAACGGTATAGATTATACCGATGTTACGAACTCTGAAGGTGTAACAACAAAAACACATATTAAGGTTAAAGCATTCCGTGCATGCGCAAAGAGTTACAGAGAAAAACCTACGCTTGACGAAAGCGGAAATATAGCAAATGCGGACTCCATAGATTCAGCTGTACAGTATCTTAATGCATATATTTCAACATCGGAACAGTCGTCTCCTTTGAGCTTTTATGATGAGAACGGCGTTTTGAGTACAGACAGCTACACTTCCGGAGCGCTTGAGGCAGGTAATGTCAGCACTGATGACAAAAAAGATAAATTTCTTAAGATTTCTAAAACTGTTGACATTAACGGCACAAATGTTCAACCGTCAAGTAACAAAAGATTCTTTATTTTCCGTTTTCTTGAGACTTTGCGTAAGAGCTTAATTAAAGCTATTTTTGAACACTTTTACGGTTCATCTGTAACTGTGGATTTGTATATTAAAACAGCAGACGGTAACTTGGTTTTGTCAAAGCCTGAAAAATCGACGATGATAAAAACGAGAGATAAAGTTCACAACTATTACATTTTTGCAACGCCTGAAGATTTGTTTATTAACAGCGGACTTAATGTTGTTCCCACAAAGGGCAATTACAATTCAGTCGGTCTTTACGGTGATGAAATTGTTATTGACGGCGACATTATTATGGGCGTTTATTATATTAAACCGTCTAAGATAAACTCTGAATTTATAAGCGGAATAGAGAAAAAAGTCAATTCTTTAGTAAATACAGTAGGTAACCGTTACCGTATGGGAACGGTAATGCTCGGCGAGGGCTCGAACGGTCTTACAACGCGTATTGACCCTGTTCCCGTAAAGAACGGCGGCTTAATGTGCGAGGGCGTAACCGTTCCGGCAAATAAGGTTTATTTTAACGGAAATGTATATGTAAAAATATTTAACCAAGGCGGCGCAACGGAGACTTACCGTGTATTCAACGCAGGTGATATGGCATATTTCTACGGCGGATATTCAGAGGACGGTACCATTGACGGTGAAAATGTTACGGCAAAGGGTATTGACCTTCTTAAATATTTCCTTGATGCCGTTATTGACGGTAAGGGTGGTTTTAATTACGGCAACGCACTTGTTGAAAAGGCAAAGCTTATAAATGAGCTTTATTACACCGGTTCTGTAAGCGATGCGGCATATACCGCAAATAATGTTAATTATACTGAAACGAGACCCGAATCAGAGTACCAATTCCGTGAGGGCGACCCGACGCCGTATTTCAATGATAAAACTGTTCTTGTAAGAAAAATTCAAGTGAAGTATGCGGCAAACGGTGAAGTTACGGTTGACGGAGGATTTGGTTCAGTTCTTGATTTGATTCAGCCCAGCAATATAGGTCCTACTAATATTAAATGGGGAGACCCTGAAGGCGGAACTGTTTTTAATCCCAAAGAAGGAAATAAATACTGATAAAGGGAGGGCTTTTAATGATAAAGCAAATTAAAGCTTTAGTTACAAACAAAAAAGGTTTAACTCTTGTTGAAACACTTGTTGCTTTAACAATTCTTGTTCTTGTCCTTTTTTGCATAACACCTTTATTTGTAACAAACTTTGAGACTATTAAAACATCCGGCGAGAAAGCAAAATCAATTTACAACAATGCCGGAATTTTGCAAAAGGTTATAGGTAATTTTATAACTAACAGTGACACAGAAAACGAAGGCTATGCTGTTGATGTTCGAAGTGCCGATATTACGCTTTCGAGTGCGACACCGGGCGAAACAGTGTCCTACCGTGTAGCCTCACAGGCTCAATTGCTTGTTTCAAACCCTAACGATATTGAGCAAGGCTTTGCAACAACTAAAGGTGAGGTTCCGAATTCAACATTTCAGGTGTTCCCGAAGTCTCTTACCGATGATTTTAAAGAGGCATATTTAACTGTTGCGGCAGTGGGCTTCAGTTTTATTGATGAGCCCGGTCCGAATACTACGGATATTTATGAGCTTTATTGCAATAAAGACGGTAACCCGAATGAATGCACTGATGATGAAAAACTCAAATACGGTCAGGATTACACAATGCAGCGCATTAAATCTGATGATCCGACTGTATCGAGTCGAGTTTTGCAGATTATACTTTACGGCGGAACTGATGTTAACTTCAGCAATTCGCCTTTGACCCTTAAATATAAAAGCTATCAAGCAAAAATTCAGATTGACGCGCCGTCTGCGATTATGGTCGGTGAAAAGTCAACAGACGGCTACCGCTATTATGTAACTCGCGGTGAAACTGAAAAGGATTCAAAGGGCAACGACAGACTTATTGTTCTTCAGAAAGGAATGAACGATGCTCCGCTTACATCTGCAATGAATGATGTTTCCTGGGTTTCTGCCGAAGATGCGGACCAATACGCGGTCGGAGAAGACGGTGAAAAATACGGCTATTATGTAATGTGCGGTGACAACGGTCAAATCAGGCGTTTCTGGCAGGACGAAAAAACTGGTAACTACTATTGGGGCGGTGATTATACCTATTATACCGATATAAACCACAACCGTGTTGAGGGCAACAGCTATATCAATGCGGAAAAGAAATTGAGTACATCGGTTTCATACAAATTTATGGCTCGAAGAGCTGCAGTAGGGCAAGAGGGTACAGAAGGTTATAAGCTTGTTCAAGGTACTGACGGCGCAACATCCACAACTGCAAGAAAAAATGACGCTATGGCGATAACGCAGAATATGTGGACCGTTACGGCTCTTGACGGCGGGGCAGCTTCCCAGAATGCGTATTTCTATGCCTCTGACGGTAAAATGCTTTACTACTACATGAACGAAGGGCAAAGAAACGGTAGCTTTGACAATATGCTTTTGACAAAAAATATCGGTGACGGCACATTTGAAACTGTTAAAAACAGTGTTGGTAAGGCAAGCTCTTATGGCGGCTGGAAAATCAGAGGTCAAGGCTATTACGATGAATGGGATTATGAAGCTCTCTCTTGGCTTAGAGCTGACGGAAATTCATATTATCAAATTAACAGTGTTGATCCGTCTTCAGTTAATACGGCGTCTTACCCCATAACATTAACATCTGTCGGTGCAATTGTTCTTCAGGGCAGTGACAATATCGGCGATTTACAGCCTTATGCCGGCTCTACCTCTTACGCGAACTATGATGTAGCAGACGGCGGAACGGTAATTGACGCAGATGTTGCGAAGTATCCGACTGAAACCTACACTCTTTACTGCGGATATATTCCGTCAGCCTATGATGTTTGGTCAAGAAAGGCTCATGACGGCGCTTCTCTTGATATTGCAACTGATAAAACAAAAGCTAACCTGCTTGTTGCAAAAGAAACATTAGATCATTACTATGAAACAGCAAATCATAACAATAATAACAGTGGTAATGACTTAACGGTGGATTCATCTCTTGACAGAAAAAGCAATGACATTTTAGAGGGTGCTACGGAAAAGAATATGCTTTGGAGAGGCACCTTCGGAATGACACCGTATATGTTATCCGGTAAGGCAGCAACTATTAGGCCAAATGCAACACGTGTTTATGAGGGAAGAGCAAGTTCCGGTGGCAGGCACTGGATGGACTCTATTTGGTATTGGCCCTACACCAACCTCGGCTATGCTGTAACGGGTAAATTCTTTGATGCAAATGTTGATGCAGACGAGTTAACAGAGTTTAAGAACTCTTTAACTAAAAAGATACAGTTAGATAAGGACTTTAACGAGAATACCATTTATAATACAAGAGGTTTGCCGGGTGAGATAAAACGGCAGCAATATCTGACCGGCGGTAAGGTTATTGACATTACATGCTCTTACTATTCACACCCATTTGTACTTCACATTGCGGCAAACCCGTCAATAGACCAAAATGCTTATATGCTTGATAATGAAACAGGTGAAAAGCATTTCTCATATTATTATGCAAACCGCCGTGAAACTGTCACAATTTTAAAAGTTGCAAATGCTAAAATTCCGACTGCCGGTGAAAAAGATATTAATGTTTCCCTCGCTGTCGGTTATGCACAGGGCGGTTCAATAACCTTTAGGCAGTCAGGCGGTACTTTGGGTATAGGTTCAACCTATCCTGCATTTATTAATAATGTTATGCCGATAGGTATTGTTTATCTTCGTGCAGGCACGGCTTGGCTTACTAATCAAAAGGCAAACGGTAATACAACATACGAATATCAGGCTGTTGACAGAACAGGATACAGACTTGCTGACGAGTCAAACTATTTCCATCAGTTCTATTATCTTGACTCAAAGCTTCTTGACGGAGCATCAAATCCGAACGGTCCCGGTTCTGACAAGGCTGCTGACGAGTACAACTTCTTAGGTATAGGCTTGGTTGCTCATATCGGTAATATGTACGGTGCAAAATATTGGCAGAATAACCGTCATATACTTTACCGTTCTTCGGACGGCGGTGCACCTGACCAAAACGACCACAACACAATTCCTAACGGCAACTATAACTATGTTCGCTGTCACCCGATGGTTGACACAAAGGTAACCTGCGCTGTTTGGGGCACTACTTGGGACAATTACCCCGAAGCTATGTGGGGTACTGATAACGGTACGGTGCTTTCCTGGTGGGCAAGACTTAATGCAGAGGAATTAAACACAGAGGGTAAAGAATATAAATATGACGACAATGCGGTTGAGGCTGAATTCCAGTCATATCAGTGGATTGACAATGTTGAGGGCAAGGCATTCCAAACTAAATCAAAGTCTTGGAAGAGCACAGTAGGTGTTCATCAGGCTGAAAGTGATTCAAACCCCAATCCGGTAACCTTTGACTATTCTACAGCCAACAAGACCTTTGCAGTTCAGTTCCGTACATTCTTTGATAAATCCACACAGGAAAACAGGTATTACGAGCAGGGCTACGGCTTTATTTCAACGCTTTCCTCAATCAATGACATTGAATATGCAAATGACTATTGGGTAGCAGTCGGAAATCAGGCAACAGGCAAAACGAATCTTAGAGGTTTAACAATTTCTCCTGCTCTTTACTGCGGTAACAGCAGTCTTCCTAATCAGGGCAGTAGACGCTACGGCGGCTCGTTAGATGTTAAATCTTACACCGGTAACGGTCAGGGCGGTTCTTGGGTAAATGTCAGATATTGGTATGATGCAAAGGGAACAGGAAAACAGTCAGAGGACAATGCGACATACCTTTGGAAAGCGGTTAAAATTTCTGACAATCCGTATTACAACATTGTTCAAATTAGTTGCCTTAACGGTATTTGGTTCGCGACAGGCTATGAAGATACTAACCAGGACGGCGAGTGGAATGATGGCGAGAAGGCTGTTGTTTGCTGGGCAAGAGATCCGCTTGCACCATGCGACGGCTATAACGAGGTCGGTAATCCTGCTGATGGGCGCTGGAGTGAAAATACCCAGTTCTACCGCACAACAGGCAAAGGCCAGTATGAGGCTATGGCAGCGTCCGATGTCGGCGGAATTAACTCAGTTGCCTGCCGTGACGACGCATAAAGAAATAAACAAGTGCCGAGTTTTTCTCGGCACTAAAGTGATTGATTAGCTGAAATTTTTGTTTTCTTGCATAAACCGCTTTATAGGGTGATTACTATGTTTAAATATCTCTGCAAAAATAAAAAAGGCTTCACACTTATTGAAATGATAATTGCCGTCACGATTGTCGGCTCGGTCATTTCCATAGCAGGTCAGCTTCTTAATAATTTTTCAAAAACATATAATTTAGCAACGCACCGTTGGGAAGTTCAGTCAGCGGTTCATTTGGCATGCAATAAATTTGAAAACGGCAAGGATTCGCTGATAAACTCACAAAAGGCGGATTTAATTTTTGATGAAGCAGTTGAAGCGGGCGTAATTTATAATAAAGATACCAAAACAATTACTTGGAAGACAGAGAGTAAGGTTGTGCCTAAAGAAGGTGAAGTTCTGTCGGGGGAAAGCCCGTCAACAGATGCGAAGGATCTTTACACTTATATTTTCTCTGCCCCGACATATGACAGCGAAACCAATCAATACCTTGGCGAATTTCTGTATATCCGTCCGTATGATTCGGGAAACAGCATAGCGTTTCTTGATGATGAGGGAATGGGGCAGGTACCTATTGACATTTCATTCAGAGTGGCAACATCGCTCGACCGGCTCGAAAAAAAGGGACAGGAAACGAACGGTGAAACATCAGCAAATAATAATATGTATGATATGAAAGAAGATCAGTATTACTATTATCTTACTTCAACAGTAGAATTTGATTTTAAATCCGGACTCGATGAGATTAATGATTATGAGATAGTTACACAGCTTACAGTTTTCAACTCTAAAGGCAAATCGCTCACAATGGAGGGGCAGTATCCTGTTCTTGAAGCAAAATGGGGCGATACTGCATATCCTGCCGGTTGGAATCACGATACAATATATTTAGACAGCAACGGAGTTAAAGTTGACAGTGCGATTGAGGGCGGAAAGACGCTTGAGGTTCAGGGAAAGCCTGACAGTAAAGTAAAGGTCATTCAGCAACGCAATCCGAATGTGTATGGAAATATCGTAGACTGTTCGGACCACATTTACGGAGACGCTAATATGATACGCTTTATTTCAGAGCGTGCGGCTGACTCAAAGGGTAATGTCAGTGAGCTTACTACAAGCGTTAATATGGCGTCTTGCCTTACGGAGTTTTTATTCATTGACGGCACACAAGAGGGCGCAAGAACCGTCGGAGCACTCAGAGAATTCAGAGATAATGTTTTAAAGGGCACAGCGGTTGGAGATTATATAATTGATAAGTATTATAATTCCTGGTCACCTGCATTGATTGAGGTTTGCAAGGAGAACCCTGCGGCAGGTAAGGCAATAAAGGCAGTGCTTACACCTGTTTCAAAAGTTTTGGGCATAGCCGGGTGCGAATAAAGCTGTAAATTCAGCGAAATATTTAAACTTTGATTGCCTTTGTGATTTATCACAAGAATCATTCAATACATTTGTGCAAAAATAGTGCTTGACAAAATTCGCCAACGGGAATATAATGTGAATACAGGTTACGGAAAATTCACGTATACGCTAAACAACGGAGGATTTTCAATGAGGAAAACGATTAACCGGAAGGGCTTTTCCCTTGTTGAGTTAATGATAGTTGTTGTTATTATGGGTATCCTTATTGCGGTTGCAATTCCGCTTTACGGTGCAATCCAAAAGAATGCAGAAAAGCGTACCTGCCAGGATAATCAAAGGTCAATCCGAGCAGCTCACGCAAGGTACATTTTGGACCATGCAAATGACAACAAAATTTTTAAGGACGGTCATTCTTCTTTTAACGGTAGTTTTGAAAATGCCGAAGATGTATTTAAAGAAGCCTTTCTTGGTTATTTCGACGGCAGTGTACTTCCGTATTGCCCGGTAAACGGTACATATTACACGGTCACAGTCAATTCAGATGTTGATATTGAAATTGTGTGCAGTGAATCGGAGCATAACAGCTAACACGGTATTTAGGCGAAACGCCATAATACATATATTTTATTTAATTTCATGAAGGAGAAATTATTATGAGAAAACTTATGAACAAAAAAGGCTTTTCACTTGTTGAGCTTATGATCGTTGTTGTTATCATGGGTATCCTTATTGCAGTTGCTATTCCGCTTTACGGCGCAATCCAGACAAACGCAAATAATAAGACCTGCGGTTCAAACATCAAGTCAATCAAGACAAATGCCGCATCTTACAAGACAAACTACAATGTTAATGCTACTGAAGCAGGCATTGCTGCAATGTTTGACGATGGTCAGCTTCCTGAGTGCCCTCTTTCTGACGATGGTGTCCATAATAACGATTACACAATCACAATCACTGCTAACACAGGCGCAGCAACAGTTGTTTGCCAGAACGCTGGCGATGCAAAAGACCACCATCCGGCAGAATAATTATTAAAATTATAGTTAATGAAAAAGCGAGGGCTTAAACCCTCGCTTTTTTCTTTTGGAAACATTGCTCATTACTGATTTTTATGCTATAATAACCTCACGAAATACAAT
>DERX01000072.1:31422-47696 GCA_002361875.1 Ruminococcaceae bacterium UBA3329
CTGTCGCCCATACGGCTGTCGCCGTTTCTTGCGCTGTTGCGCAAGAAAATTGTGATATAATAAATAAGGCGCTAAGCCACTATGGAACGGAAAAATCTGTTCCGTACAATAACAATATAAAGGATGCTGATAATGTGAAAGCCAAAAAGTTTAACTGTATTTGGGTGGCGCCTGTAATTACACTTGCAATTATGCTTGTGCTTTATGCAATCGGCGGAGTATATCCGTTTGGAAGTGCAACGACAGCATTTTCCGACGGTATGGCACAGTATATACCGTTCCTTGCAGAGCTTAGTGATAAAATCAAAAACGGCGGTTCACTGCTTTTTTCATGGCACATGGGCGCGGGTGTGAATTTTTGGTCGAATATTGCTTATTATTTGGCAAGTCCTTTAAATTTAATTGCATTGTTTTTCCCTGTAAATGCAATGGATGATGCCTTTTCCTTGATAACCTTAATTAAACCTGTGCTTATGGCTTTAACCTTTGGCATTTTTCTTAAGCATTACTACAATAAAAACGATTGGTCAATACCTGTTTTTTCGGTTCTGTGGGCATTTTCCGGATTGATGATTTGCGGAATATACCTTACGGCGTGGTATGACGCAATTATTTATTTCCCACTTGTTATTTTGGGACTTAAGAACCTGATGGACGGTAAAAGTGCTTGGCTTTATACACTTTTCCTCGGTCTTACAATTATTTCAAATTTCTACATAGGCTGGATGGTCTGCATTTTCTGCGTGCTGTACTTTATTTATTCCTTTATTGCCGATGACGATGTAACATACGAGGGGGTAACAGCGCCAAAGGGCGGTGAGCAGGAAGAAGATGGCAGTGTAAATATTTTTGCTATATTTAAAAATTCGTATTTGCTGGGCAGTATATTTAGATTTGCCTTTTCGTCACTTCTTGCGGGTGCACTGTCGGCAATAATCACACTGCCTGCGTATAAATCCTTTGCTGTGACAGGCAAGGGAACTGTTCACAGTCACGAGCATTTTAATTTTTCAAGCATTTGGGGACTGTTAGCGGGGCATATTTACCCTGCAAAAAATACTTACTCAACCTTGCTTTCAAAAGAATACATTTTTGCATTCGCAGGCATTGCAGTGTGCATTCTCTTTGTTTCATATTTCTTTTCAAAAGGAATATCGGCAAGAAAAAAAATCGGCAGCGCATTTTTAGTAGCATTTTTCTGGATTTCATTTTTTGTTCATCCGCTCACAAATATGTGGCACGGCTTTGGCGAACCGGCAGGTATTCAATACAGATTTGTCTTTTTATACAGCTTTATACTGATAAAAATGGCTTTTGAAGCATTTAGTTCTATTGAAAAGATTCCTGTTTTGGGAATACTGTCAGGAACAGCTTTTGCGGGTGTTTGTACACTGGGATTGTATTTTGACAAAGGTTTACGGCAGGAATTTTTCTCCGTACCGCTGATTTTGACAGTAGTTTTATTTATAATACTGTTTACGGTTATCCTTCTTTTAGGCTCAAAAAAAGTAACCGTAAAAAATACTGTAACGGTTGTTCTCCTGATTGCGATTGTTG
This sequence comes from Ruminococcaceae bacterium UBA3329, assembly GCA_002361875.1. Taxonomy (GTDB): domain Bacteria; phylum Bacillota; class Clostridia; order Oscillospirales; family Acutalibacteraceae; genus Fimenecus. The sequence continues at coordinate 32,980 of DERX01000072.1, forward strand.
GGGAAACTCTTGCTTTTAACAGTAAAAATATCAACACAGTTGAGTTTTCAGACAATTTGAGTGAGTATGCAGATGTTAATGAGGCGGCAAATAATCTTGATAAAAGCGAGCGTCTTACATTTGCAAGCAAAAAACAGACATTCAACAATATGATTATGTACGGTCAGCTTTTCGGATATAACAGCTTGGAATATTATTCCTCAATGGCGGACGAGAATTTTTCTGACAGCGTAAATATGCTTGGCTCTTACGGAAACAGGCTTAATTACCAAAACGGCGCACAGGAGCAAACTCCGGCATTTAATTTGCTGTATCCTACATCTTATTACCTTGACGGCACGGGGAGAGTTTCCGAAAGTCAGTTCCGTGAAAAAATATATGATAAAAACGGCTACACGCTGTTTAAAAATAACTACACAATGCCGTTTATGTTTACGGTAAACAGCAATGTAAAAAATTGGGACCCTTTGGGTTATGTTGTTCCGATTGACAATCAAAATGAGGGGTTAAAGGCAATAACCGGCACAGAAGACAGTGTTCTTGCATACAGCGAGCCGAAAAATTTTGAATATGAAAACTGTGAACATATTTCTGTTATTGAGCGTATGACAAAGGTGTATGAAGATGAGGGGGCGGAATTCCCGGAGGACGCAAGAGAATATTACGAATACATTGAAAAGAAAATGATTGATTTTTCATTCAGAATTTTAGATAAAACCAAGCCTGCGTCAGTTTCATACAGCGCTGTTGCCGAGAGCGACGGAATAATGTATGTATACATTGATACCAAAGAGTTTACAAGTGTTTCGGTGTCGCTTAACGGCAAGCAGACCGATTATTATGCGTACGGTATAGGCACAGGCAGAATGTACGAATTAGGCAATGTTAAGAAAGGCGACACGGCAGAATTTACTTTCGGCGGAAATGACAGCGGCGACAGCAACATAAAGTATTTTTCAGAGCTCAGCAGCTTGTCTTCTGTTTGTTTTACTGTTGATATGGATAAATTCAGTAAGGCTTATGAAAAGCTTGATGCAATGAGCGATACGGAATTGCTCGAATTTGATGACACTTATGTTAAGGCAAAGGTCAGAAGCTACGAAGACGGCTTGCTTTACATTTCCACGGCTTTTGACGAGGGTTGGACAATTACTGTTGACGGAAACGAAGTGCCGCTTTATGAGCACAATAGCCACATTCTTATGACCGAAATTTCAAAGGGCGAGCATATTGTGGAAATGAAATACTGCCCTCAAGGGTTCGTCGCAGGGGCAGTTATAACAGGTGTTTCAATTGTAATTCTTATTGCGTGGGCGGTTATTTCAAAAAAGCGCAATGACAAAATAAAAAAGACAGAAAATGCCAACATAAGTGAGGAGTAAAATATGGATTATATGATTTTTCCCAAACTGTTTGTATCGGTTTTTACATTCATTTTCGGAACTGTAATCGGCAGTTTCCTAAATGTACTGATTTACAGAATACCGAAGGGCGAAAATTTCGTTAAGGCGAACAGCCACTGTATGAGCTGTAATCACCGGCTTTACCCTAAGGATTTAATCCCGCTTTTCAGCTGGCTGTTCCTCGGAGGAAAATGCCGTTACTGTAAGGCGAAAATTTCGCCGCAGTACCCCATAGTAGAGGCGCTTACGGGCGCAGGCTTTACGGCAATTTTTTGGCTTGCGACAGACTGCAAAATAAACCTCGCCTTTGTGGGTTATTGCGTTGCGTTTGCGGCACTGCTTGTGACGGCGGTAATTGATTTCCGTACAATGGAAATTCCCGATTCAATGTGGATAACGGTATTTGTCGGCGCAATTTTTGTTTACATACAGGAGCTTATCAATGACGGCGGCTTTGAGCTTGACTGCTTCCTTGTACGCTTTATCGGCATATTTGCCGCAAGCGGAGTTTTATTTATCCTCGCTCTCATCACAAAAGGCGGAATGGGGGGCGGAGATATTAAGCTCATGGCGGCGTGCGGCTTCCTTTTGGGTTGGAAACAAGTCATTTTGGCTCTTATTATGGGCGCGGCAATCGGCACGATTTATCTTGTTTTCATGGCGATTAAAAATAAAGGCAAAGTCCCCCGTAAAGTGCCGTTTGCACCTCATTTGAGCGTTGCGGTTGTGATTTGCTTCTTCGCAGGCGAGCAAATAATTGATTGGTATTTAGATATGTGCGGAATGGCACCCGCCGACACCTGCTGTTTTATAAACCTTTTAAGATAATAAATGCAAATTGAAGGCGTGACTGTTCACGCCTTGTTTTGTAAAGGGGGGATTTGGTTGCATAAAACGCTTGAAAAACAGACAGTCAAAGAGCGAAATTACGCTGTTGATTTAATAAAGATTACGGCTTTTTGCCTTGTAGTGACAGTGCATTTCTTTTTACATACGGATTATTACAATACACCGTTAATCGGTGTAAAAATGTTTTTCTTAACTAATATAAGAAATTTGGCAATGACCTGTGTTCCGCTGTTTATCATAGCAACAGGATATTTGATGTCTGAAAAAAAGTGGAGTAAGCGTTATTATTGGGGTGCAGTCAGAACTGTTGCAACACTTGTTATTACGGAAATTATATGTTGTCTTTACGACAGCCTGGTTTTTGCGGATAAACCGTTTTGGAAGCAAATATTTCAAATGGGCACATCGCATTATTCTTGGTATATTGATATGTATGTGGGATTATTTTTAATAATTCCGTTTTTGAATTTGGCATACAAAAACCTTGACAGTCAAAAAGAAAAGCAACGGCTTGTTATATCTTTTGCGGCAATTACAATGCTTATTCCGAGCGTATTCTCACTGTTTAAGCTTGAGCAAGGCTGGTGGGATATAGCTTATCCGTTAGGTTATTACTATATCGGCTGTTATTTAAAGGAATACGGCATTAAAATTAAAGGTGTTTACTGTGCGTTGACGGCGATTGCCTCTGCTGTTATTATGAGTGCCATGCATTTTGCAGTTTGTTATAATCATACTATGCTGCAATCGCTTTGCATAACAAATTACAATTCGGTTTTTGTTGCTGTAATATCTGTTGCGATATTCTCTTTAATTCTTAAAACGAATGATGCATTAAAGAATAAAAGCTTTTTGAATAAGGCGGTTTCAAGGCTGTCGGGCTTAACGCTTGGTGCATACTTAATCTCTTATGTAATTGATGATATTGTTTATGATATTGCGTATTATTACTATGATGTAGACGGTCACAAGCTGACAGCTTTTCCGATAATCGTTATTACGGTAATTTTCTGTTCTCTTTGTTTATCATATTTCATCAATTTGTTCGTTGACGGAATAATGTATTTTGTAAATAAATTTAAAAAGGCATAATAATACCCCATACCGTGTGGTATGGGGTGAATTGTTGATTGCGATATTTTTTATTTGCCTGCCTGCTTGGAATATTTCTTAAGGTAAATAATTCTCATAAGGCGGGTTTCAATCGGGTTAATGGGTTTGAATCGTTCAAACATTTTTGCGCCGATGTAAGTTTTACAGCCTTTATCCATAACGATTTCAACTGCGCCTGCATCATATTCACTGCCTGCAACGCAAAGAGCACCGTTATTTTCAAGTAAAACTGCGTTTCTGCCCTTAAGCTTTTTAACAACCTTTTTAGAGGTCTTAAGCGTGTCATTGGGATTGTAGGCGGCAAGTCTTACTGTCGGGCCGCAAAGCTGTGCAAAGTCGTCAAGCAAGGGCTTCATTGTTTTGCCGAGCTTTGACGCCGCAACAGCATACTCATTCTTTGTGTGGTAAATGTAATTAACATCGTCACGCTTTTTGTAAACAGCTCTGTGAAGCTCAATTGACTCTTCACAGCCGTCGCCTGCAATAACATTGCCTGTTTCGATGTCGATTCTTGTTACTGCGCCGTCACCGTCAACAAGTGAAATGTTGAATACACTGCCGTCTCTCTCACTCTTGCAAGCGGGAATTTCGGGAGCATCAGCCTTCTTGCCGTATTTATCAACAACATAGCTGTTAATATCAGCAAGCTTGCCGCCGAAGTGACCTTTGAGCTCTGCATATTTATTAAGAACAAATCTTTCACAAACATTTTCAAGACGAGACGCAACATCCTTTGCATCTTCATAATCCGTGCCCATGCAAACTGCGCCGTGGTGAGCCATAATAGCCGCCTTTGAATCCGACCTTGTGATTGCGGCGATAACACCTTTCTTAAGCTTGCCCGTTCCGGGAAGGCCGTAAGCGGCAATCGGAACATTGTCGCCGATAACATCCTTATCATCACCTGTTACATTGTTAATGTCACGGCCGAGAGCCGACACGATTGAAGCATTAACCTGATGAGTGTGGATAACGAAATTAACCTCGGGGCGGAGTGCATAGCAAGCCGCATGGATTCCTTTTTCGGAAGAGGGTTTAATGTCACCGTCATAAGTGCAGTCAGCAATATTGACGAGAACTATTTTCTCGGGAGTTAAATCCTCATAAGCAATGCCTGAGGGAGTAATAACAAACTGTGTGTCAGACACACGGCATGAAATGTTACCCCATGTGCGGACAATAAGACCCTCTTTTAAAAGCTCAATACCCGCTTTAATAACAAGCTCTTTTGCTTCCATTATTTCCATAATTTTCACCTCAATATAAATTCGGGCGGACGAAAAGTCCGCCCTTTTTCAGTGGTTGTAAATTTATTCGGGCTTAACAGCTACGTTCTCAAATACCTTATCGAAGCACTTAAGAGCCTGATCAATCATCTTGGGAGTGTAAGCAGCTGAAGTATAAAGACGTGAGCCTGCAAGAGTAACAAGACCCTCTGCCATATAAGCAGCGCCCATATACTGCATCTCTTTCTTACGCTTTGAGGTTGCGTCAAGAACACCGGGGATAGTCCACGGCTTTGTCCAGTTGATTGAATAGTGCATTGTACCAACTGTTTCAAGGTGGCAGATAGAACCTTCGTTCCAGCAAACGAACGGAAGACCGTGTTTGGCAACAAGCTCTGAAAGACCGTTTGTAAGTCTGTCGCCCATTTCGCCTGCCTTCTGGCATGCGTTCTGCTTGTCGATTTCTTCAAGAGTGAAGTAACCTGCGCAGCATGAAAGCGGGTTAGCTGTCATTGTACCGCCGGTGAATGCTTTCTTAATCTTTTCGCCTGTTGCGTCAAGACCTGCACCGAGGTACTTCATATATTCTTTCTTACCGCCGAGTCCGCCCGCACCCGGATAACCGCCTGCAATAACCTTACCAAAGATTGTAAGGTCAGGAGATACTCCGAAGAAGCCCTGTGCGCCTGCCATACCGATACGGAAGCCTGTAACAACCTCATCAAATACCAGGAGAGCACCGTATTTACGGCAAAGTCTTTCAACGCCCTTGTTGAAATCGTAATCAAGAGGAGTTGTACCGCTTTCGGGACCAACCGGCTCAATGAATACTGCTGCTGTGCCGCCGCGGAACTGGTTGAGCCAAAGCTTTCTTTCAAGGTCTTCAAGGTCGCCGGGGAAGAATTCCTGAGTGTGCTTGAAGAGGTAAAGCGGAACACCGCTTGCCTGTGTAAATTTAGAACCGGGAACACGGATACCGTAACCGAGCTGATCTGACCAGCCGTGGTAAGCGCCGCCCATTTTAAGAATATTCTTTTTCTTTGTTGCAAGACGTGCAACACGAACTGCTGTCATACAAGCCTCAGTACCTGAACCCTGCATACGGAACATATCAACAGTTTCAACACTGTCTGAAATCTTCTTTGCAAGCTTGTATTCAAATTCGTGGAAAAGACCTGTTGAGGGACCGCAGGTGTTAAGAAGGTCAATAACCTGCTCACGAACTACCTTCGGGTTTGAGCCGAGAACTGTGGGGCCGCCTGCCTGAAGGAAGTCAAAATATTTGTTCCCGTCAATGTCATAAAGGTAAGCGCCGTCTGCCTTTGTGAAAACAAGGGGGAAGGGATAGTTGAATGCAAGGTTGTGCTGAACGCCGCCGGGGATAATAGCTCTTGCTTCGTCAATCATTTCCTTTGACTTTGTGCATTTTTTGCCGTAATACTCATCCTCGTACATTTTAAGAGTTTCGGGTTTGATTGAGTAAATGGGCTTGCTGATAAGGTCATCAAGCTGTCTGTTGATAGCTGCTGCGTCATGATAATGCGCAATAGCGAATCTTGTGTCTGCCATAAAAGGTTCCTCCGTTTGTAAAAATAATTTTGGTAGCAATTCAGTCGGTGAATTACTGTTCACCTGTAATTATACTATCAAAAAATAATTTGTCAAATTTTTTGAAATTCACTTTTAGTTAATATTTATCTAAAAGTGCGGTTTGGGCAAAAATAGCAGCAAACGTTTTAGACAAAAACTATCTATATATCCCAATATATAGTATTATTTGCTTTTTACGGTTCAATTCTATTGGTTACATTTAACAATGCAAGGCTCTTTTCTTTGGATAAAACACAGAAAATGCGTTATTCTCCGAAAAGATTGTAAACAAGCGATGCACCGTCGTCCGCATTAAAGTCTGTCGGTGAATTTTTAAAGTTTTTAAGAGTAGCCCAACGCACTCTGTATTCCTCAATTTTTTCTATCGGGATTGTAATATCCGCCTTACAAAGAGTATTAAGCAATCTCCAAAGCTCATTTTCCGAAATCCCGCACGCTTTAATTATTTCGGCAAATCCTTCGGCATCACCTTTTTTAGCCTCTTTAAGAAAAGCGGGGATAAACACAGCACATGCCATGCCGTGCGGTACACCGTAATCTTCAGTTAAAGCGTAGCCCATTCCGTGGGGAAAGCAGGTGCCGCCGCGGTTCAGCGCAAAGCCTGCGTAAAGCGAGGCAAAATAAAGCGTATCACGCTCTTTTTCCGTCAATGTAAAATCGGGATTTGTGAATTTTGATAAAAACGGGACTGTTTCGCCGACGGCAAGGCAGGAAAATTTGCGTGAAAGAAAATCGTGCTTTTTTGAAAAATAGGACTCAACTGCGTGCGCAAATGCGTCAAGCGCTGTTGAAACAGTTGATGATGCAGGGAGAGAATAGGTGTATTTCGGGTCGGCTAACACATATTTTGCATAATAGTTTTTGCCGCTTACGCTTTGCTTTCTGCCGTTTTCACGGGTAAGCACCGAAACACCCGAAACCTCACTTCCCGTTCCTGCGGTTGTACCGATTAAAACGAGGGGCAGAGGGGGATTTTTGATTTCTTCCGTGTAAATCCCGTCATTTACAATGTGGCTGTTTGCGGCATATACGCAAATTGCCTTTGCACTGTCTAGGGGTGAGCCGCCGCCGATGCCGATAACAAAATCAGCGCCGAATTCACGGGCGATTTTTCCGCCCTCACAGCAGGTGCGTGTCAGCGGATTTTCTGTTATTTTGTTAAAAACGAAATATTCAATTTCAGCTTTTTTAAGTGCGAATGTAACATCGGCAAGAGCACCGCATTTTTCGGCAGAGGATTTTCCCGTTACAATAAGACACTTTTTGCCGAGCGAGGAAAATATGTTTTCGCTGTTTTTTACTGTGTCCTTACCGCTTAAAATTTCGGCAGGCATACAGAAGTTAAACTGTGTGTTCATAGCGTTCTCCTTAAGCTTTCAGATTGTTAATATTTTATCAATAAAACCCTTATTTTTCAAGGGGTTTGGGGCATTTTTAAAATAAAATTTTTTTGCATTTTATATTGAATATTTTTAACCGATATAGTATTATATAAATAGTATATCGAACTGCGTGCCGTGGGGTGATGAGTTGAAAACCGTAAAAAAGCTTCTTCCGATTTTGTGTGTTTCGGTAATTTCAGCGGTGTTCATTTTTTCTTTTGTTAAAGATATGTATTCCGAAAAAACACAGTACGGCTTTGCCTGCGGAAGTGAAGTTAAGGTTACGGTATTCGGCACAAAAGACGGCGAAGGAAAAGCCAAAAGTGCTATTGACGAAATAAACCGCCTTGACTCAATTGTGCTGTCAGACACATTGAAAACATCCGCCGTGTTTAAGCTGAATGAAAACGGCGAGTATACCGATGACAGCGGTGAGCTTGTTTCTTACATAAATGAATGTGCGGATTTAATTTCAAATTGCGGTGAAATGACACTTCTCTCAAAACCTATATCCGATATTTGGAACATTTCGGGCGGCGGCAGTATTCCGTCAGATGAGGAATTGGCGGACGCCGTAAAAAAAGCCGATATGAAAAATTTATCCGTCAGCGGAAATAAAATAACGCTTTTAAACGGCGGAAAAATGAGCTTCGGAGCATTCGGCAAAGGCACTGTCTGCGAAAAAGGGGTAAATACCCTTAAAAACAGCGGCGCAAAAGGCGGAATTGTGACTGTCGGCGGAACTGTCGGCGTATTCGGCAAATGCGGTAAATCCGACCCGGTAACAGTCGGCGTGCGTGACCCGTTCGGGGGAGCAGGCGAATATTTCGCCACGGTAGATGTAAATGACTGTTACCTTTCAACCTCGGGAGATTACGAAAAATATTTTGAAAAAGACGGTAAAAGGTACTGCCACATTTTTGATGCGACAACGGCTCTGCCTGTGGACAGCGACATTACAAGCGTTACAGTGATAGCAAACGGCGGCGCTCTGTCGGATTTTCTTTCAACCGCAATTTTCATTTTGGGTGAGGACGGACTCACACTTGCCGAAAAATACAATGCACAGTGCATTATCGTTAAAAAAGACAAAAGTGTAATAATTTCAAAAGAGCTTGAGGGCAGTTTTAAGCTCACAGACAGCGGATTTTCGGTGAGCGCGGTATGAAAAAGCTTTTTACAAAATGGGATTTTATTATAATTTTAATCTGCCTGTGCTTATCGGTTTTGCTTTTTGCGTTAAGACCGAATGAAAACGGTAACGAAGCGGTTATCCGTGTTGACGGAAAAGAATATAAAACGGTGGATATAAACGGTGCGGACACAGACGAAATAACGGTGAACGGTGTTACGGTGGTTTACGGCGGCGGAGAAATCTATATAAAAGACTCGTCCTGCCGTGACAAAATTTGTGTAAATGCGGGGCATCTTTCAAAAAAAGGGCAGTCAGCGGTTTGTGCACCGAGCAGGGTGTCCGTTGAAATTAAAAATAACGGTAAAAATGCTCCTCGGGCGGTGACAGGGTAGTGAAAAACGCTAAAATTCAAAAATTAACGGTTACGGCGCTTTTTACATCGCTTTCGGTTGTGCTTTCTTTCCTTGAAAGCTTTTTGCCGACCTTTGCGTTTTTGCCGCCGGGTGCAAAACCCGGATTTTCAAATATAATCGTTATGTTTTCGGCAATGAGCCTCGGCGTTCCGCAAACCTTATTTATTGTGTGTGCAAAAGCTTTTTTTGCGTTTCTTACAAGGGGGGCTGTGGCAGGGCTTATGAGCCTTGCGGGCGGGGTACTGAGCGGAATTTGTATGCTCATAGTGCTCGGAAAGCTGAAAGTGACAGGCTGTGTCGGAGCAGGGGTGCTTTCGGCGGTTTGTCACAACTTGGGTCAATTATTGGTATCTTTCATTACGGTCGGCTCCTCGGCTGTTTTCGGATATGCGCCCGTACTGCTTGTTGTATCGGTAGTTACGGGGGTTATTACGGGAGCAATACTCAGAGCTTCGATACCGTACTTTAAGGGATTAGAGAAATTATTTTCAAAGGAGATGGAAAGGTGAAAGGAGTATTAAAGCCTGTTAAAAAGGGCAGAGGCGGAGTAGACATTGCCCATTTTAAAAATACGGCTGAAATGCCGATAGTCAGAATACCTACACCGCAGTTTGTTACAATTGCAATGCAGCAGAACATCGGCGCACCTTGCACGCCGACCGTAAAGGTGGGCGACAATGTTCGCATTGGGGATAAAATAGGTGACAGCGAAAAATATGTCAGCGCACCCGTTTTTGCCTCGGTTTCGGGCACGGTTAAGGAGATTAAGGATGTCCGTTTGGCGTCGGGTGTAGTTTCAAAGGCTGTTGTGATTGAGAGCGATGGCACGGACACGGAAGCGGATTTTACACCGCCCGAGGTAAATGACACAGAATCTTTTATTAAGGCTGTACGGGAGTCGGGTCTTGTTGGACTCGGCGGAGCAGGCTTTCCGGCGCATGTAAAGCTTAATTTACCGCAGAACGCAAAAATTGACACGCTTATTATCAATGCGGCGGAATGTGAACCGTTTATTACGGTTGACTACCGTGAGTGCTTGGAGCACGGCGACGATATTTTAGAGGGTGTTAACGCCGTTGCGAAATATCTTAATATTAAAAGCGTGATAATTGCTGTTGAGAACAATAAGCCAAAGGCTATTGAGATTCTCAGGGATATTGCGAACACTGACAATGACAGCGGAGATAAGGTTAAGATTATGATTCTTAAATCACGCTATCCGCAGGGCGCTGAAAAAATGATAATTCAAAGCGCAACGGGCAGAAGAATACCGCCCGGAAAGCTGCCCTCTGACGTCGGCTGTGTTGTAATGAATGTTGCGAGTATTGCATTTGTGGGCAGATACCTTAAAACGGGCAAACCCCTTGTTTCACGCAGTATGACCGTTGACGGCTCTGCAATTAAAGAACCTAAAAATATAAGAGTGCCCGTGGGCACATCAATGGACTACATAATTGATTTCTGCGGCGGGTTTTCTGCCGAACCCGAAAAAATAGTTTGCGGCGGACCGATGATGGGTATGGCGCTTTCGGGTACAAATTACCCCACTTTGAAAGGCAACAACGCACTGCTTGCATTCACAAAGACTGACAAAGGTGCATTGGCTGTTAAAAAGGAAACAGACTGTATCCGTTGCGGAAAATGCCATGAATCCTGCCCTATGGGGCTGACACCTACAAACATTGTAAGATTTGCAAAGGCGAAGGATGTTGAAAAGCTTAAGCATGCGGGAACAATGGTGTGTATGGAATGCGGCTCATGTGCATATTCCTGCCCTGCGGGTAAGCAACTGGTTCAGCATATGAGATTGGCAAAATCAATTATAAGGGAGGCACAGACAAAATGAGCGAGATAAAACAAAAACTCACGGTTAGTGCTTCTCCGCACTTCCGTTCACGGCAGACTACAAGCGGAATAATGCTTGATGTTATAATAGCGCTTGTTCCGTCACTTGTTGCCGCATATATCATTTTCGGCGTAAGAACGCTTTTACTTTCAGCGGTTTCGGTTGCGGCATGCGTAATATTTGAATATCTTTCAAGGCGGATTATGAAACGCCATAACACAATAAGCGACCTTTCGGCGGTTGTAACGGGGCTTTTGCTTGCATTTAATGTTCCTGCGACAATGCCTGTATGGATGGTAATTATCGGCGATTTCTTCGCAATTGTAATTGCCAAGCAGTTCTTCGGGGGCATAGGTCAGAACTTTGTTAACCCTGCCCTTATCGGCAGAATTGTTCTGATGTCGTCGTTCCCGTCAAAAATGGGTTCGTTCCCCGAACCGCTTGTGTCGACAGTTCCGCTGACGGGTGCCACTCCGCTTTCTTCGCTTAAAAGCGGCGTAAATCCGGAGCAAAGCTTACTCGGTATGTTCTTAGGACTTCGGGGCGGATGTCTCGGCGAGGTTTGCATTGCGGCTCTTTTAATAGGTTTTGTTTATTTGCTTGTAAGAAAAGTTATTTCGTGGCATATTCCCGTAGCCTATATCGGTACGGTTGCGGTTATAATGCTAATAGCCGGCAAGGGCAATTTTGAATTTATGCTCTACGAGCTTATGGCGGGCGGACTTGTTTTGGGAGCTGTATTTATGGCGACCGATTACACAACATCGCCCATATCAAAGAGCGGAAAAATCATTTACGCCGTCGGCTGCGGTATTATTACATCGCTTATCAGAATTTTCGGCAATCTGCCCGAGGGCGTTTCATTCTCAATCATCATTATGAACATTTTAGTTCCGCATATTGAGCATATAACAACGCCGAAGCCCTTCGGTACTCCTAAAAACAAAAAGGAGGAGAAGGCGAAATGAAAAAATTTAATTTAAAGGAAATACTTATTCCCACCGTTTCGCTTTTCGTAATCTGTGCGGTTGCAACGGCTCTTTTGGGAATGACAAACTCCGTTACTGAGGAGAAAATAAAAGAGGTTGCGGCGGCTTCTGCCGCTGAAGCGAGACTTCGTGTTTGCGAAAATGCGGAAAATTTCGAGGAAAAGACCGACAAAAACGGCAATGTTTATTTTGTAGCTAAAGACAAAGACGGTAAAACAGTCGGCTTTGCCGTTACTACCGATGACAAAAGCTACGGCGGTAAAATTGAGGTAATGACCGGCTTTTCTGCTGACGGAAAGATTACTGGCGTTGAAATACTTACAATTGACGACACACCGGGTCTTGGTATGAACGCAAAGAAAGACAGCTTCAGAAATGAATATTTAGGCAAAAAGGGTGCGCTGACAGTTTCAAAGAGCGCGTCGGCAGATAATGAAATTCAGGCTCTTACGGGCGCAACTATTACATCAAATGCAGTAACACGCTGTGTGAACACGGCAACGGAAATTTGTGAAAATGCTTTGGGAGGTGAGAACAATGGCTGAGAAAAAATCAATAGGCAAAGAGTTTACAAAAGGTCTTATCGCTGAAAACCCCGTTTTCAGGCTTGTTCTCGGAACCTGCCCCACGCTTGCGGTTTCAACATCTGTTTCAAGTGCCATAGGAATGGGCATTGCGGCAACGGCAGTTCTTTTCTGCTCAAATATTGTAATTTCGGCACTTCGCAAGGTTATTCCGCAGAAGGTAAGAATCCCTGCTTACATAGTAATTATCGCATCGTTCGTTACAATAATTCAATTGCTTGTCAAGGCTTTTGTGCCTGCTCTTGACTCTGCTCTCGGCGTCTATTTGCCTTTGATTGTTGTTAACTGCATAATTTTGGGCAGAGCAGAAGCATTTGCATCGAAAAATGCGGTTTTGGCGTCTGCGGTTGACGGTCTCGGAATGGGCATAGGCTTCACGGCGGCGCTTTTCCTTATGAGTACAGTCCGTGAAATTCTCGGCTCGGGCACATTCCTTTCGGGAATTAAGGATTTGCTTGCGGTGTTCAGCGGAGATATTCAGTTTAACGGCTTTACAATTCCGTTCTTAAATGAAAATCCGCTTACAATATTTGTTTTGGCACCCGGCGGATTCTTTGTATTCGGCATAATGATAGCCCTTTCCAATAAGCTTGCCGAAAGAAACGGCAAGCCGAAAGCAGAGCTTAACGGCTGTGCTTCTTGCCCTATGGCGTCGTCCTGCGCGCTTATTGCCGACGGCAAAAAATGTGAGGAGGTTGATGTGAAATGAAAATAGCACTGTCATTACTTCTCACGGCAATTCTTACAAACAACTTTATTCTTTGCAAATTCCTCGGTATTTGCCCGTTTTTGGGCGTTTCAAAAAAGCTTAATACGGCGGTGGGAATGAGCGCGGCGGTTATTTTTGTTATGGTGCTTGCAACTGCCGTTACATACCCCATAAACCTTTTGCTCAAGGCAAATTCTCTTGAATATTTGCAGACAATAGTTTTCATTCTCGTTATTGCGGCGCTTGTTCAGCTTGTTGAAATCGTTCTTAAAAAGTATATGGTTTCGCTTTACAATGCACTGGGCATTTACTTACCGCTTATCACAACAAACTGCGCAGTATTGGGCGTTGTTCTTCTTAACATTGACAACGGCTACAACTTCTGGCAGTCAATTGTTTATTCACTCGGCGGCGGTATCGGCTTTATGGTGGCTATGGTTATGTTTGCGGGTGTCCGTGAAAGGCTTGAGGGGTGCGATATTCCGAAAGCTTTGCAGGGACTTCCCATAACGCTTGTTGCGGCATCTCTCGTTTCAATGTCCTTCCTGGGCTTTGCGGGACTTGTCGATAATATGTTTGCTTAAAGGGGGACTGTGATTATGATAAAAATTCTTATTGCAGTTGCCATTGTGGCAATCACAGGTCTTGTTGCAGGCTTGGGTCTTGCAATAGCTTCGGCTGTTATGGCTGTTCCCAAGGATGAAAAAGCGGAGAAAATCCGTGAATGTTTACCCGGTGCTAACTGCGGCGCCTGCGGATTTTCGGGGTGTGACGGTTATGCCGCTGCTCTCTCAAAGGGTGAAACGGATAATACCGCTCTTTGCGCCCCCGGCGGAAATGACGCCGCAAAGGCAATTGCGAGCGTTTTGGGCGTTGAGGCAGGCGAGGTTGAACCCTCGGCGGCGGTTGTGCTTTGCAAGGGTCACCGTCAGAATGCAGAGGAAAAATATATTTATCAGGGCGTTGACAGCTGTAAAATGGCTGTTCAGCTTTACGGCGGTCCGAAAAACTGCACTTACGGTTGTGTGGGACTCGGCGACTGCGTTGCGGCTTGTCCTTATGATGCAATTCACATTTGCGACGGCGTCGCAAGGGTAAATCCGATTATGTGCCGTGCCTGTCAAATGTGCGTTCGTACTTGTCCCAAAGGTCTTATTGAGATGATGCCGCTTCACAGAACTATGGCGGCTGTTACCTGTAAGAATCACGACAAGGGTGCACAGACAAGAAAGGACTGTAAGGTCGGGTGCATCGGCTGTATGAAATGCGTTAAGGCGTGCGAATACGGCGCTGTTACGGTTGAAAATTTCACCGCACATGTTGATTATACAAAGTGCGTCGGCTGCGGCAAATGTCATGAGGCTTGTCCCACAGGTTCAATCGATCTTATTAAAATGATATAAATATAGCGTAATACAAAAACAAAATTTGTAGTAGGGACAGCCGACTCGGCTGTC
>DERX01000072.1:47942-48471 GCA_002361875.1 Ruminococcaceae bacterium UBA3329
TAGGGACAGCCGACTCGGCTGTCCTTTTTTGTTATTCAGTGTTTGTTTGACAGCACTGTAAGGAACAAATCAATTCATTTCCTACAAAAAAGAGACTGTCAAAGAATGACAGCCTCTTTTAAATATATAGAAAGAAAAAATTATGAGCAAAGAAACGACTTGAAAACCAAGTCTATATATAAAGATTCTTGTGCAGAAAGGAAAATGGGGTGTTATATTTATGAAAAAAGGAAAGGGAAAAATGTTGGGGATTAGGGAAAACCTTTCCGCACAAGAATACTTAACAACAAAAGCCTTTTGGCAGTCAGCGAACCAAGCTTAAGAGTTCGACTGCCTTGAGGATTGACTTGATTGAGAACTTTTCGCTTCCGAGTTCTTCAATAAGCTGCATCTCACGAATCTGCATCTCGTGGTTGTACTCGTACATTGTGAGCGCCTCCTTTTCTTCTGTTGTGGCTATATAATAGCACACAGAAAAGCAGTTGTCAAGCATTTCTTACAAAAAAATTATTAATTATTTGTTAAAAAT
>DERX01000072.1:48758-48988 GCA_002361875.1 Ruminococcaceae bacterium UBA3329
TATTAATTATTTGTTAAAAATGTATAAACGCTTTTTGAAGATTTTTTATACAAATTGCCAAAAGATGTGTATATTGCACTAATATTAAGCAATTTGAATGTGCAAATCGACGGTTAAATATGGAAACCGCTTGAAATTCAAGAACTGCAAAAAATATATCGCAGTTTTATATTTTCAGTTTTTCTCTTCCTATTTTTGTTAAAATGATGTATAATAAACTTTACTAATAG
>DERX01000072.1:49291-66683 GCA_002361875.1 Ruminococcaceae bacterium UBA3329
CGGTATAATAAACTTTACTAATAGAAGGAGGAGTGTTTATGGGCAATAAATACTTTTGCGCAAAAGAAAACGGCAAGCTCCACTACGGTCACACAATTCTTACAGGCTTTGGATTTTTGGCATCGTCAATCGCTTGGGCGATTTACGACCCGTACATAACCAAAATCCTCAACAGGCTTCTTAACGAGAGCTCAATGATTACAAACTGGAGCTCTAAGCTTAATGAGCTTTTCCCCACACTTGCTAAATTTGCTGAAGCAAACGGTGAAAATGTCGGTACTGCCGCAGGCGGAATAACGCTTGTACCGCTGTTTATCGGTATTATTATGACGTTTGACAATATTTTCGGAGTTATATTTCAGCCGACCTTCGGCAAGCTGTCCGACAACACTCATTCACGTTTCGGAAAACGCCGCCCTTATGTAATTTACGGCGCTCCCGTTTCGGCAATTCTTTTTGCACTGATTCCGATTATTGCATTAAAGGTCGGCTCGCTTCCGCTTACGATGCTGTTCATTATTATGTTCGTATTTGTAATGTCACTGTGGCGTGCACCCGTTGTTGCTCTTATGCCGGATTTAACTCCTAACGAGCTTCGCTCTGAAGGTAATGCTGTTATTAACCTTATGGGCGGTATAGGCGGTGCGCTCGGTCTTGTGGCAGGTACTATTGTTACAGTAATTTACTGTGCAGTAACAGGAGCAAATTCAAAGGCGGCTGACTGGGACGAATATGTTACATTTCCCTATGTTTTCCTTTTAGGTTCGGTTATAATGATAATCGGTATGCTCGTTGTCCTTTTCTTTGTTAAAGAGCCTGACAGCAGAATTAAACTTCGGGCAGAGCAGAACCAAATTGCTGATGAAAAAGCACGCCGTGAGGCTGAAAAGAAGGCTATAAAAGAAGAAAAAGCTAAGAGAAAAGCCGAAAAGCTTACAAAAGGCGAGCGAGTAAGTCTTATATTTATGCTTGCAGGTCTTTTCTTCCTTTTCTGCGGAACAAACGCAATTTCAACATTCTTTGCACTGTTTGCGGCTGAGGTTCTTCATAAGACAACTGCTCAGGCAACCGTTATGACAACTGCTTTTGCGGCGGCGTCTGCTGTTGCGGCAATACCCGCAGGCTATCTCGGTAAAAAATTCGGAAGAAAGAAAACCATACTCGGCGGACTGTTTATATTTATTGCGGCATTCGGCGCATATCTTCTCACCCAGAATTTGGGTATAGACGCTCTGAGCGGTGCTCTTATTTGGGTAGCTCTTATCGTGGGCGGTGCGGCTAATATGTTCATCACGGTTAACACTCTCCCGCTTGTTCTTGAAATCGGCGGAATGGATAAGGTCGGCACATTTACGGGTTATTATTACACGGCAACATTCTCGGCACAGATTGCAACACCTATTATTTACGGTATTGTTCGTATGTTTACGGGAACTTATATGTCGCTCTTCTACTATTGCCCCGTAGCGTTCATACTTTCACTTTTGTGTATTCTTGTTGTTAAGCACGGCGAGGCAATCCCTCAGGATGTTATCGATAAAATCGAAGAAGAAAACGCAGATTAAAAATTCTTTTATAATTTTAGGCTCCTCTTTTAAGGGGAGCTTTTTTTGTCGGCAGTGTAATTGGATTGCGTGTAAGGAACGCATTTATGCGTTCCGCAAAAAAATGCCGCAAAGCTTATTAGGAACGGATAAATTCGTTCCTTACAAATAAAATTTCCGAGAACTTCGAGGATTTTGCACTACGATTGTGTAATTTGCATATACTGTACTTTCAAAAAATATGTATAATGATGAATTTTTCTATTGAATATTTGAATTTACTGTGATAAAATTTTTCTCAATGTTTTATTTTTATACATTATATTTCAGCAAAGAAGGCACGCAAATGAAAATTATTAAAACCGAGCATTTCGGAATTGCAAGAAAAATTGTTGCAAATATGACATCTGAAAGCTGGGAGACTGTTCCCCACGCAGGCTTTACTTATGAGGCAGATGTAAGCAAATTCTTCGATGTGATTAAAGAGATAAACGAAGGCAGAACGGGTGCGGACAGAATTTCAGTCAATACTGCAATGCTCCGTGTTATTGTTGAGGGCATTAAGGCTTGCCCCATAATTAACAGCCATATTTATTTTAACAGAAAGCTCGTCAGAGGCGAAGTCGTAACCTTTGAAAATATTGACATTTCAATGCCTGTTACCTTTGACAACGGCGATATGATGACGCTCAATATGCACGATATGGGCAACAAAACTATGACCCAAATGAATGATGCTATCCGTGATTCTATGCGAAGAGCAAAGAACAGCAATATGGAAGAGGTTATGTTTGATGTATCGCTTGACAACACTCTTAAAGCATTAAAAAAAGGAAAAATCGGTCAGACTGTTTGCCGTCTTATCGGCTCAAAAACAGGCAAACACAAGGTTAAAACTCTTTCAGGCAAGGCAAGAAAAGAGTATTATGCAATCCTGGAAACAGAAAGACTGACAAAGCATGACATTGAACAGGGCACAATAACCGTTTCAAACCTCGGCTCGCTATGGAGAGGCTGGCACGGTGACTGCGCGCTTCTTGATATTGTTCCGCCGCAGGTTGTTGCTATTGCAATTTCTGCCGCACAAAAAACACCTATGGTTGACGAAAACGACAATATTTATATCGGAAGAAAAATGACATTAACGATTATTTTCGACCACCGCGCTGTTGATATGGGACTTTTGATTCCGTTTGCCGAGAGAATTGACGAGGTATTTAAAAATCCCGAAGTTATTAAAGAATGGATATAACTATTCGGTATTAAAATAATAAAGTAAAATATACAAAGCGAAGCCGAAATTCACATTAAAAAGTGAGTTTCGGCTTTTCTGTACTTCGTGTCAATACATAATATAATTTATCTGTCCGAGATAGGGTACAGTTCGGCGGGCGGGTTTATTGAAATATTTTCCTCTTTCGGTTATTATAATCATATCGAACATTTGTTCGACAGAAAGGAGGAAAATTATGACACTACAGGAACTTGGTGAAGAGTACATAATTTGTGCGGACGAGCTTAAAAAACGGGAAACTGCACTCTCCGATAAGTTAAAAAAACTTGACGGGATAAGATTTTACGAAACGAGCCGTGACATCAAAATTCTGCGTGATATGGAGCGTGATTCACGTGTTACGGGGCAGTACCTCATAAATTATTACGAAAATAAAACCAACCGACGAATTTACCACAGGCAGTAATGCAAATGCGTTTTTAACGGTTGCATACACTTAAATAATTTGCTATACTGTAATTAAGAAATTTTGGGGGTTCGGATATGAATTTATACTTAAAGCAAAAGGTGTTTTCGTGGGGCGACAGCTTCACGGTCTACGATGAAAACGGTAACGACAAATATTATGTAGAGGGTGAAATTTTTACTTTCGGGAAAAAGCTTCATATTTACGATTTGTCGGGCAACGAGCTCTGCTTTATTTATCAAAAGCTGATGAGCTTTCTGCCGAAATATTTTATAAGCAAAAACGGTGTTGATATTGCCCAAGTAATTAAAAACTTTACATTTTTTCATCAGTCTTATTCCGTTGACGGATTTGGCTGGGAGGTTGAGGGTGACTTTTTTGCCCATGACTATGAAATAACGGGTGCAGATTCGGGCAGAACGGTAGCCACGGTTTCAAAGCATTGGTTTACCTTCGGCGATGCCTATGAAATAAGCATAGCTGACGGTATTAACGATATTGATGCTCTCGCCGTAGTGCTTGTTATTGACGCCTGCTTGGAGGCGGCTCAAAATGCTGCATCGTCAGCAACATAATATCCGAAAAATAATCAAAAATATTCAAAAACCTATTGACTCTGACGTTGCGTCATAGCTTATAATGGCGTTACACGGAAAGGAATGACGGATATGCTGACAGTGAAAGATGTAA
This sequence comes from Ruminococcaceae bacterium UBA3329, assembly GCA_002361875.1. Lineage (GTDB taxonomy): Bacteria > Bacillota > Clostridia > Oscillospirales > Acutalibacteraceae > Fimenecus. Next base: position 53,226 of record DERX01000072.1, read on the forward strand.
GCAAACTCACGGGTGTCAGTGTGCGCACACTACACTATTATGACGCAATAGGTCTTTTGAAACCCCCAAAAGTGACCGAAGCGGGCTACAGGCTGTACGACGGTGCGGCGCTCAGCCGTTTGCAGAATATTTTGCTGTTTCGTGAATTGCAGTTTCCGCTAAAGGAAATCAAGTCTATTCTCGACAGCTCTGATTTTAACCCGAAAGAGGCAATCGCCCAGCAAATAGAGCTGTTGGAACTGCAATACAAGCATATCGGCGAGCTTATTTCCTTTGCACGCGAAATTCAGAATAACGGAGGAAATAAAATGAATTTTGATATTTTTAACAATGATGAGCTTGAACAGTACAAGGAAGAAGTAAGGGAAAGATGGGGAAACACGCGCGCTTTTAAAGAATATAAGCAGAGAAATGTTTCTCAAAGCGGTTCTGTAAATGAATTTATGTCGCTGTTTTCGGATTTCGGGGAAATGCGGAACACAGACCCTGCCGAAAAAAGTGTTCAGGATAAGGTTCGTGCGTTACAGAGCTTTATAACCGAGAATTTCTATACATGTACCGATGAAATTCTAATGGGACTCGGCGAAATGTATGTAAGCGATGAACGCTTTAAGCAGAATATCGACAGTGCAGGCGGCGAGGGAACAGCGGAATTTGTAAAACAGGCAATTGCCTGTTACTGCGAAAAGTGAAAAAGAAAAATAAAGGCACTGCAAATATTCAAATCGCTGTAAGGGAGGGATTCCATTCCCTCCCGTTTTTTTACTCAGTATTCATTGTATTGGCAGGGATTGACGATTCGGCGCACCGTGGAAAAAGCTAAAAAATTAATTTCCTAACGGACAGCCGAGTCGTCTGTCCCTACAAGGCAGGAAAACAGCCGAAATTCACTTGCTTTGTGAGTTTCGGCTGTTGATTTATATTTCTTTATTTATAATATTCTTTAAGCCTGTCGTATTCCTCATCGGTAATTTCAATTACTTTGCCGTGCTTAAAGCCATAGGGAAATGAGAAATTTTCCTTGCACATTTTAAAATTGCTGTCGCCGGGGGTGCTTGATACAAACGGGACATATCCCATTTTTTCTTTTTCACAGCCGAAAAAGTCAAGCATAAGACACCATCTGCCGTCGGGTAAAGTGTATGTTGTCGGTGCTTCGTATGCACCCGGTTTTTCAAGCGTTGCCATATATTTTTCAAATTTTTCGTCGTGAATGTACGGTCCGTAAAGATTTTTTGAGGTTGCGTGCATATTCATTGCGGGGCGGTCGGAATTTTTATAAAACAGGTGATATGTATCCCTGATTTTCGTTATATGCGAGTCAAGAATTTCATTGTCCTTTTGGAAGAACGGTTTAGGCTCTGAAAAACTCTTAAAGTCCTTTGTAACAGAGTAAAAAATAATCATGTGTGTAAAGTTATCTTCCTTTACAGTTGACCCCCAGTGAATAAGATACTCTTCATTTTCTTTGTCAAAAAACACTTCGGGCGCCCACATACAGCCGAAATCTTCTCTGCCGACAGGTAACAACTCTTGCTCGCCGAAATTTATTAAATCAGGCGTGCGCCAAGCGCAAAAGCATTTACTTCCTGTTGAATTGACCTCTTTCCAATTTACATTATAGTTTTCGTCCATTCTGTGAACAATGCAAAGGTCGGTTGTAATAATTATAAACCCGCCCGTGTGCAGACGTACAATTTCAATGTCGCGGCAACCCTTTTCGCCCATAGTGCTTGTGAGTATCGGTTCGCCGCCGTTAAGCTGTTCAAAATTATACCCGTCCTTTGAAACGGAAAAATAAACCTGCTCGCCGTCAGGCGTCAGTTTTTCTTTAAAGTGGACAAATAAATAAGCCAATTTTACCACCCTTTCAAATCAATTATACTTTATAGTAAATGCATAGTCAATAAAACATCTTAATAAAACCTTAATACAAAATCTAATGACAAATAAAAAATATAAGTGTACTATATAACTGTACTAATCGTAATAGCACAGTTGATACGAAATATAAAAGCGAAGGAGGAAAACGGTGTGAAAAAATTTATGAAAATGACTTTAACACTCGGTGCGGTTGCCGTAATCTTTTTTATTGTAAAATCAAAAAATAAATAATATATAGAAATTTCTTCACGGAGGTGATATATTTGAATTTTTTCTTGGATTTCCATTCCCGAACGCCGATTTATGAGCAGATAAAGGAACAGATAACCGCCCTTGTCGGCAGCGGAGTGCTAAAGGCTGATGACCAGCTCCCGTCACTGCGTCAGCTGTCTTCTGAACTTTCGGTAAATATTAACACAATTAAGCGTGCTTTTTCGGACCTTGAGGTGCAGGGAATAATTTATTCCGTTGCGGGAAAGGGCAGTTTTATAAGCAACGGCACACAAAGAGATGTGATTGCGCAGAGTGCTTTGGAGGATGCAAAACTTGCAATTTCAAAAGCGAAATCCATGGGAGCGAAAAAAAATGATATTTTAAAAATTGTCAACAATATTTATGAAGGAGATGAGACCACATGATTGAATTTAAAAATATAACAAAAAAATACGGCAGCTTTACTGCCATTGAGGGCATCTCGTTTAATGTTGAGCCCTCTTCAATTTACGGACTTATCGGTTACAACGGAGCAGGCAAAACAACGCTCCTGAAAACTGCCGCAGGCATTTACAAGCCCGAAAACGGCGAGGTTTTAATGAACGGGCAGAACACATTTGACAATAGCGGTGTTCGAAAAGAGATGTTCTATATCCCTGACGACCTTTGGTTTCCGTTAAGCGCAACGCCACATTCAATGGCGAAGTTCTATTCTGATTATTACCCGAATTTCAGCTGGAAAACCTTCCAGAACCTGCTTGAGCTTTTCGGACTTCAGGAAAAGAAGAGAATAAGAGGCTTTTCAAAGGGTATGCAAAGGCAGACAGAGATTGTTTTGGCTCTTGCTGCTAAGCCTAAATATCTTTTGCTTGACGAAACCTTTGACGGACTTGACCCGCACAAAAGAGATATTACCAAAAAGCTTTTTATGGAGTATATTGCCGAGCAGGATGCGTCAATTGTTATTTCCTCACACAATTTAGCGGAGCTTTCAAACCTTTGCGACCATGCAGGGCTTATTAACGGCAAGCACCTTACAATGGACTGCTCTGTTTATGACATTTCGCAGAATTACGGTAAATTCAGGCTGATTTTCGACCGCGATATTACAAAGGACGATTTCAGCGAGATTAAATATAAATCGCTCGACCTTGACGGTAAGATAGCCACAATTATTTTAGAGGGCAATTCGGTAGAAGAAAAGCAAAAGCTTAACGCTCTCCGTCCGATAGCGGTTGATGAATATAAGCTGACTCTTGAAGAGGTATTCCTTAACGAAATGGAGGATAAGAAATATGACATCACAAAGATTTTTGAATGATAAAGTGGGTTCAAAGGACTTTTTGAGAAGTCTTTTTGAAAGCTGCAAGGTTCATATTGTGCTGATGTTCGTTTTAATGATTGCAATTATAGGGCCGATAGCAAGCTTTGCAAAGACGCTGAAAAAAGACCTTCAGCTTGTGGAGCTTATCAAGAATAAAGAAATAATATCATATTTCGGCGGAATAACAAGCGAAAACGAGTACAGCGATTTTACGGTTTTCGGTTTGCTGATGATTTTCGGCGGAATAGTAGTTGCATTTTCGCTTTTCTCATTTGCATTTAAGAAAAACAGTGTGAATGTTTATTTCAGCATAGGACTTACCCGTACAAGAATGTTTTTAAACCGCCTTGCGGCAGGCACAATATGGATTTTTGCCGTAGCGCTTATTCCGTATTTAACAGCATTTTTAATGAATGTGAGTATGTTCGGATATAATTCCTATCAATTAAAGCTCTTTGCATATTTTGCCTTGCTTATGTTTGTAAGAGGTATGTCAGGCTTTGCAATCGGCACACTTGCGGCGACGGTTTCCGGTTCTGCAATAGAAATGCTGATAACATCAGGCGCATTGAGTTTTATTGTCTTGTTGCCCGCGGTACTGCTGTACGGCTTCAAAAGTAATTTCTTACCCGGCTATGTCGGAGGTGATGACGGCTCGGATAAAGTGCCGATTCTTTCCCCGTGGACGGGACTTTTGGGAAATTTAGAAGTAAATCAACTTATAACCGGTAAAAAAGTACCAGAAGAATTTTTGCTGACCTTTAAAAAAGAGTTTTTCCCCATTGTTTTCTGGGCTGTCGGTGCGGCAATTATTTTTGCTGTTGCACTTCTGCTTTTCAAAAAGCGTAAAAATGAAAATGCGGCGTCTTTCGGTAAATTTTCAATTGCGAGCGCAGTTAACGGTGCGGCAATTCTTTTTGTAAGCATAGTAGCTTTGTCGGAAATCTTCTCTTCCCTTTATTATGAAAGCAAAATCAAGAGCATTGCGCTTTGCATAATTTTAATTACGGTTATTTCGTTTATTATATTCTTCCTTGCAGAGCTTATTATCCGCAGAAATTTCAAGGCGGTTTTAAGAATACTTCCTGTTTACGGCGGAATTGCACTTGTGACATTTGCGTCACTTCTTGTAATCGGCACAGGCTATTTCGGAACATTTAACAAACTGCCCGAGGCAAAGGATATTGAATATATTTCAATGAGCTATAACGACCCGTTAGCATGCTTAATGTATAATGCAAATGTTTACAGTCCTGAAGATTATGATAAAGAGAAAGATTATAACTGTAAAAGCAGTAACCCTGAAGACATTAAAATGTGCATTGAGCAGTTTAATAAGGTAAAGACTGAAAAACGTGAAGGCAGAAACAGTATTGAAAGTATGAGCTTTGTGATAAAGACAAAGGATGGCAAGTTTATAGCAAGGAATTTCCCTGTTTATTCAGAGGAAACCTACAATAATTACAATAAAGCCGTATTCGATTCTAACTATTTCCACAGCATTATTAAACAGAGTCTTAATAATGTGACATCGGGCGATGATTATTCAGAGTCAATCAGATATGTGGACGGTGTTCAATACTCCGATACAGTGGGAGAAAACCGTCACTTACTTGATTATTACAGCGGCGACCTGCTTGCAAGCGCAAGTCTTTCAGAATACGAAGTGCAGATTTATGCATCATCCTTTGAAATGACGGAGGAGTTAAAAGCCGCTCTTTATGAGGACCTTTCCAATATTACGTATGACGAATATTACGGCAACAAGGGCAAGCCTCAAGGCGCGCTTGTGAATTTATCGTATGCGTCAAGGCGTGAAACACAGCAATACCATGCAGAAAACGGTTGGTTTGATTTTTATTCGTACGACGAAGATTCGGATGCGGAGAAGGTAAGTAAAAAGACTACTGTTGCCAATACGGCAATTCTTGTTTATCCGCAGATGGCAAAAACAGCCGAGTTGTTAAACGGGACCGAGCAGATGAAGCAGGATTCTTCGGTTAAGGCTGTAATCTATCCCGATAAAAAGCTCATGCTTAACGAGGCATTTGAAAAAATCAGAGGAGATTTTATTATTTCACATTACAGTAATCAAATCAATCCTGTGATTTTCGCAAGTGCCAATCAATCATCAAACGCAAATGACTTCTTTGTAAACAGCGATGAGATTTCCAAAATTTTCGGCGGTAAACTGACCGGCACTTATCTTGATTTTATTGAGCTTATTTACGGCGCAAACGGCGTAAATGTTACACGCATTGACGACAAAGCCAAGGCTCAAAAGATTTCGGACGAAGCATATTCGGTTTACAATATGTATAACGACAACGGCAGATGCGTTTTCGTAATTTACGACGACGGCAGTGTAATAGCGAAATACCTGCCCGAAAAATCTCTCTCCGTTCTTAACTGATGTAGAGAAAGAGTAGGGGCAGCCGACCTCGGCTGCCCGAAAAAATAGAAAGATTAGCATCATTTTGCCGAGGTACTTGCTCCCGCCGTTTTTGTAGGGTATGCCGACCTCGGCATACCGTTACAAGATGAAATGAAACAGCAAATCCTATTTCGGACAGCCGAGTTACGGCTATGCACAGACATATTTGTCAGATTTGCTGGCATTTCCCCTTACAGGGGAATAACATCAGCCTCTACAACACCTCATCCACCGCAAGCGGTCCATTACATACCACCTCAAAAACATAGTCGCACTGCTTGCTTGGAGCGCTGCGCATTGCTCCTTGTTTTTTCACCTCAGAACTTCACCTTCTTCTGCCACAGGCAGCGGCTCGTTCTTCGCCTCCTCAAGGAGAAGGCGCTAAATTGGCTTCCCCCTCGGGGGAAGCTGTCACGAAGTGACTGATGAGGGGAAGGCAAAAATAAACTCAAAAGCCGAAATTCACATCGAATTTGTGAATTTCGGCTTGCTTTTTATTATGAAATTTACCGTACTGTTAAATCTTTATAATATGATTATCAGTCATTAACAAGCACCTTTACAATTTCGCCGACATAAGTGCGGTGAAAATCCGAGGCGGCATAGTTGTTCATAATTTCAGGTGCAATAAATCCGTCCGGCTTCATATCCTGATAAGCGATTTTACGCATAAGCACCGTTATTTTCGCCTGTTTAAATGAAACAGAGTCGCCGATTTCCACCGGTTCAAAGCCTGTAAGAGCTGTTTTGTCCGTGTCTCTTCCCGACTTACTTCCGCAAATTCCAAGCTCCTTTTTATATTCCCCACCGTAAAATGAGAGTGTGAAATACTCATTTTTCTCCATATATTCAAATGTATACCTCTGCGGGCGGACAAAAACGAAGCAAACATCCTTGCCCCAAAGCTCGCCTATGCCGCCCCAGCTTACCGTCATCATATTGTAATCAGCAGGTTTACCTGCTGTGAGCAACGCCCACTGGTCGCTTATCATAGAAATAAAATTTTCTTTAAGCTCACGAATACCTATTTCTTTCAAAAAAATCACTCCAAAATAATTTATTTTAACATTTATATCATATTATATACGCAAATGCCGAAAAATACAACCTGTTGGGTTTCAAAAAATCTATCGGCGCAATATATGTGAAATAGATGATTTTTGACTTAAATCGACCGAAAAAATCTTTGTAAGACCTTACAAAAATATGATAAAAACTTTGTGTAGATATTTTTAAACTGCACCTTTTCAAAACAGTTTTTTTATGGTAAGATTATCGCACTCGAAAATTTGGAGTGTTGAAAATGGAGTTTAATGAACGGCTGAAAAGCCTTAGGTGTGCCAAGATTCCGACGATTACACAAAAGGATTTGGCAAATGCACTTGGGATTACTCAGCGCAAGGTGTCGTTTATGGAAACGGGCACCACAGAACCGTCGCTTACTGATATTATCGAAATTTGCAAATTTTTCAATGTTTCGGCTGATTACCTTTTAGGACTTCAGGACGAAATGACCAGAAAGTGATTACGAAATGACAAAAAAAGAGCGAGCATTACATTTAATTAAGGCTTTAAAAACAAAATATCCCGAAGCGGTTTGCAGCCTTTTGTCAGAAAACCCTTTTGAGCTTTTGGTTGCAACCCGACTTTCGGCACAGTGCACCGATGCGAGAGTGAATTTAGTCACTCCCGCTCTTTTTGCGAAATACCGCACTTTGGACGATTACTGCAACGCAGATGTTAAGGATATTGAAAATATTATTCATTCCTGCGGGTTTTATCACGGCAAGGCACGGGATATTATTGAAATGGCGCGGGGAGTTCGTGACCGCTTCGGCGGAGTTGTCCCCGACAATATTGAGGATTTGACCACTTTGCAGGGCGTCGGCAGAAAAACGGCGAATTTGATTGTCGGCGATGTTTACGGAAAGCCTGCCGTTGTGGCGGATACACATTTAATCCGAATTTCAAACCGAATGGGACTTTGCGACACGAAAGACCCCAAAAAGGTTGAGCTTGAGCTTAAAAAGATATTGCCACCCGATGAGAGCAACGATTTTTGCCACAGGTGTGTGCTTCACGGGCGTGACACCTGCACTGCGAGAAAAGCGAACTGTGAAAATTGCGTCTGTCAGGAATATTGCAAGAAGATAATCAAATAAATCCGTATTAAAACGGATTACTTTGTCTATACTCTTGTAAATGGCAAAAAAATAATATAAAATATAACCGTATTAAAAATATGATTAAATGAAATGAGGCGATTTTGTGAAACCGATTAAGGTCGATTTCGGCGGAAAAAAGAAAAAAGAGGCGTCTGACGCTAAAAGAATAATAATTTCTCTTGTTATTACTCTTTTGATTGCGGCAGGGCTTTACTACTTTATGCTTCCCGCATTGAATTTTAAAGCTATTGAACTGTATATCTGGATTGCTTTTTCAGTGATTATTTTCATCGGCATTTACGGCATTACGGCAGGCGCTTACCTCAGACCCGAAAAAATGGCTGATGCCAAAAACAAGATGAAAATTCCGATTATAATTCTTCTTGTTATGGCGGTTGTTATCGGTATCGGCTACCTTACAGGCGCTGTTTTCTTCCGTGCAAAGTCTTACAGCAACATCATTAAGGTTCAGGACGGGGATTTCGCCGAGGAGGTTGCCGAAATTGACTTTTCAAGTGTTCCGAGGCTTGATAAGGACGCTTCAAATGTTTTGGCTGCAAAGGCTCTCGGTAATCTTTCCGATTATGTTTCGCAGTTTGTTGTTTCCGACCTTTATTCAACGCAGATAAATTATAAGGGTACGCCTGTCAGAGTTCAGTCACTTGAATACGGCGATGTTTTCAAATGGATTAAAAATACTAAAAACGGTATACCTGCATATATTGTTGTTGATATGATTACTCAAAAGGCTGAGGTTCAAAGACTCCAAGAGCCGATGAAATATTCTCCTGCTGAATACTTTAATGAGGATCTTATCCGTCATTGCAGGTTTAATTATCCTACCCTTATGTTTGACACACCGAGGTTTGAGGTGGACGATACGGGCAGACCTTATTGGGTAGTTCCCGTAGTTGATAAGACAATCGGTCTTTTCGGAGGCAGAGATATTACGGGCGCAATTCTTGTTGACGCCGCAACGGGCGCAACGACGCTTATTTCGACAAGTCTTGACGGCAAAACAAAGCTTAAAACCGATAAATTCGTTACTGATGAGGAGTTCCAGTGGCTTGACCGTGTTTATTCCGCAGAGCTTCTTAATGAGCAGTTCAACTATTACGGCAAATATTCCAACGGCTTTATTAACTCAATAATCGGTCAGACCGATGTTAAGGTTACAAGCTCCGGATACAATTACCTTGCGCTTAACGACGATGTTTATATGTATACGGGCGTAACCTCAATAACCTCTGACGAGGCTATAATCGGTTTTGTTCTTATTAACCAGAGAACAAAGGACGCGCGTTATTATCAGGTTTCGGGCGCATTGGAGAATGCCGCGCAGACCTCTGCTGAAGGTAAGGTTCAGCAGTACAGCTACAAGGCTACATTCCCGCTCCTTCTCAATGTCAGCGGTGAGCCGACTTACTTTATGTCGCTTAAGGACGCCAGCGGATATGTTAAAATGTTTGCACTTGTTAATGTTAAGCAGTCAACTATAGTTGCGGCAGAGTCTTCTCTCGCAGACTGTGTTGAAAAATATGCTTCCGAGCTTGAGAAAAACGGTATAAGTGTTGAAATTGATATAGATAATGTTAAAGACAACGAGCAGGAAGGCAATGAAGAAAATACAGTTAAGTATGTTGATGTCACGGGCAAAATAACCGACATCCGCACGGCGACAACGGGCGGCGAAACTTACTTCTATATAAAACTTGACGATGCGGACAGATATTATAAAGTATCAGTCAAGGACGCCGAAAAAATAATTTTTGTAAATAACGGCGACAGCGTTACGTTTGAAATACCCGAAAATGCCGAGGGCAACATTGTTGCGGTAAAAACGGTAAAGTAAATTCGGCTAAAACGGAATAGTTGCTATGTAGGGGACGGTGCCCGCACCGTCCCTTTTTTATATTTAGTATAGCTATTTTCCGTTAAATGTGTTAATATACTATTCTTGATATTGAAACGAAAAATTTTGAATCGGCAGGTGAGGCAGATGCTAAAAAAACAGCTTGAAAAATTGAATAAAAAGAGCATTCTTGCCTCTCTCATTTTCCTTGCTGTTCCCACGGTGATTGAAGAAATTATGTCAACGCTTTTGCAGTACGTTGACACGGCAATGGTGGGAAATCTCGGCGAAAAAGCGACCGCCTCGGTCAGCGTTACAACCACAATAAACTGGCTTGTGGGCGGAATTTTCTCAGCCCTCGGCGTTGCCGCCGTTGCAATGATTTCAGAGGCGGTTGGCAGAAAAGACCGAAATGACGCACGCAAAATTTCGTCGCAGATTTTTATTTTAACGGTTATGACAGGCGCTTTGACGGGGATACTTTGCATTGCGCTTTCGCCTGTAATCCCCGTGCTTATGGGTGCGGAAAAGGATATTCAAAAAACTGCATCGCTTTATTTCGCAGTTATCTCAATTCCGATGATTTTCAGAGCGGTAAATACCGTTATGGCGGCGTGTTTGAGGGCTACAAAAAACACGAAAACGCCGATGCTCATTACCCTTTTTGAAAATCTGCTTAACATTATTTTGAACTATTTGTTTATCTATGTGTTCAAAATGGGCGTTGTCGGCGCAGGCGTAGGCTCTGCAATTTCGTTCACCGTAACAGGAATTTTGATGTTCTGTGAATACAGAAAGAGCGACTGGCTGAAATTTGGCAGGGATATGGCAAAAACCGACAAAATTCTTATGCGAAAAATTCTTAAAACCTCTTATCCCGTGTTTCTGACGCACTCCGTTAACTGTATGGGCTATGTTGTGTTTGCGGCGCTTGTGTCCTCAATGGGCACAACGGTGTTTGCGGCACATTCCATAGCCGTCAGCGCAGAGCAGATATTCTACATCGCAGGCTACGGCTTCCGCTCGGCAACATCTACAATGATAGGCATTTCAATAGGCGAACAGAATGAAGACAAGTTCAAAAAGGTGCAGAAAAACAGCATTGTGATAACGGTAATTATGATGCTTTTGAGCGGTACGGTGCTTTATTTTGTTGCCGCGCCGTTAATGGATATTTTCACGAACAGCCAAAATGTAGTTGCATTGGGCGCCAAAATGCTCCGTTTAGTTGCATTCTCCGAGCCGTTTTTCGGACTGATGATAGTTTTAGAGGGCGTTTATTACGGCCTCGGTAAAACGAAATATGTTTTTTTGTCCGAATCCGTCAGTATGTGGTGTGTGAGAATTTTATTCACATTTTTGTGCGTAAAAATATGGCATCTTGATTTAACTGCGGTTTGGTACTGTATGATTGCTGATAACATTTTCAAAGCGCTTTTGCTGTCCGTCCCGTTTATTGCGCGCAGAGTGCAGTTCCCTGATAATGCACAGCAGAAAGAATAAATTAAAATACACCTTGTAGGGACAGCCGACTCGGCTGTCCAAAATAAAATACACACAAATGTTTAAATTTCCGTCACGGTGCATCGAGTCGATGCACCCTACAATGTTCACACAAAAAAATACATAAAAAAGGTCAGGCGTGGAAGCCTGACCTAACTTTTTGCTGATATATTGTGTAACTCAGTTTGAATTTGTAATTTCCGCCTGCATTTTCTTGCTCAGGCTCGTTAAAACAAGCGTATATGCCTTGCCGAGCAAGTCACGAAGCACCTCGTCGGGCACATTCCCGTCAGCCTCAACTGAAATCCAATGGGTTTTGTTCATATAATACCCCGGGATAATGTCCTCATATTCTTTTCTTAAAAATTCGCTCTCAAGGGGTTCGCATTTCAGCGTAATGTAATGCGGCTTGTTTTCACTGTTAAGGCAAATTGCCGCAAACATTTTACCGCCGATGTGATAGCGAATCCAGTTCCACTCAAGCTTGTGGTCTTTTGTCACTCCTGTTTTTGACATTAAATTTTCATCAATCCAATTATAGCGCATATCTTTCACCTTTATTTCACAATTTTCTTGCGCAGCAGCGCAAGAGGCGGCGACAGCCCAAATTGAAGAAACAATGTTCTCCGAAACATAGAAATCTATGATTTCGTTTATGTTTCGTGAGGTTATTGTTCCATAAGACATTTTAAATTGTCAATCCGTTCGGGGTTTTCATGGGACGCCCACCCGTTCAATTTGTTGTTCCTATTGTATCATTTGAGGCGAAATATTGTCAAGCAGGAACAGAACTTACCATACAGGATAATTGTATCAGCGGGTTGTTTTCAAAAAAAGGTCGCACTGCACACTTCATCCACCGATAAGGAGAAACCAGCAAGTAGGGACAGCCGACCTCGGCTGTCCGAAATGAATAATTCAAAAAAATCCGTTATGAAATGGTACGCCGAGGTTACGGCTTCGCCAAAACCTTTTTGTCTGCACTGCAGACATTTCCCCTTGCAGGGGAATAACGGCGTACCCTACAAGGTTAAATGTATATCAATTTATCAGTATGGGCAGGTTACTCAAATTTGAGCAAAAATAAGGGGATGGCGTGGAAACCATCCCCTACAAAATCGGTTTTATACTTTCTTTGCTTTTATAATTAAAAAGCTTGGTTTAATTTGTTCTTTTGCTAAAATATTCGGTATTTTTTCTGTTGCTTTTGTGTCAGGTACGGGTTCGCATACAGTGTCGATTATAAATCCTGCACTGCAAAGAGCGTTAATAATGTCCGAAAATCTGCGGTGATATTTTTCAACGCCGTCAACATACCAAAACGTATCTCTTTTACCCGGTTCATTGTAATTTGAAAAAGTAAAAGAAAGATAATTGCCTTTTTCGTCTTTATTATAATGATGATTTCCCCCATAGGTAGCAGTAACTAAAGGGTGCTCCTGTGAAAAAAGGAGATAGCCGCCGGGGTTCAATAAAGAATACATATCCTTTGCAAAGCTTGCAAAATCATCAACATAATGAAAAGCCAAAGAGCTGTAAATTAAATCAAATTTTTGAGCAAGTATTGAAATATCAGTCATATTCATATTTAAATATGTGATTTTTTCATCGGAAGACTCTTTTTCGGCGACTTCGAGCATCTTTTTGGATATGTCAATTCCGACAACATTCAGAGCGCCCCTTTTCACAAAGTCAATGCAGTTATGGCCGTATCCGCAGCCGAGGTCAAGAACGCTTTTCCCGTAAATATTAGGCAGGAGCTCAGCTATTGCAGGCTGTTCAAGCTGTTCATTGTAATTGGCGTCAGTAGCCCGAAGCTCCCTATATCCGCCGAAAAATGTTTCGTTATCAAAAATGTTTTGCTCGGCCATTTAATAAGCTCCTTTTACTGTATAAAATTTCCTCTTATCTTTTCTCTTTTATATTTTATCCGGAAACGGCATTTTAGAGAAAAGAGAGGAGAGAAGAGTTAAGAGAGAAAAGAACAAAACAAAACGGCAACTTCCTTGTCGAAAATTGCCGTTTCTTTTTGGTGACCCGGACGAGAATCGAACTCGTGTTACCGCCGTGAAAGGGCGGTGTC
>DERX01000002.1:0-11360 GCA_002361875.1 Ruminococcaceae bacterium UBA3329
AATAAACCAATAATATATTCTTTTACGGAGGAATAGTATGAGTGATAATAATTCTCTTAATGAAAAATATCAAAAATTCGAGTTCGAAAAAATAAATACAGACGAAATTGAAGAACAGGCCAAAAATCAAACGCAGAAAAAAGAAAAAAAGAAGAAAGAACCTAAAGAGAAAAAGGTAAAAGAGCCGAAAGCTCCAAAGGAAAAGAAATCTAAAGAGAAAGAGCCGAAACCACCGAAAGAGAAGAAGGTAAAAGAGTCGAAACCACCGAAGGAAAAGAAGGTTAAGGAACCGAAACCTCCGAAAGAGCCAAAGAATAAAAAGTATTTTCATAAAAAAAGTGCGGAAGATAATGTTTCCGTACAGGAAAACGATGAGAACAGCAATATAAATGAAAAATTTGTAAAGGCTTACGAAGAGGCTTTGCGCTCGGGTGAGACTGAAAAAGAGCCTTTGGCAGAGGGAAAACTTTCAGCGCAGGAAAATCTCTCGACAGAAGAAAAATCTGTGGAAGAAGAAAAGTCTTTGGAAAATCAGGTACCCGAGAAAACGGAAGCACCCGCAAAGACCGGCAGACAAAGAGAAGAGATAGTCATTGAGATAGAAAAAACAAAAAAGAAAAAAAACAAAAAGGCGAAAAAGGCCGATAAAGAAAATTTGCTTAAGGAGACGAAAAAGAAAAAGCCGAAAAAAGAAAAAAAGAAGCGTGAGCCCTTGCAGAAAAAGGACTTTGCTACAATTGCCGTTTCAGTTGTGGCAATACTTCTTGCCTCTTGTACGGGATTTTTTGCATATTTTAATTCACGCACCGACGAAAGAAAGATTGAGATAGTCTCCAAGGCTTCGTTTTTGGGTAAAATCTTCCCTCAATATGTTGTAAATCCGGAAGAGGAAGGAAAGGCTTATGAAAAGTATAAGCTTTCCGACATCCAAATTACACGCAACGGTATTTATACAAACCTTATGCAGACAGATTTTTCAGGCGTCTTTTACGGCATAAACAGTGACTATTCTGTTCAGTATTATCAATATAAAAATAATAAAATAGTTCCTGTTAAAAATACCGATTCCATTAACCTTAAGGTGGATATGGGCAGTGCAACGCTGGATGTTAAAATGGACTATATAAAAGGTGACGGTTATGTTTCCGGAATAGGTGTGTTCACTGCAGACAAAGACAAGGATGCAAATTATTTTTACGATTTAGTAGTATTTAAGCTTACCACCTTGCCGGAGCAATACAGACAGGACGGACACGCACTTTTGTTGGCAACAACAAGCAAGTCGGCGCTCGAAACTGACAATATTCTGTGGACAGAAAGCTTTGATGTTAACCTTAACAACGGAACATCTACAAGATTTTTAAAGGTAATAAACAGGACGATTGACGAAAGAGGCGCCGGTGTTTCGGACTTCTGCATCTTAAATAAAGCCGGCTACAGAACAGCAAGTCAAGCTGTACCGTTTATTTCTTCACGTGAATATCCGGTAGGCTCGGGTATGCAGGATATTTTCGTTAAAAACGGAAATAAAGAAGAGCTTTTGGCGTCTGATGTATATGGAAAATATTTGACGGTTTCCGGAGATAAGATTGTGTATCTCCGCAAAACAACAACAGGCTTTGATGTAATTCATAATACGGACGGAACAGAGGAGGTCTTTCGCTCGTTTTACGGATTTGTTGATGCAAAATACACGGTAAATGACAGATATATTTTCAGTAAAGAGGACGGCCGGCTTTATGATATTGTTGACGGAAAGGAATATTCGCTTATAGGCTATTCCATGAATTCTAATTCATTCGTTGTAAGCG
This sequence comes from Ruminococcaceae bacterium UBA3329, assembly GCA_002361875.1. Classification (GTDB taxonomy): domain Bacteria; phylum Bacillota; class Clostridia; order Oscillospirales; family Acutalibacteraceae; genus Fimenecus. The sequence goes on from DERX01000002.1 coordinate 1,812, forward strand.
GAAGATATGTTGTAATGATGGGCACTGTTAAAAATGCAGTTGACTATCAAATTCATATTTTTGACTTGCAGACCGGTGAATATGTTAAATTCAAGGATAATAACTATGCGCCTCACGGAACATTGTGCTTTATTGATGATAAGACCGTACTTTACACGGCGGTTGAGCCAAATCAGGGTTATGAATATGTAATACTCGATATTGAAAAGGCTTTTAATCTTAATAAATAAGAATGAACGGCAAAACTTGACGAATTATTTGTGCAAAATGTTGTATTTAGTCGAAACTTTGTGTACTGAACTGTGAAAAGTGTAAAAAGTTAATAAAATGTAAAAAAACACTTGCAATTCGTTTTATTCCGTGATAAAATACCTCTTGCATTCGTGAGGTACACAAGTTTCACGAGTCGGTGTTGATTACAGTGAGGGTCCACCCGTTCCCATCCCGAACACGGTAGTTAAGCTCACTTGTGCCGAAGATACTTGGCTGGAAGCGGCCCGGGAAAATAGGTAATGCCGACATAAACCGAAGCGTCCATCCAATAGGGTGGGCGTTTTATTTTGCTTAAGCTGAAAGAACTCGGACACAATGTGCCGTTTAAAACCGTATCGGGTTTGGTTTTAAATAAAATTTTAACATTTGCAGGTATTGTATAATACCTGTTTTTTTGTTATAATAGATCATCTATAGATATATTTTGGTTATAAATGCTGTCTGCACAGCGAAGTACATAAAGACGGGAGTTTATAAAAATGCTTTTTGCACAGGATATCGGAATTGATTTCGGCACAGCTAATACAAGAGTTTACCTTAAGGGCAAGGGAATTGTTATCCGTGAACCCTCTGTTGTTGCCGTCACAACTAAGGACAATCCTCCTGCTGTTGTGGCAATAGGAAACGAGGCCAAAGAAATGATAGGCAGAACGCCCGGCTCCGTTACCGCTGTTAAGCCTTTAAAGGACGGTGTTATCGCCGACATTGAAATAACTTCGGATATGCTTAAGGAATTTATTAAAATGGCTGTAAAGCATTCGCCTTTTTCAAGGGCAAGAGTGCTTATTTCTGTTCCGTCCGGCATTACAGAGGTTGAGCGCAAGGCTGTTTATGACGCCGCGAGAAACGCAGGTGCCAAATATGCGGCTTTAATAAGCGAACCGCTTGCCGCCGCAATGGGAGCGGGTCTTAACATTTCGGACGCTGTGGGTAATATGATTGTAAATATCGGTTCGGGCACAACCGAAATAGCTGTAGTTTCATACCGTGATATTGTTTCGTCAAAGTCAATCCGCACGGCAGGCGACAGGCTTGACGAGGCTATTGTTGAATACATCAGTAAAAAGCACAATGTGCTTATCGGTGAGCGTACTGCCGAGGAAATAAAAATTAAAATCGGTTCTGCCTGCCCCTATGACGGCGAGGGCGCAATGGATGTTCGTGGCAGAGGACTTATTGACGGCTTGCCGCAAAATGTTGAAATTACTTCTGAGGATGTGCGTGAAGCACTTTACGACAGCCTTAAGCAAATTCTTGAAACCATACGTTCTACTCTTGAAATTACACCGCCTGAACTTTTGGCGGACATTGTGGATAACGGAATAATGCTTACAGGCGGAGTAGCGCTTCTTAGGGGCATTGACAGATTTATTTCCGAGGAAACAAAAATTCCCGTGCACATTGCGGGTGAGCCGCTTGACAGTGTTGTATCGGGAATCGGTATGTGTCTTGAAAGAGGTACAGTATAATTGTTTGTCTGTTTTCAGTTTAGGGCAAATTTTATTAAATTAAAGCGGAGGAAGAACATTGAGAAACTTTTTTAAAGGAACAACATTTAAAGTTTTAACTGCTGTAGCGGTAATTCTTGTTGCAGTGGCGATTTTTGCCGCTGTGTCTTCTTCAGCGTCTTCCCCGATTACAAGGGCTGTAAGCGTTATCACTGCTCCTTTAGAGAGAGTGGCTTCATACATTTCCTCAAAGGCAGATTCATTTACGGGCGGGTTTGTATCCGCCGATTCTTACCGCAAAAGGGTTGAGGAGCTTGAATCCCAGGTCGCGGATTACAGAGCGGAGCTTGTGGATTATGAAAATGCTAAAAAGCAGCTTGAATCTTATGAGCAGTTTTTAGATGTGCGTGAGCAAAATCCCGATTATCAATGGGTTTACTGCACGGTTATAGGAAGAGATTCAGCAGATATTTTCAGCTCATTCACATTGAATAAAGGTTCTGCGGACGGAATAGAGGTTAATGACGCTGTAATTTACAGTAATTATTTAATAGGAGTTGTAACTGAGGTAAATCCTACATCCTGCGTTGTAAGAACGGTAACAGACCCAAGCGTCAACATTGCGGCATATGAAATTCGAACGGGCGAGGTAGGCTATGTTTCGGCAAGTACAGAGCTTTCGCTTGACGGTAAATGCGCTCTTTCGGGATTGGATAAAAGCACAGCGGTTTCAAAGGGAGGAATAGTTTGCACCTCGGGCACCGGCGGAATTTTCCCGAAGGACCTTATAATCGGCACGGTCGGGTCCGTTGAGCAAAGCAAAATCGACATCTCTGCCAATGCAGTTTTAGAGCCTGCCGTCAATTCAAAGGATATAAGCAGTTGTTTTGTAATAACTTCGTTTGGAGAGTAAAATGAATTCCGTAAATAAGACTAAAATAAAAAAATATGCGTTTTATATTTTGCTCCTGCTGATTGCTCATCTGTTTCAGAATTCCTTGCAGATTTTTCCGGAGCTTTTCGGAGTAAGACCTGTTTTGCTTATTTCGGCAGTGGTTTGTATTGCTATGTACGAGGGTGAAATTGCAGGCGCGGCGATTGGACTTTTTGCGGGTGCACTGTGGGACACGGTAACGGTTGCCGCTGACGGCTATAACGCACTGTTTTTAATGGTGGCATGCGCTTTTTGCGGTGTATTTATGCGTGTTTTTTTAAGAAATAATATTTTAACATATTTGTGGATAAATTCACTTGTAACCGTTTTTTATTTTGCAACCTATGTTATTTTCTTAATAACCTCAAGAGGTATTGACGGGGGACTTGGAATTTTCTTCCGATATTATTTGCCTATGGCGGTTTATTCGCTTGTTTTAACTCCGTTTTGGTATATCGCCGTAAGGGCGGTAAACAGAAAGTTCCCCATAGCGTATATAGAATATTGATTTTTTGAAAGGAGACAGGTTGATGAAATACAGCTTTAAGGCGCGTGCGTTGGCGGTCATTTTGGCGATAGTATTTTTTGTTTCGATTTTTTGTATTGATTTATTCAAAATTCAAATTGTCGAAAAAGAAAAATATGCGTCAAAAAAGCTTGGACTTTCATCAAGCACATCAAAAATTACTGCCGTAAGAGGTGAAATTCTCGACAGCAGCGGTAAGGAATTGGTTTATAATTCTTCATCTAATACAGTTTATTTTGATGCATCGTATTTTCCGAGAGAATCAAAAAAAGAGGAAAGAAATGAAATAGTATCGTCGCTCATAAAGCTGTTTGAGAGCAAGGGAGCAGATTTTACATCCAATCTGCCGATAGAGCTTTCCGGCGGTGAATTTGTGTTTAAGGCAGATTCACAGTCCGATAAATCATATTTAATATCAAAGGATTACTTAAATCTTAATGTTTATGCCACGGCACAGAACTGCTTTGACGCACTCGTTGAATATTATGAGCTTGGGAGCTTTTCAAAAGAGGAGGCACTGGGGCTTGCATCTGTATACTTTTCAATGAGAAAAGCGGATTTTTCAAAGGCAAATCCCTTTACATTTGCGGAAAATGTACCCGAGGACATTGTGCTTATATTAAAAGAGCAAAGCAGATTTTATAAGGGCGTTGAGGTTAAAATTGACACTGTGCGTGAATACTATGACGGAACAATAGCACCTCACATTGTTGGATATTATGATTTTCTTAATGCTGACGAATATAAGGCGGTAACAGCGCAGTACAACGAAAAAATGAACAGTGCGGAGTTAAGCGAAGAAGAAAAAACGGACTTAAAGCTTCGTGCTTATTCAATAACAGACAAAATCGGTAAATTCGGCATTGAAAATTCAATGGAAGAAACCCTCAGAGGTAAAAACGGTGTTATGACAACCGTCACAAATGCCGACGGAACAAAAAACCGAACCGTAACAACAGAGCCGGAGAACGGCGGCAATGTAATTCTTACATTTAAAGCGGATTTTCAAAAGCAAGTGCAGAATATTCTCTCCGAAAAAATCGGCAGTCTTAAAGACCTTGAAACAGTCGGAGCGGCAGGCAGTGCGGTTGTTATAGATATTAACGATTTTTCAGTGCTTGCCTGTGCCACATACCCGTCCTATGACCTTTCAACATATAAGGAGAATGTTGTTGCACTTAATACGGATAAATCCGCGCCTCTTTGGAACAGAGCGCTGAGAAGTACTTATGCCCCCGGCTCGACCGTAAAGCCTGCGGTTGCAACTGCGGGTTTGGAAGAGGGAATAGTAACACCCGACACACCCATAAAGTGTACGCTCATTTACAGATATTTTAAGGATCAGCCTTTCCAATGCTATAATAACAACGGTCACGCAGGCACTTCGCAAACTGTAGAAACGGCTATTAAAAATTCCTGCAACATTTATTTTTACGAGGTCGGCAGACAGCTTGGAATCAGCAAAATGGGCGATTATTTCTCGCAGTTCGGGCTTGGCAGAAAAACGGGTGTTGAATTGACGGAAGCAACAGGCGTAATTGCAGGACCGGAGGAGCGAAAAGCGGCAGGCGGAATCTGGTATCCCGGCGATGTTACTCAGGCGGCAATCGGTCAGTCAGACAACCTGTTTACTCCGATTCAGCTTGCGACATATGCAGGTATGCTTGCAAACGGCGGTACAAAATACAGAGCGCATTTCATCAAAGCGATAAAATCAGCGGATTATTCCGAGACGCTTTATGAAGCCCAGCCTGAGGTTATGAGTAAGGTGAATATATCGGACTCTACAAAAGCCGCAGTAAAAAGAGGTATGGTGGCGCTTGGCAGCAGTTACAGAGCTTTTGATTCTCTGCCTTTTTCTGTTGCGTGCAAAACAGGTACTGCACAACGAAAACAAAAGGTAAACGGAAAGCTTGTTGAATATACAAACGGCTTTATGATTGCTTACGCCCCTGCGGACAATCCGCAAATTGCAATTGCAGTGGCGATTGAAAATACAAAATCTTCAAGCACAATAACCTGCGTTGCCGAAATCCTAAAAGCGTATTTTGAACAAAAAGAGGGCGTAACCCCGTCACAAACGGTTGGAAATGTTTTAAGATAAAAGGAATAAAACGGATTTGTAGGTTAAATCTATTGACATATAAATTTGTTTGTTGTATAATACTAAAGCTTTCGGCATTCTCGGAATATGGCGTAAACTTGTTTGCAAGTGTTCACCTGTCCTTATTCTGCGGTGTGCGAAAAATATATTTAATGAGGTGAAAACAATGACAAAAGAAGAAAAGCAGGCTATTATGCTCGAGTATGCTACTCACGAGGGTGACACAGGTTCTCCCGAGGTTCAGATTGCAGTTCTCACAAAGAGAATCAATGACCTTAACGAGCATTTGAAGTCTAATCAGAAAGACCACCACTCAAGAAGAGGTCTTCTTAAAATGGTCGGCCACAGACGTAATCTTCTCGCATATCTCCAGAAGGTTGATATTGAGAGATACCGTTCAATCGTCGCAAGACTCGGTCTTCGTAAATAAGACGACATTAAGGCAAACAGTTTTACCGCTGTTTGCCTTAAATTGCTTTTTAACACAGTAAAAATCAAGGCAGATTTCCCTGAATTTAGCGGTAAACAGAGTGCTTGAAAGTCAAACATTCCGTTTATTGCTAAAACGAGATTTTTGCCTTGAAATATATAATAAAGGAAGGTAAAAACTATGTTTTTCAAAAACTTTAAGGTTTGGGAAACCGAGCTTGCCGGCAGAGTTCTTTCTATTGAAACCGGCAAAATGGCAGGGCTTGCAAATGCCGCTGTAATGGTTCGTTACGGCGAAACAAACGTACTTTGCACAGTTACAGCCTCTGCAAAGCCCCGTGAGGGCGTTGATTTCTTCCCTCTTTCAGTTGACTATGAGGAGAAGATGTATTCAGTAGGTAAAATCCCCGGTTCATTCCAGAGAAGAGAGGGTAAAGCAAGCGAAAAAGCAACGCTTACATCACGCTGCATTGACAGACCGATAAGACCCCTTTTCCCGAAGGACTTGCGCAATGACTGCTCTGTTGTTGCAACGGTTATGTCCGTTGACCCCGATTGCAGTCCTGAAATTGCATCAATGATAGGCGTTTCAACTGCTATCGCAATTTCCGATATTCCGTGGGACGGCCCGATTTCAGGTGTTAACGTAGGTCTTGTTGACGGCGAAATCGTTATCAACCCCACTCTTGAGCAGAGAGCAAAAACAGACCTTAACTTAACGGTTGCGTCAACTGCCGACCTTGTTGCTATGATTGAGGCGGGCGGCAACGAGATTTCAGACGACCTGATGTTCGACTGCATTATGGCAGGTCACGAGGAAAATAAAAAGATTGTTAAATTCATTCAGGGCATCGTTGATGAGGTAGGCAAGCCGAAGTTTGCTTATGAGTCAAGCGACCCCGACCCCGTAATCTTTAAGGAAATCGAAGATTTCTGCATTGAGGATGTTAAAAAGGCTCTTGACACAGACGACAAGCTTGTCCGTGACGAAGCTCTTCTTCCGATTTATGCCGCTGTTCACGAGAAATATGACGAGCAGTTTGAGGGTAACGAGGGCAAAATTGACGAAATTATGTACCTTGTTCAAAAGCATGTTGTACGTTCCTGGCTCAAGGATGAGCACAAGCGTGTTGACGGCAGAGGAATAGACGAAATCCGTCCGCTTAACGCTGAAATTGATTTACTTGCCCGCGCACACGGTTCGGGTATGTTCACAAGAGGTCAGACTCAGGTTCTCTCTGTTGCAACTCTCGGTCCCACAAGCGATGCACAGATGCTTGACGGACTTGACGAGCAGAAAGAAAAGAGATATATTCACCATTACAATTTCCCGTCCTATTCAGTAGGCGAAACAAAGCCGTCAAGAGGACCGGGCAGACGCGAGATAGGTCACGGCGCTCTTGCAGAAAAAGCACTTATTCCCGTTATTCCGTCAATTGAGGAGTTCCCCTACACGATTCGTGTTGTATCGGAGGTTCTTTCTTCAAACGGTTCAACCTCACAGGGCTCAATCTGCGGCTCAACACTTGCTCTTATGGCGGCAGGCGTTCCGATTAAAGCTCCCGTTGCAGGTATCTCCTGCGGACTTATCACAGGCGACGAGGGCGTTTACGGCGACTTTATGACAATGGTTGACATTCAGGGTCTTGAGGACTTTTACGGCGATATGGACTTTAAGGTTGCGGGTACAAAGAAAGGTATTACAGCAATTCAGATGGACTTAAAGGTTCACGGTCTTACTCCCGAAATCATTAAGGAAGCCTTTGCAAAGACTCATAAGGCAAGAGATTACATTCTTGACGAGATTATGCTTCCCGTTATTTCAGAACCGAGAGCAGAGCTTTCAAAGTGGGCGCCCAAGATGCTTACAACAAAGATTGACCCTGAAAAAATCGGCGATGTTATCGGCAAGCAGGGCAAGGTTATTCAGAAAATTCAGGCAGAATGTGAATGTAAGATTGATATTTCCGAAGAGGGCAACGTATTTGTTTCTGCTCTTGACCTTGAAAAGGCAAAGAGAGCAATTATGATTGTTGATACAATCGCAAAAGACCCCGAGCCCGGCACAATTTACAACGGTGTTGTAACCCGTCTTATGAGCTTCGGCGCATTTGTTGAGATTGCTCCCGGAAAAGAGGGACTTGTTCACATCAGCCGTCTTGACGTAAAGAGAGTTGACAAGGTTGAAGATGTTGTCAATGTAGGCGACAGCGTGCTTGTTAAGGTTCTTGAAATAGACGATCAGGGCAGACTTAACCTTTCACGCCGTGACGCGCTTATTGAGGTTAAGGGTCTTACCCCTGAAAACGATATTGACGACGAGCCGAGAAAAGACAGAAAACCCCGTCGTTTTAACGGCGGCAAACCCCATCACCACGGTTAATTAAAAACATTAAACATTTTAAGGCACACTCAAACGGGTGTGCCTTTTTTTGCGATTTTATTTTGTTTTTGTTAATCAGATTTTACGAAATTTTATTTCCCGCTTTGGAATATTTCATAGCTTCTTTTAAATATGCCGACTGATTTACAAGCCAAATCAGGCAAACGGCGAGCGAGGGCAAAAAGCCTGTTTCAAATGTGAGAGCACAAACGGCAAGCACAACGGACAGAATCAAACAAACGGTATTGGTTGCCGCATAAGCCTTATATGAGCACTTGCCGACCATAATTTTTTCTGCTTCGTCACAGCTGTCGAGCCATTTTTTCTGGAATTTGGTGTCATAAACAGATGCTGTTTTTTCGGGGTTCATCGCCTTAACCGCATCAACGCATTTTTGCTGTATGAGAACCGATTCAATCAAAATACAGAAAAATGATGCAATGCCGACTAAAACAGGCAAAGTATGTCTTTTACTTTCAAATGCAGAAAATCCAACGGAATATGACGCAGTAATAAGGAAAAACGAAAGGATAAGGGCTGCGCCTGTTATCCACATAATTACGGAAAGCTTTTTGTCAGCAGCGTTATAAACATCTTCATCCTCTCCGTCCCAAGAAGAGAGGATTTTCTTTGCGCTTTTATAGAGCAAAATGCAGACAATCGGAATTACGATTGCCATAGCAAGCATTAAATAAGGAGCTATATATACTCCAAAGAATGTGCCTGCACTTTTTAAGCTGTCTGACAGGGCGTTAAGACTGAATTTTGCGGAGAAAAATCCAACAGCTCCGCCTACGATTAAGCTGAGTAACATAATAAGTAAAAATTTCGGCACAGCCTTGCGGTTTGCCATTTTAATTTCATTTTTGTTCATCTAATCTTCCTCCTGTAAATAAAAAATTTCTTCTACCGTAACGCCGCACACCTTTGCAATCGTAAGGGCAAGGGTGACGGACGGCGAATAGTCGCCCCGTTCAATAAGGCTTATGGTTTGTCTTGACACGCCGCACAAGCGTCCCATTTCCTGTTGATTGACATTCAGTGCGGCTCTGCGTTCTTTTAAACGGTTTTTCAGTATCATAAAACACCTCTGCTGACAAGTTTATTTGTCTAAATGACAACTATATTTGTCGTTTTTGATTATAATACCGCAAATTCAATTTGTCAATAGGCAAATTTAGGTTATGTGATTCCCAGCTGTTTGAAACGAAATAAACATATAAAAACGGAGACGGTGGGAGTTGTGTGGGACAGAGCCTCAATCGTCCCATACAAAATACAGTTATCCTGAACGCAGTGAAGGATCTCATTGGATTTATATGTTACCGTTGGAAGAGATTCTTCGCTTCGCTCAGAATGACATAAAAAACGGCTTGCCAAACCACGCCCTACGCGGTAAGTGTATAAATAGATAAAAAAGTAGGGACAGCCGAGGTCGGCTGTCCCTACAAA
>DERX01000002.1:11596-11976 GCA_002361875.1 Ruminococcaceae bacterium UBA3329
GTCCCTACAATATTTATTTATTGTTTTTATCTGAATTGGACTGTAAATTCAAATGACAGTGTGAGCAGTCGCCCGAACAGCCTGCACATTTTGAAACGGTTTTGTGCTTTACCGCAAAAATAATGGCAAGCACTGCCGCAATAATCAGCACGGCAATTAAAATAATACTTTGAATATTCATAAAAATTTTTATTTATCCTTTCGTTTAAATGCCTACTGCCGCTAAAACCGTTCTCACAATAAATGCACAAACCCAAGCAACCGTGCACTGAAGAATAATTACACCGCCTGCCCATTTAACTCCAAGCTCACGTTTGATTGATGCAATCGCCGCAACGCAGGGCGTGTAAAGCAGTGAGAAAACAAGCATTGACGCCGCC
>DERX01000002.1:12300-12677 GCA_002361875.1 Ruminococcaceae bacterium UBA3329
GAGAAAACAAGCATTGACGCCGCCGACAGAGGAGAAATGACCGATGTAATATCGGGAAGAAGAATTTCAAGTGTTGAAACAACGCTTTCCTTTGCCATAAAGCCTGTGATAAGCGCAGTTACAATTCGCCAGTCACCGAGTCCTATGGGTCTGAAAATCGGTGCAATATAACCTGCAATTACCGAAAGAATACTTGTGTCTGTGTCACTGCCGAGGTAATTCAGCTTAAAGTCAAAGGACTGCAAGAACCAAACAACAATAGTTGCAAGGAAAATTACCGTAAATGCACGCTGTAAAAAGTCCTTTGCTTTATCCCAAAGCAGTCTTACAACATTTTTTGCTCCCGGTAAACGGTAATTCGGAAGCTCCATAACAAA
>DERX01000002.1:12986-57910 GCA_002361875.1 Ruminococcaceae bacterium UBA3329
AAACGGCACAGCCTCGCCCTTGAATACTGTATTTTTTGAAATAAGCGCCGTTATGATGCCCACTAAAATGCCCAGAAAATAAAGACCCACGGTGATAAGTCCGCTGTATTTCGGGAAAAATGCATTTGCAAAAAAACCGTAAATCGGGATTTTTGCCGTACAGCTCATAAACGGGGTGAGCATAATCGTCATTTTTCTGTCACGCTCTGAGGGGAGAGTCCTGCTCGCCATAACGCCGGGGACTGTGCAGCCGAAGCCTATGAGCATCGGCACAATGCTTCTGCCCGAAAGTCCGATTTTTCTGAGGAGCTTATCCATAACAAAGGCAACCCTTGCCATATATCCGCTGTCTTCAAGCATTGACAGGAAAAAGAACAGTATGACAATAACGGGAATAAAGCTTAAAACAGAGCCTACACCGCCGAAAACGCCGTCAATAACGAGCGAGCGCAGAATTTCGCTTATGTGGGCATTTTGTAAAGCTAAATCGACAATTTCAGTCAGCTTGTCGATTCCTGTTTCGAGAATACCCTGCAAAAATGCGCCGATAACATTGAATGTCAAAAAGAAAACCGCCGCCATAATAAGAATGAATGAGGGAATAGCGGTGTATTTGCCCGTCAGTATTTTGTCTATGTGACGGCTTCGTTTGTGCTCTTTGCTTTCTTTCGGCTTAATAACTGCCGCGTCGCAGAGCTTTTCGATAAATGAAAAGCGCATATCCGCAATTGCGGCGGAACGGTCAAGACATCGTTCCTCTTCCATTTGAAGAATAATATGCTCAAGCATTTCCTTTTCATTTTGTGAAAGCTTTAAAGCGTTAAGTACAATTTCGTCACCTTCTACGAGCTTGCAGGCGGCAAAGCGGACGGGAATGTCAGCATTTTCGGCGTGGTCTTCAATAAGGTGCATAATGCTGTGCAGGCATCTGTGAACTGCGCCGCCGTTTTCGTCCTTACTGCAAAAATCGGTTCTTCCGGGGCGTTCCTGATATTTCGCAATATGTACCGCGTGGCGGACAAGCTCGTCAACGCCCTCATTTTTAGATGCGGAAATCGCAACAACGGGGATTCCGAGCATATCCTCCATAGTGTTAATGTCAACAACGCCGCCGTTGCCGCGAACCTCGTCCATCATATTGAGCGCGAGAACAATCGGGATGTTAAGCTCCATTAGCTGAAGCGTTAAATAAAGGTTTCGTTCAATGTTTGTCGCATCTACTATGTTAATTATGCCCTTGGGCTTTTCGTTTAATATAAACTCGCGGGAAACAATCTCTTCGCTCGTATAAGGTGAGAGTGAGTAAATTCCGGGCAGGTCTGTGACGAGTGTTTCGGGGTGGTTTTTAATCGGCCCGTCCTTTCTGTCAACCGTAACTCCGGGGAAGTTGCCGACATGCTGATTAGCGCCTGTAAGCTGATTGAAAAGCGTTGTTTTGCCGCAGTTCTGGTTGCCTGCAAGGGCAAAGGTCAGCGTTTGGTTTTTGGGGAGCGGATTTTCGTCTGCCTTAACGTGATATTTACCGTTCTCGCCAAGACCAGGGTGTTCACGCACAAACTGACGGCGGGAGGGTTCGGCAGTTCTGCATTTGCCGTCGGATGCCTCGCAGATTTCAATTTTTGCGGCGTCGTCAAGACGAAGAGTTAATTCATAGCCGTGAATACGAAGCTCCATCGGGTCGCCCATGGGAGCGTATTTCATAAGAGTTACCGTCGCCCCGGGGATTATACCCATATCAAGAAAGTGCTGGCGCAGAGAGCCTTCTCCGCCGACGGAAATTATCTCGGCACTTTCGCCTATTTTTAAATCTTTAAGAGTCATAAAATCACCGTTTGTATATAAAAGTTACCTGTAACTAACTAAAATTTCAATAAAATGATACACCGCGTTTTTTTGTTTGTCAATAGTAAAAAATGCAGGCAGAGCGGGAATAAGCCCTTGCCCGCCGTGTAGGGAACGCATTATTGCGTTCCGCAAGGTCAATGTTTTATTTATTCGGAATGAGAAATTGTAGGGAACGGTGACTACACCGTTCCGCATTTCTGCTCTCTCCGTGAAGGAGTAATAAAAAATGAATAATGAATAATTTCGGTTGGGATGAATAAAACCCCTCATCAGTCAGCTGCGCTGACAGCTTCCCCCCGAGGGGAAGCCAAAATTGTGAACACTGTTCTATTTCCCTTATTTCCTCGGCAATTCCTTTTTGTCGTTCGTGAAGCCCAAAAAATAGTCCGCCGAAACATTGTAAAAACGGCACAGCGTAATTAAATGCCTTATGGGCAACGGTCTTTTGTTAAGCTCATACTGTGAATAATAGGTTTGGGTGGTCTGCAAAATTTCCGCTACATCGCTCTGCTTTAAATCCCTGTCCTCGCGAAGGTCTTTTAATCTTTGATAATACTCCATATTTTCAGCTCCCTGATTTTACGGTTTTATTAAATTCAGCAGAAATATACCATAGTTCATAAATTAACTATTGACTTTAGTCTACAAGTGGTCTATAATATGTATGTACTGCGGCAACGGAATATGTGAAAATTTTGTCAAATTTACATTGACAATCGCTTGCCTATGTGCTATTCTTAAAGCTGTTATGTAACAAATTACAGAAAAGGAGGCAGAAAAAATGACAAATTTAAGAAAAATGTATTCACAGCGTGAATATCTTGTTTTGGAAAATGCGCAGAACCGCCGTGTGGATTCTGTAAATTTAATATTCTGCCCCGAGAGGAAGAGAGTACCCATACTTGCGACTTGCCTTTAAATTTTATTATATTTAAAGGTAATTTTGGGATTTTCGCACCGCCGAGGCATCGGCGGTTTTTTGTTTTTGCGAAAGCAAAAAAGGAGGAGAAAATGAGAAGAGGTTTTGAAAATATAAAATTACGGGATGACGAAAAAATTCCCGTTTTTAAAAATGTCTTGTATGCGGTAAGGCTTGTGTGGAAAGCGGACAAAAGACTGCTTTTAAGCTATCTTTACAGCAATATAATCGACAATGTGTTTCAGTATTACATTCAAAGCATACTGTTTTTGAAAATACTGCTGTCGATAATAGATTCTGGAGCGGATTTTAAGGTGTATTTCCGTAAACTGCTTGCGTTTTTCGGCGTTACGGTGTTTATAAAAATTTCCGTTTGGGCGGCGGCATACGTAAGACAGGTATCGACAAAAAATGTGCTGAAAGTGCTTAACAATATGGTGTTCCGAAAAGCTTCGCAGCTTGATGTGGGGCAGTACGAGGACCCCGAATTTTACGACAAATACCAAAGAGCAACGAATGTAATGTCGTCGGGCTATTTTGACATTGTCTGCTGGGATGTTGCCGCAATAATCGGCGGGATAATATCATTTCTGCTTGTAATCGGCACGGTAATTTCGGTTAATCCCGTGTATTTGTTGTTTTTAGCACCGAGCATTATAGTATTTGTCATTGAAACGGCGAAAAGCAAGGCGGTATTTAAGCGTGATAAGGAAATGACAACCAACAACCGTACAAAGGCTTATGTTCAGAGAACGGTTTTCTTAAAGGATTTTTCAAAGGATATGAGAACATCAAACATATTTTCTGTTATGATGAAGCGTTTTGACGGTGCGATTAAAGGTAATATCGAAATACTGAGAAGCTACGGCTTAAAGCTGTTCCTTTACAGCATGGCAAGCACGCTTTGCTCGGAGTTTATACCCGTAATCGGCACATATATGTATGCAGGCTGGCAGTTTGTCAGTAAAAAGGCGCTGACTGCCTCGGGATTTTCTGTTGTAATTTCCGCTGTCGGCGCAGTAAACGGAATGTCGTGGTATATTCAGGAGGGCTTTGACGACCTTATTCAGATGTCGCTCTATTTCCAAAATCTGCGTGAATTTTTTGAATATGAAACGGGCATAAAAGACGGAGAACGCACCGCAGAAAAATTCCAAAGCCTTGAATTTAAAAATGTTTCATTCCGCTATCCGAGCGCAAAGAAAAATTCTGTTAACAATGTATCGTTTAAAATCGAAAAAGGCGAAACTGTTGCGCTTGTGGGCATAAACGGAGCAGGAAAATCCACGCTTGTTAAGCTGATTTTAAGATTTTACGATGTAACAGATGGCGAAATACTTTTAAACGGCATAAATATTAAGGAATACACGGTTGAATCCTTGAGAAATTCGTTTGCAACGGTTTTTCAGGATTATAAAAATTTTGCAGTGTCTGTATTTGAAAATGTTATGTGCCGAGAGTGCAGTGACGAAGATAAAATCAAGGCTCAAAAGGCACTTGAAGCGGCAGGTGTATGGGACAAGGTAAAATCCCTCCCGAACGGCGGCGATACGGTGCTTACAAGAGAATTCGAGGAGGACGGCGCAGGACTTTCGGGCGGTGAAAATCAAAAGGTTTCGACTGCACGCCTTTTTGCCCGTCAGTATGAAATGGCAATTCTTGACGAGCCTTCGTCTGCCCTTGACCCCATTGCCGAATACAAAATGTATGAAAATCTTATAAAAGCGACAAAAGACAAGACCGTAATGTATATTTCGCACAGGCTCTCGTCCGCTGTGCTTTCAGATAGGGTATTTGTGCTCCAAAACGGCAGTATTATCGAGAGTGGCACGCACAAAGAGCTTTTGGAGCGCGGCGGCAAATACAGCGAAATGTTTAAATTGCAGGCATCTGCATACAAACGGGAGGGGGAAAACGAAAATGTTTAAATTTATAAAGAAAAAGAGAGAAACAGAACATTCCGTTTTCTCAAATATAGCTTACTTTGTCGGGCTGATGTTTAAATTTTCGCCCGGGCTTGTCATAGGCGAACTTTTTTCAAGTATTATACGGAATTTACCGTCAAAGCTCATTTCCGTAATCGGCATCAAATACATAATCGACACGGTGAGCGAAGGAAAAGATATGAACCGTGTTTACAAAGCGGTGCTTATCATTGCAGGTGTATTGATACTCAGTAATGTGCTGTCGCTTCTTTACAGGGAATTTTATTGGAATATGGCAAAGGAACGGCTTTATTACAAGCTCAATTCCACTCTTTACGAAAAGGCGCACAGCCTGGATTTGCAGAATTACGACGACCCGGATTTTTACAATAATTTTATTTTGACCATTGAGTCCTCGTCCGAAAATATTCAGGGACTTTTAGGTATGGTGCAGAATTACATAGGCAACATTGTTTCGCTTATTGCTGTATCCTCGGTTATATTTGTAATCGACCCTGTATGTCTGCTGATTATTTTTGCATCTATAATCATCTTTATGCCCCTGAGCACTAAAATCGGAAAATTACAAATGGGCAGACGAATTGACAACACAAAATTCCACCGCAGGAGCGACTATTTTCAGCGGATTTTCTATTTACAGGACTACGCAAAAGAGGTCAGAATGAATAATATCCGACCGCTTTTAATGAGCCGTTATAATGAAGCCGCCGACGATGTTATCGCAAATCAGGATAAATACTGGAAGAAAATAGCCTCGTGCTATGCGGTTCAGCAGGTAGGTGTTCAAGCGCTCGGCTTTATGTTTGTTTTGCCGATGTATCTCGGCTATTGCGTATGTGTTAAAAAAACGCTTTCGGCAGGCGATTTTGTCGCCACCTTTAACGGCGCTTATTCAATTGCGATGTCATTAAATTTCCTGACCGTTTGGGCAAGCGCTGTATTTTCGGAGAGAGCCAAAATGATTGAAAAATACAGGGGCTTCCTCAAAAGCGATTTCAAGATAAAGGACGGTAAAGCTACGGCAAAAATTACAGAGCCGAAAACGATTAAAATTGAAAATATGTCGTTTACATACCCCGGCAACGGCGAGCCGACTCTCAAAAACATAAATCTTGAAATTAAGCCTTATGAGAAAATTGCGCTTGTAGGCTACAACGGTGCAGGCAAGACAACCCTGACAAACCTTTTGTTAAGACTTTATGATGTTACTGACGGAAGTATTCTTATTGACGGACAAAATATCAAAGATGTAACTGTTTCGTCACACCGTGACAGATTTTCGGCGGTGTTTCAGGATTTTCAGACCTTTGCCTGTTCCGTCGGCGAAAATGTTGCCCTTGACGAAAATGTTGACAGCGAAAGAGTGCTCAAGGCACTGCGGCACAGCGGATTTTCAAAGGAGTTTAAAAACGGAACGGACACTGAGCTTTTGCGTGAATTTGACGATGAGGGCATAATGCTTTCAGGCGGTGAATCGCAAAAAATCGCAATAGCAAGAGCGTTTTACAAAAACTGCCCTTATATAATTCTTGATGAGCCGTCCGCAAACCTTGACCCTATTGCCGAATATAATCTTAATAAGGCGATGATTGAGGCGGCAAACAGAAAAACGGTTATTTTTATTTCGCACAGGCTCTCGACAACTGTTGTTGCAGATAAAATTTACGTTATGGAAAACGGCGAAATAATTGAGGCAGGCTCGCACGGAGAATTGATGGCGCAGAACGGCACATACGCCAAAATGTTCACGCTCCAATCGGAGAAATATAAGAAATAAATGCTGATTTAAAATATGCAATTGTAGGGGACGTTGAGTCTCACTTGCCAGTTCGGTTGGTGCTTTTGATTGTTGTCACAACAAAGGTTGCCACCGGCAACCCGCACTCCTCATCAGTCACTCGTACCTCGTGACAGCTTCTCCCAAGGGAGAAGCCTAATTCGTGCCTTCTCCTTGAGGAGAAGGGGGACCGCCTCGGCGGTGGATGAGGTGTCGTAAGGTATGAAATTTAAAATGGAGCGTAGGGCGCGGATTCATCTGTGTTCTACTGTGTTCCGTTTATTTTTAAATCAAAAACGCTCTTCAAACAGAGCGTTTTTTCTTTACATTTTAATATTTTTATGATACAATAATAAAATCTATAACTTAAGTGCAGATGTCCCCCGCCTCTATAGGCGGCGGGTTCCATTTTGGAATTTCAGTGGGAGTTATAATCCCCACTGAAACCCCGAGGAGCTAATGCTCCCTGCACAGGTTGCAATCGGTCGCAAGCTCTGCTTCGGGCTCACAAAGCAGTAGCGTTGCTCCGATTTAAAGTATGCAGTGAAAGGGTGTCAGTAATATGAAAAAAAATTCAAAAATTGCGTTGTCTGTTTTTGCAGGAACTACTGCGGTAACGGCTCTCGGAATGAACAGAGTGTATGTTAAAATGCGTTACGGCAAAAAAACATCAAAGCCGCTTTTGCATTTTTCAGAAATCGCTGAAGGTGACACCGAAAATGTGCATCTTACAGCTCACAGGGGGCTTTCTGCAATTGCTCCCGAAAACACGCTCGACGCTTTCCGTTTAGCCGCAAAAGAAAATTATTATGCGCTTGAATGTGATGTTCACTGCACAACAGACGGCAAATGGGTAATAATTCACGATTACAATATGCGTTCAATGACTGAAAGGCGCGGCGATGTTAAAAACTTTTCTTATGAAGAGCTGAAAACTGTTAAATTCAACAATGGCGCAAACATTGACGAGTACCCCGACGCGCGTATGTGCACGGTTGAGGAATATCTTGACATCTGCCGTGAGGGCGGCAAAAGAGCGATGATTGAGGTTAAGGACAAGCGTGTCGAAAAGGTAGAAAGCCTTTACAAAATAATCTGCGATTACGGCATTGAGGACAGCGTTATTCTCATATCGTTCCACCCTGAAATACTTCGTGAATTTCGCCGTATTTCTCCTAATATGGAGCTTTGGTACTTAATGGGCAAAATCACGGAAGAAAAAATGGACGAGTGTATTTACAATAAATTCGGCATTGCGTTTAATGCAAACAGAAATCTTAAAAATGAAAAGCTTATAGAAAAGGCTCACGACAACGGCGTTAACACTGCGTGTTGGACGGTTGACACAAAAGAAACGCTCAATATTATGCTTAAAAACGGCGTTAAGTACATAACTACAAACGCTATTTTACCTGACTGATATATAAGAAAAAGGCGGTTAGAAATGACAGACTGTAAGAAAATTGCTGATTTAATATTTCCCGATGTTACAAAAACAGCGGATTATTATGAAACAAAATACCCGCAAAGAAATTTGCCTGAGGGTGCAAGAGTAACAAGATTTGCCCCAAGCCCTACGGGGTATCTTCATTTCGGCGGTCTTTATGCGGCGTTTGCGTCAAAATTTACGGCGCAGGCTGCAAACGGAATTTTTATGCTCCGAATCGAGGATACTGACAAAAAGCGTGAAATAGACGACGGTGTTTCCTGTATTATTAACGGACTTTCCGCATTCGGAATTGAGCCTGACGAGGGCGTTACGGGTTTTGACAGCGAAAAGGGCGAATACGGTCCGTACACGCAAAGCAAGCGCAGAGAGATTTATCGCACCTTTGCCAAAAAGTTAGTTGAAGAGGGCAAGGCATATCCGTGTTTCTGCACGGCGGAGGATTTGGATAAAATCCGTGAATCCCAAGAAAATGAGGACATTAAAGGCTATTACGGCAAGTATGCCCGTTGCAGAAATCTTACCGATGAGGAAATTGAGGAAAATGTAAACGCAGGTGTTCCCTTTACAGTAAGGCTTCGCTCCGAGGGTGACATTTCACGGAAAATTAAGTTTGACGATATGATAAAGGGCAAAATTGAGATGAGCGAAAATGTCAATGATGTTGTAATTCTCAAAACGGACGGAATCCCGACATATCATTTTGCCCATGCGGTTGACGACCATTTAATGAGGACGACTCATGTTGTAAGAGGAGACGAATGGATAGCTTCTGTTCCGCTTCATATTGAGTTGTTCAGAGCACTCGGATTCAGACCTGTTAAATATGCGCACATAGCGCCGTTACTTAAAGAGGAAAACGGCGGTAAGCGCAAGCTTTCAAAGAGAAAAGACCCTGAGGCAAATGTAACTTATTACATTGAGAAGGGTTACCCGAAAGAGAGCGTTCAGGAGTACATTCTCACAATTCTCAATTCTAATTTTGAGGATTGGCGCAGAGCAAACAAACAAGAGAGCGTGTCAAAATTCCCGTTTAATTTCAAAAAGGTGTCGGTTTCGGGCGCACTTTTTGACCTTGTTAAATTTAACGATGTTTCAAAAAATGTTATTTCGCTTATGACAGCACAAAAAGTTTACGAATATGTAACCGAATGGGCAAAGACTTACGATAATGAGCTTTACGCTCTTTTGACGGCAGACCCGAAAAAAGCATTGGCAATTTTCAATATTGACAGGGAAAATCCGAAGCCGAGAAAGGACATTGCCTGCTGGAGCGAGGTAAGGGATTACCTTTCCTATTTCTATAATGAAATTTACACTCCGAACATTACGCTCCCCGAGCATATAAACAAGGCTGATGCCTGCGAAATCCTTACAAAGTATAAAGAGCTTTATTCGGAAAATGACAGTAAGGACGAATGGTTTGCGAAAACAAAGGAGCTTTGCACTCTTTGCGGATACACGCCCAATGTTAAGGAGTACAAGGCAAATCCCGATGCCTTCAAGGGTCATGTGGGTGATGTT
This sequence comes from Ruminococcaceae bacterium UBA3329, assembly GCA_002361875.1. Lineage (GTDB taxonomy): Bacteria > Bacillota > Clostridia > Oscillospirales > Acutalibacteraceae > Fimenecus. The sequence goes on from DERX01000002.1 coordinate 22,445, forward strand.
ACGGCGGTTATCCGTGTTGCGGTTACATCAAGAGTAAATTCGCCTGACCTTTATTATATTATGCAGGCGCTGGGGCGTGATGAGGTTATCGCCAGAATAGACACTGCAATCAATTTTTACAGGGGTTAATAGTATGGAAGAAGCAATTAAAACATCAAATTTTATTCACGATTTTATTGATGAGGATTTAAAAGAGGGCGTATATACCCACGTTCAGACCCGTTTTCCGCCTGAACCGAACGGATATTTGCACATCGGCCACGCAAAGGCTATCTGCATTGATTTCAGCACGGCTGAAAAGTACGGCGGAGTTTGCAATCTGCGCCTTGACGACACAAACCCTCAAAAGGAAGATACCGAATACATTGACGCTATAAAAGAGGATATTGAATGGCTCGGCTTTAAATGGGAAAAATGTCTTTATGCGTCAAGCTATTTTGATTTTCTTTATGAATGTGCGCTAATTCTCATTGACAAAGGTCTGGCCTACGTTGACGACCTTACGGCAGACCAGATGAGAGAGTACAGAGGTACGCTTACAGAGCCGGGCAAGGAAAGTCCGTACAGAAACAGAAGTATTGAAGAGAACAGAGAGCTTTTCCGCAGAATGACCGAGGGCGAATTTGCGAACGGCGAAAAGGTGCTCCGTGCTAAAATTGATATGGCGTCGCCCAACCTTAATATGCGCGACCCTGTAATTTACAGAATTTCACATGTTTCGCACCACCAGACAGGCGACAAATGGTGCGTTTACCCGATGTACGATTTTGCACATCCGCTGTCTGACGCAAGAGAGGGCGTGACACATTCTCTTTGTTCTTTGGAATTTGAAAATCACCGTCCGCTCTACAATTGGTTTATCGAAAAAACAGGACTTTTCAAAAATCCGCCAAGGCAGATTGAATTTGCCCGTCTTAACATAAATTACTGCATTACAAGCAAGAGAAAGCTTCTCGAAATGGTTAACGAGGGCATTGTTTCAGGTTGGGATGACCCGAGAATGATTACCCTTTGCGGTATGAGAAGAAGAGGCTACCCTGCCGCCGCTATCCGTGATTTCATAAACAGAATCGGCGTTTCAAAGGCGGACAGTACCGTGGATTACGGTCTTATTGAGGCTTGCGTAAGGGATAATCTTAATGCAAATGCGCCCAGAGCTATGGCAGTGCTCCGTCCGTTAAAGGTGGTAATCGATAACTACCCCGACGGAAAGACCGAGGAATTAGAGGTTGAAATTCACCCCGACCACCCTGAAATGGGCAAAAGAAAGGTTATTTTCTCAAAGGAAATCTTTGTTGAGCAGGACGATTTTATGGCAGAGCCTGTTAAAAAGTATTTCAGGCTTTTCCCCGGAAACGAGGTTCGCCTTAAAAGTGCATATCTTGTTAAATGCGAGTCCTATGAAACGGATGAAAACGGCAATGTAACCTGCGTTCACTGTACCTATGACCCCGAATCAAAGGGGGGAAATGCTCCCGACGGTAGAAAGGTCAAGGGTACAATTCACTGGGCAAGCAGTGAGGGCAGTGTAAAGGCTGAAATAAGGCTTTACGACAGGCTCTTTACAGTTGAAAACCCTGCCGACGAATCAAACGGAACATACAGGGATTTCTTAAATCCCGATTCTCTTGTTGTATTAAAAGACTGCCTTGTTGAAAAGGGCATTGCCGAAAATATCAAAGCAGGGGACACATTCCAATTTATGCGTCAGGGCTATTTCTGCGCAGATAAAGATTCAACAGAAGACAGAATTGTATTCAACAGAACGGTACAGCTTAACTCTTCTTGGGGTAAATAATTTTATTAGGTAAAAACACAGGAAAGGAACGGTACCGCACAACGAGTGTTTAAAGGTATCGGCAGGTGTTAATTATGAGTAAAACAGCAAACACGGCCAAAACGGCGGAGAAAAAGTTAAAGAAAAAATCGTCCGGCTTTGACATAATGTATAGGGTTGTTACGGCGGTTCTTGCGGCGGCAACTTTTCCGGCGGCATATTTTATGAATTTAATTTATTATGCGCTTGACTGGACAAATGCACTCAAGCTTATCAATAATATTAAAGATGTTTTAGGTTCGGAAAATTTGCTTGAGGGCATAAAAAATCTTCTTGGTGCGTCCGGAGATTCAGCCGAACAGGTGACGGAGCTTACCGACGGCTATATTTGTCTTGCAAAGCTTGATGAATTTAAATCGCTTTTAAGCACAGCGTCCTCGGGTGAGGAAGTAAATATTAAAGATATGCTTCTTCACAATGCAGGGCTTCGTCCGCTTGTAATCTCACTTGCGCTTTTTGCGGTAGTACTCGTTTTAGCATTGGTTATTTTAATTATCTCTGTTTGCAAAAACAAACCCAAGCTTATTGCCGCTCTTTCAGGGGCAGGTGCTGTTTTGGGACTTGCGTCAAATGTGATTTTTGTTACACGTTTTGCAAATCCTCTTATTGACGGCACAACAACTCTCGGCGGTTTAATAGGCTCTGATTCGCTCGTTCTGCAAATGTTCGGCAAGGTTGCAGAGCTTCGTTATGAAAATGCGTTCTTTACCGTTTTATTCCTAATGGGTGCAATTTTAATTTGGTCTTTGTCGGTTATGATTGTAAATTCCGATGATAAAACAGAAAAAGCATTGAGAAAAGCGAAAAAGGCTGAAAAGAAAGCTAAAAAGGCTCAAAAAGATGCTAAAAAAGCCGAGAAAAAGGCTAAAAATGATGTTAAGGACGCTGAAAAAAAGGCGAAAAAGGCAAATGAGCTTTTAAAAGCAGAGCAGGAAAAAGAAGAAAGCTCTGCGCCGGCTAATGAAGCTGAAAACTAACTGAAAATCATTTAGAAAGGAACAAAACATTGCGCAAAACAAAAATAATCTGTACAATAGGGCCTGCAAGCGATGCAGAAGAAACCGTTAAAGGCTTGTGCAAGGCAGGAATGAATGTTGCAAGGCTGAATTTTTCACACGGCACTCACGGGGAGCATCAAATAAGAATAGACACCGTTAAAAAGGTTCGTTCAGAGCTTGGGTTGCCCGTTGCGCTGATGCTTGACACAAAAGGCCCCGAATACAGAATTAAGACCTTTAAAAATAAGAAAATCACACTGAAGGACGGCGATAAATTCACATTTACCGCAAGGGATATTGAGGGCGATGAAACGGCTGTTTCCGTTAGCTATCCCTGTCTTCCCGAAGAAATGTCAAAGGGCGACACAATTTTGCTTAATAACGGCCTTTTGCGGTTCACAGTTGAGAAAATTGACGGACCTGACATTATTTGTACTGTTGTGACGGGCGGCGAGCTTTCGGACAGAAAGAGCATGAGCTTTCCCGGTAAGACGCTCAAGCAGAAATATTTGTCGGAGCAGGACAAAAAGGACATTGCGTTCGGAGTTCGGAACGGTGTTGATTTTATTGCGTGCTCGTTTGTATCCTGCCGTCAGGATCTTGTAGATATTCACGAATATTTAAAGGAGCTTAACGCAGACGACATTCAGCTTATTGCTAAAATTGAAAATCAGTCCGGCGTTGACAATATAGACGAAATTTGCGAGGAGTGCGACGGCGTAATGGTCGCAAGGGGTGATATGGGCGTTGAAATCCCGTTTGAAACTCTCCCTGCAATTCAGAAAAAACTGATAACAAAATGCCGTCTTTTAGGTAAAATTGTTATCACAGCAACCGAAATGCTCGAATCTATGATAACAAATCCAAGACCTACAAGGGCGGAAATTTCGGACGTTGCCAATGCGGTTTATGACGGCACAAGCGCAATAATGCTTTCAGGCGAAACGGCGGCGGGAAAATACCCCGTCAAGGTAGTTGAAACAATGGCGAAAATTGCCGAAACGACAGAGGGCAATATTCATTATAAAAAGCGTTTTCGCAATACGGATTTTCAAATCAACAGCTCTGTTGACGCGGTGTCACATTCAACCTGCGGAATGGCAATTGATATTGAGGCAAAGGCGATTGTTGCTTGCTCGCTTTCGGGAATGACCGCAAGAATGGTAGCACGTTTCCGTTCTCCCGTTCCGATTTTGGGGCTTACGGCAGACGAGCGCACATGGCGCAAGCTGTCGCTTTCATGGGGAGTAACACCTGCAATGTGCGAAAAATTCACCTCCACGGATGTGCTGTTTTACACGGCAAAAAAGCTTGCGGAAAAAGAATTTGTACTTTGTAAAGGCGACAAAATCGTTATCACGGGCGGCGACACCAGCGGCGAATCCGGCAATACGAATCTGATTAAAATTGAGAGTATATAAATATATAATATGTAATGCAAATTCTGCTACAAAGAAAAACGAAAGCACGGCGAAAACCGTGCTTTGAAGTGTATAAATAATGTACATAAAACACAATTTTATTTTTGGGGATACCGTTCTCTGACATTGGTTAAATCCATTAAAAAATCAAGGCTTGTATTATAAAAGTTTGCTAAAATGATGAGATTTTCAGTTGTTGGTAGCAGTTCACCGTTTTCGTATTTTGAAAGTACGCTTTGGCTTATACCTGTCTCCATTTGTACTTTGAGTTGGGTGTAGTCATTTATTACACGAATAAGTTTTAAATTTTTCACAATATCACTCCTATATTGTTGTGATATTCTTATTTTACATAAAATATTCTTGACAATAATAATTTGTATGAATATAATATTCTTGATGTGAATAATAAAATGAAAATATAATAATTGAGGAAGGTTTATGAAAAAAGTTTTAAGTATTTTCTTGTCCTTGGTAATGATGTTTAGCATAATAGGAACAGTTGATTTGACTGCGGTTGCTGCAAGCAAAATTTACAACCGTCCTACATTATCTGAAGCAAGTGCAATGGATTTTTTACAATTTTTATACAATGAAGAATTGGATGAGAATAAAATTAGAAATTCTAAATATTTTCCGTTATTAACCGGTAAATTTACAGGAACAGACGATGAGTATGAAGCCGAAAGTATAGCTTTTTCTATTTTTGTTAGAACAAGAATAAATGAATTAGTTGAAAATTCAGAATACAATCTATCGTCTTCATATGACTATTTATATAACTATTTATCATCTAAATTAGAATCTTCAAAAGATTTGCCGCAGGAGATAATTGATGAGCTTAAAGGCACGGCAATGAAAAAGATTGAAGAGGGAATATTAGATTTATTAGTAAATTGTGTAGCTGATACTACAGATATAATTGTAACGGAAGAACACATATCTTGGATTAATGCAATTGACGACGGCGTAAATAAAGTAAATAATTTAGCAGATCAGGTTACTAAATATATTGAATATACGGCTGCAGCAATTCAGGGTTGCAGATTTGTTTTGGCAAAAGAACAGCAACAAAGATATTGGTATTTTTCTGCATACTTAAACAATAGAGACGGATATAGCAGTTCATCTGATGAAATCTTTAAAGCGTTAGACGATTGCAATTTCGAAATTTGTGCTACTAATTCTACGGGTAGCTTTCTTATAGATTCACTGTCTTGGATTACCAAAAAAGACAGTTGGGTAAATCATAGGGAAATAATACAAGAATGGGCGGAATTTGTATATCAAGTTGAAAAATTTACAACTAGTCAAGTTATTTCACAAGACCCAATTGAGTATAATGGTCACACATATCAGGTATTTGATATTAGTAAGAATTGGATAGAGGCAAAAGAATATTGCGAAAGTATAGGAGGACATTTAGTAACAATTACAAATAGTGATGAGCAGAATTTTATTGGTAATTTAGTAAAAACAGGAGTTAAAAGCACATATTGGCTTGGTGGAAATGACGAGTTGAAATTCGGCGTATGGGAATGGATTACAGGTGAAGTATTTAGTTATACAAATTGGGCAACTGGTGAGCCAACTAATGGTTATGCACCAGGTCCAGAGTATTATCTTGAAATGATAAAATCATCTGGAAAATGGAATGATGGAGAACTTAATGGCGATTCTGGAATATACACTCTCGACAATCATGGCTTTATATGTGAATGGGATAATACATATTCTAATATAATTGCAAATGAGCATGAAAACGAATCTCATAATCACATTTTTAAAACTGAAGTTGTAGAACCCACTTGTGCAAAAGAAGGATATACCAAATATTCATGTGAAATTTGTCATTATTTTTATATAGGTAATTATACTTCGGCGTTAGGTCATGATTACAAATTTTCAAGAATAGCAAATCCAACTTGCACTGAAAAGGGCTATGATTTATATACTTGTGCAAGATGCGGCAAAGGGGAAAAAATAAAATATGTTGATGCCTTAGGTCATACTTACAGTTTCGCAAAAACAGTTGCGCCAACCTGCGCGGAACAAGGCTATGATTTATATACCTGTTCAAGATGTAACGGCACAGAAAGAAGGAATACAGTTACCGCTTTAGGACACAGTTATGGTTTCACAAAAACAGTTGCTCCGAATTGTTCAGCACAGGGATATGATTTGTATACTTGTTCAAGATGTAATGGCACGGAAAAGAGAAATTATGTAAACGCTTTGGGTCATCAATATGTTTTATCAAATCACAGCGATCCAACTTGCAATACAGTGGGTTACGATGAATATAAATGCTCGGTTTGTCAGAACACTAAAAAGAATGAAATAGCCGTTCTTGACGGGAGTGCGTTGACAACCGCTTTAACAAAAGCACAAACATATTTAACGAAGGATTATTTCACACAAGAGAGTATGGCAGAGCTACAGACTGTTTATTCTTCACATAAAGACGATTTGGATAGGTTAACAACACAGGTAGCTGTTGACGGTGCTGTAACGGAAATCAATAACGCAATATCTAACCTTGTTTTAGGAGATTTCGCAAGCGGAGTTACGGATGACGGATTCCAATGGAGTTGGGAAAAAGCTACGGGGAGATTAACAGTAACCGGAGACGGTGAAATGAAGAATTACGGCGTAACAACAATGCCTTGGTACGATGTGTTACCGTATACTACAGAAATCATTTTGTCTGAGGGTATAACCTCAATAGGAAATTATGCATTTTACAAGGCGGAAACAGTTGAAAAGATTCATTTTTCAAATACTTTAACGTCAATAGGAATGAGAGCGTTTGAATTTTGTTCTTCTGTTGAAGAGATTGTTATACCCGATACGGTGACAAGTCTTGGCTACGGCACATTTGCCAGTATGACAAGCCTTAAAAAAGTAACCGTACCTGCCTCAACAACATATCGTTCCTACTGTTTTGATCAAGATAGAGCAATTGAAGAAATAATAATCACTTATGGTACTGACGGAATTATGCCAGATTCTAAAGTTACGGCGGAACAAAGTTTTCTTTTAGATTTATTACAGAAAAAGACAGGTGCTTTCGGCCCGTGGAGATACGCAAGAAATGCAAAAGTTATAATAGAAGACGGAGTAACCAACATAGGTAATAAGGCATTTTATCAAGGTACAGGAATTACAAGTATTAGAATACCTGACACCGTTACAACATTGGGTGCAAACGCCTTCCAAAATTGTACCTCTCTTAACACGATTGCATTATCTGAGAATGTTACAAATATTGGTACAGGTGCTTTTGACGGTTGTGACAGCCTCAATATTTGCGGTTATATCAATTCTTACACGCAGACTTTTGCTGCGGAAAACAGCATTCCTTTTGTTTTGCTCGGGGATTCAGACGGCAATGGAGAAATAAATTCCAATGACTATGCTATGCTTAAGAAATATGTTACCTGTCAAAGAGCTTTGACCGAAGAACAGCGCATTGCAGCCGACTTTAACGGGGACGGTGCAGTAGATGCTTTTGATGTAATAGCGCTTGACGTATATCTTCATTCATAGCTGTAAAGTAATATTAAATGGGGCAAAAACAACAGGGCATACCCGAAACGGTATGCCCTGAATGTTTGAACATTGAATTGAATTTTTGCACATTGAATTGAAATTTGTAGTTCAATGTACCCGTACGGAACGGATGAATTTGCAGTATTTTCATCGAAACGCAATAATGCGTTTCCTACGACCACCTCGGTTGGTGCTTCTCTCACTTCGTTTGAGAGGTATTCACCGAACACCCGCAACCCCTCATCAGTCACTCGTGCCTCGTGACAGCTTCTCCCGAGGGAGAAGCCAAAATTGCCTTCCCCTTTTTGAGGGGAAGGGGGACCGCCTTGGCGGTGGATGAGGTGTGTTCATTGGGACGATGTGGGCATCGTCCCCTACAAAATCACTGATGTCTGTATATACAGACCCGTTCAAAAACCACTCCTGTAGGGACAGCCGACTCGGCTGTCCGAAATAAAAGATGTAAAAAAGTTTGAATTTTCATCATGGTGCGCCGAGTTACGGCTACGCCAAGACCCTTTTGTCCGCTTCGCTGACATTTCCCCTTGCAGGGGAATAACGTCGCACCCTACCTCATTAAAAAAATTTGCAGTATTTTCATCGGAACGCAATAATGCGTTTCCTACGCTCGGTTCTGTGCGGTCGGTCTTTCAAACTTTGAGGGAGCGGGATAGATTATAATATGAGTGCAACAGATTGGAAAAAAGGAACAGATAAAACCAAAAACGGTCAGGCATGGAAACCTGACCCTACTGTTTTGCTGACATTATACCGGCATAGTTAAATGTTATTAAATTTAATCAGTTTTTCTTCTCGAGATATTCTTCAAGGCAGAGGTTTTGGGCTTTCATTTCCGTTGCGGCATCTACCCCTACATAGCGCCAATGCCACGGACGGGCACGCACGCCCGTGATTGCGAATTTTTCCTCGTGATAACGCAAAACAAATCCGTATTTGTGTGCATTTGCCGTGAGCCATTTGTATTCCTTTGTCTTGTCAAAGTCCGAGCTTGTCCCGATTATATCAACGCTAAGTCCTGCTCCGCTTTCACTCGCGCCCGGCTCGTCAATTCTTGAGGACGCCGCCTGCTTTGCCTCTTCGTCGCTCATGCCCTGCTCTTTAAAGTTATTGACAAGGTTATTGTAATTTTCCTGCTGGCGGTAATATGACAGATACCCCGCATAGGGCGCTAAAATAATGTCCTGCTTTTTTGCATCCTCGTACATTTTTTTATAAGCGTCGGAAACTCTGCTGTCCGCGGTGACGGCTGACCCCTCAATAACGGGTGAGAGCGTAGGCGTGTAGTCCTTGCCTATTTGGTGGTTCACATTTATAAGTGCAAGCATCCATTCTTCGCCCGACAAAGCTTCCACAGGGTCGTAGGACTCCCAAGAAATGTGAGAATTTGTTTCCGATTCGGATTCCGATTCAGATTCTGATTCCGGCTCGCTGCTGCTTTCGGGCTGTGTGGCGCTTTCTGTTACGGGCTCGGTTGCTTCGGGAGGTGCAGTGGTCTGCTCCGTTACAGGCTCGGTGGTTTGCGCTTCGATTTTAATTTCGTTGTAGCCTTTCCCTCTGCAAAATGCAAAATAGAGAATTGATGTTACGCCTAAAATAACAACAAGTGCCGCGAAAAGCCGTGTTTTAATTTTAAGCTCCCGTCTTGTAATATGTATTGTCATAAAAATACCTTATTTCTGTTAATATGTATATTAAGTTTATATTTTTTTATCGAAAATGTCAATATTTTTATCCCGTTAAGCGATTTTTTCAAAAAACTGATGACAGAGCAAAAAAATTGTGATACAATTAAAATGTATATTTATGTGAAATGAGGTATTCGTATTGAAGGCAAAAGAAAGTAATGCACATTTTGACTCTAAAGTCAGAGAATGCTCAAATTTTACTGTCAGAGAAATAAAAAAGATTTGCAAGGAGATAGGCCCTCGCCCGTCGGGTGAAGAAAATGAACAAAAAGCGCAAAATTATGTTGAAAACCTTATGGTCGGCATAGCAGATGAAGTCAAACATGAGAGCTTTGATGTTCACCCGAAGGCGTTTATGAGCTGGGTTATGATTGACGGCATAGGAATGATTATAGCGGCTGTTTTAATGATTTTGGCACAGCTCAATGCAATTCCTGCGGCAAGCACAGCATTTAAAATTGCGGCGATTGTAATTTCAGTCCTTGCGGCGGTTCTGTTGCTTGGAGAATTTCTTTTCTATAAAGAATTTATTGATTTTCTGTTCCCGAAACGCACATCGTCAAATGTTATTGCCGTAAGAAAGGCGGCCGGCGAAACAAAGCGCAGAATTATTTTCGCAGGGCATATTGACTCAGCTTATGAGTGGCGATTTACGCACATGGGCGGCGGAAAATTCCTTGTTACAATGATAGCTCTCGGAATCGGTTCTTTGGTTTTAACCTTAATTATGGCTGTGCTGTCATTTTTCTTTGACGGCGGTGTACCCGCAATTGTAATGACTGTTTTGCATGTTATTACAATACCGATTTTCGTTGCAGTTAATTTCTTTGTGAATTGGAAATTGTGCGTTACAGGCGCCAACGATAACCTTACGGGCGTTATGGCGTCAATGGCTGTTATTAAATATCTTAAAGATAATGATATTCGCTTTGAGAATACTGAAGTAGTTGCAGTTTCAACAGGCTGTGAGGAATGCGGTCTTCGGGGCGCTAAAGCATTTGCAAAGGCGCATGCAAAGGACTTTGCCGAGGACGGAACGGAAACGGTGTTTATGGCAGTTGATACGCTTCACGATTACGATTATTTAGGTGTTTACAATAAGGATATGACGGGAACGGTTTCACTTGACGCGCAGGCATCAAAAATGGCTCAAAAGGCAACGGAAATCTGCGGTCTTGATATTCCTTTTAAGGCGGTTTCGTTTGGCTCGTCTGATGCGGCGGCAGCACAGCAGGGCGGTATTCGGTCGGTAGCTCTTGCGGCAATGGACCCGACTCCTGCGAAATATTACCACACCCGTGAGGATACGGCGAATATTCTTGATATGAAAACTATTGAAACAGGCTTAAAGATTATGCTTGAAACAGCGTTTTTGTTTGACGAGCAGGGTCTTAAAGATGAATATTAAATTCGTCTGAAGGGGGATTTATATTTATGAAAAAGGTAATTTTAAAGACAGCGTCACTTGCACTTGTGCTTATTTTAATGGTGTCGGGATTTTCTGCTTGCAGTACTAAAAAGGCAGTGGAAAGACCGACTGAGGCAAAAATTAAAACCGATATAGGTGATGTAAGATTTACATTTACCTACGGCGACCTCAGAAAAACGGGAATAGCAGGTGACAAGCTGGCAACGCTGTTTGAAAATACAAATAAGAAAACCGATGACAAAACCGTGTCGCTTTCTTATTTTGAGCTTGTTTCCACATTCGGCGAGGAAGAATATTTCGACAATATTCTTGCGCTTATTCCGCAGGAGGATTTTGCGAAATTCAGTGAAAATGCAGAAACAGTTCTCACCTATTTCAACGGTCTTATAAATAATATTAAATCGGGTGCGGACGGTAATGTGCGTGTTTCTTACCGTGAAGAGTTTTGGATAAATCACGGCGACAAGGTTGTATTTAAGGACAAAGACGGCAACGCACTTCCCGACGAACAGCAAAAGGAGCTTCGCGCGGCATTTAGGCTTTATGCAGACACTTCTCTTAAGGGAGTGGGCAGCGTTCTTAAAAATAAAGAGCAGGACAAGGCAACCGAGTACGGTGCAGACCTTACAAACGAAATGTATGTTTACGGCAGTAAAACTGCAAGCGCTTTGACTGTTTCCGACCTTTATACAGATAAGGAAAAGAAGATTTATCCTGCATACACCTCGGTAGTACCCACATTAGCCTTTGACCTTGACGAAAAAGGTAACAACGCTAAAGGTGAGGACGGAGAGTATATTTTCGTTCCCACAGAATGGTACAGAACAGTAAATATTTGCGTAAAGCCCGAGGAAGAGAGTGTTAACAAGGCGTTTTCAACAAGAACGCAGGACGAAATTCTTAAGTATTTTGATGCGGCTAAAGCTTATGCTAAGGTAAATTCTTATGAAATTGCTTTTGAGCCTTGCTACATTACGGCAGGCATAAATGCTGTAAACGACAATATGACTTATTGCACATATCAGAAAAATATGGTCGTTACAATGAATGTAACCTTTACGGGAGCACTCGAAAAATACGGCACAATGCTCATTTCATTCCCTTGCACTAATCAAATGACATTTGATTTCGGTTGGAAAACAGCGGAATAAAACATAACATATACAATCCTTCATAAAATTAAATAAATCTCTTGACAAACGGGGAATTTGCTGTTAAAATAGCAGAGCAATAAAGCAGAGCAGTTAAATTCTCCTCTCACCGTTCGGGTTTCTCGGAACGGTCAATACGTTAAATTTTTAAGTGTATTGGTGCGGGCAGAATTTTTCTGTCCGCATTTTCAGTTTGCTAAAAACAATGAGAGGTGTTTACTTATCGCTACCAAAGAATTGCAAATCAATGAGGAAATCAGGGACAGAGAGGTCAGGGTTATCACCGACAAGGGTGAACAGCTCGGCATTATGTCCTCAAAGGACGCAGTCCGTGAGGCTGAAAAGCGCAATCTCGATTTAGTCAAGGTTTCGCCGGCGGCAGTACCGCCCGTATGCAAAATTATGGACTACGGCAAGTACCGTTTTGATCAGGCAAAGAAAGAAAAGGACCGCAGAAAAAATCAGAAGATTGTTGAAACAAAAGAGGTTCGTCTGTCTGTAAACATTGATACGCATGACTTTGACACGAAGGTAAATCATGCTGTCAAATTCTTAAACGGCGGCAACAAGGTTAAGGTTTCAATCCGTTTCCGCGGCCGTGAGATGGCTCACACAAACCTCGGCAACGGGATTATGGAGCGCTTTGCCGACGCCACCGCAGAATACGGCACTGTTGAAAAGCCCGCAAAGCTTGAGGGCAGACAGATGCTTATGTTCTTGGCACCCAAAACAGCAAAATAATTTAAGTGTAATATTTTTAGGAGGAATTTAATATGCCGAAACTTAAAACACACAGCGGAGCTAAAAAACGCTTCAAACTTTCAAAGAACGGCAAGCCCATCAGAGCACATGCTAACAAATCACACATTCTTAATAAGAAGAGCACAAAGAGAAAACGCAATCTTCGCAAGACAGCAGTTGCTGACACAACAAACTGCAAGCAGATTAAGCGTCTTGTTCCTTATAAATAATATTTGATTTGATGTGCAAAATGCACTGACACTTTTTTCGGAGGTAGATACAAATGGCACGTATTAAAGGTGCGATGATGACTCGCAAAAGAAGAAATAAAACTATAAAGATGGCAAAGGGCTATTACGGCTCAAAGAGCACTCTTTTCAAAACTGCAAAAGAAGCAGTAATGAAGTCCGGTCAGTATGCTTACATTGGCAGAAAGCAGAAAAAGCGTGATTTCAGAAAGCTTTGGATTACAAGAATTTCAGCAGCCTGCAAATTAAACGGTATGAACTATTCAACATTTATGAACGGTCTTAAAAAAGCAGGCATTGACCTTAACCGCAAAATGCTTTCCGAAATTGCTATTGCAGACCCCGCAGCATTTACAGCTCTCACAGAGCAGGCAAAAGCAGCACTTAAATAATTACGAACCACGCCGATACTTCTCGCGCGTGGTTTAACTTTTTAATTAACTAAAATAAAGCTATGAATATAAATGTTATTACCGCAAAAGGAAATCCGAAAATTAAAGAGCTTAAAGAGCTGACGAACAAAGCTTCTGCAAGGCGGTCGGCGGGTCTTTTTGTGTGTGACGGAGTGCGACTTTGCAGGGACGCTGTTCTTTCGGGCAAGCAAATAAATTCTGCTTTTGTAACCGAAAAATGCATTGAAAAGTATTCCCGTGACATTGAAGAGATTTTAAACAGTGCAGAAAATGTTTATTCCGTAAGCGGGGAGATAATGCACGCTGTCAGCGATACCGTTTCTCCGCAGGGTATAATCTGCACTGTGCGGACAGAAAAATGCAGCTTTACTCCTCAAAAGAATAAAAAGTACATAGCTCTTGACGGAATACAAAATCCCGACAATTTGGGGGCGGTAATCCGTACGGCGGAGGCTCTCGGAATTGACGGAATAATAATTTCGGGCGGCTGTGACATTTATAATCCGAAGGCACTGCGAGCTTCAATGGGTTCGGTTTTCAGAATGCCCGTGCTTTTGACGGACTGTCTTTCTGAAAGAATCAAAGAATATAACGAAATCGGAATAAAGACATACGCATCGGTTGTGTCGGGAAACGCTCAAAGCCTTACACAGACTGACTTTTCGAACGGTGCGGTAGTTGTAATAGGCAATGAGGGCAACGGCGTTTCGCTTGAAGTGCAGAGTGTATGTGATGAAAAAATTACAATTGTAATGAAGGGCAGAGCCGAGTCGCTTAATGCGGCGCAGGCATCGTCAATAATTATGTGGGAAATGACAAAATGAATGATACAGTTTATTGGATTTGGCTTTCCGAGGCGTTGGGACCCGGTGAAAAAACTCTTGAGCTTGTGTCTTTTTACAATTGGAACGCCGAAGAAATATACAAAGCGAGCGTAAGAGATATTTTTGCATTGGGGATTTATACGCTCCAAAGGGTTAAAAAATTTAAAGCTTACCCATTGGAAAATGCAATTAAGTCCTATAACGATGCCGTTTCGACGGGAATAAAAATAATCACTCCTCAAAGTGAATATTTCCCCGAGCAGTTAAAGAGAATAGATAACGCTCCGCTTGTTTTGTATGTAAGGGGCGATGAAACGGTTTTAAAAAATGAGCTTTCGGTTTCGGTAGTCGGCGCAAGAGAGGCGTCGGATTACGGTTGCGCCGTGGCGAAGGCACTGTCCTCGGCGCTGGCAACCAAAGGCTTTACGATAATTTCGGGCGGAGCAAGAGGAATTGACAGTGAGGCGCATTTCGGAGCACTTGAAGAGGGCGGCAAAACCGTTTGCGTAATGGGTTGCGGTCTTAATGTGAATTATCTTGCGGAAATGAATCCAATGCGTGAAAAAATCGCAAAAAGCGGCGCCGTAATTTCGGAATATCCGCCGAAAGCGCCTGCAAGCAGAACAACATTTCCCGTTAGAAACAGGATAATTTCGGCTTTAAGCCTCGGCACAATCGTTGTTGAGGCAGGCGAGAGGAGCGGTTCGCTCATAACTGCGCGCTTGGCGCTTGAGCAGGGAAAAGATGTTTTTGCCGTTCCGGGGGATTTGGTTCATTCCTCGTTTCTCGGCACAAATAAGCTTATCCGTGACGGTGCAATTGCAGTTTTCTCACCCAATGACATTTTAGAGGAATATTATTCCGAGTATTATGATAAAATAGTTGATAAGACGCGTTTCCCTGATGATGAAATAATCAGAAGGGCGCAAAAATATTTATCGGAGCCTAAACAGGAAACAGATAAGAAAATTTCGGCAAATGTGAATGAGAAGAAAGAAAAGAGCCAAAAGGTTAAACGGGACGCTCCCGATTATTTAACAGAAGAGGCTAAAAAGATATATTCCGTTTTGAGCGAAGAGCCGATGCATGTTGATTTATTGTCGGAGCAAAGCGGACTTACTGTGGCACAAACTCTTTCTGCGCTGACAGAGCTTGAGGTTTATGCACTCGCCACCGCTCTTTCGGGCAGAAGATATACTATAAAAGACTGATAAGGAAGAAAAACTATGTCAAAACTTGTTATTGTTGAGTCGCCGTCAAAGGCAAAAAGCATACAGAAATATTTAGGTAAGGATTACAATGTCGTGTCCTCAAAGGGTCATGTAAGAGATTTGCCTGCGGCAAGGCTCTGCGTTGACGTCGAGCACGATTTTGCACCTAAATATGCCGTAATCAAGGGCAAGGAAAAGCTTGTTAAAGAGCTTAAAGCTATGGCGGACGAGTCCGAAGCCGTATTCCTTGCAGCCGACCCTGACCGTGAGGGAGAGGCTATTTCTTGGCACCTTGCAACGCTTTTGGGGCTTTCAACGGACGACCTTAACCGCGTTAAATTTAACGAAATAAACAAAAACTGCGTTACTGCGGGAATAAACAATCCCGAAAAAATAGACCTTGACCTTGTTAATGCACAGCAGGCGAGAAGAATCCTTGACAGACTTGTGGGTTACACTTTAAGTCCGTTTGTTTCACAGAAAATCCGCAGAGGTCTTTCGGCAGGCCGCGTTCAGTCAGTAGCGGTAAGGCTTGTTGTTGACCGTGAAAACGAAATAAGAGCGTTTGTACCCGAAGAGTATTGGAGTCTTGATGCAAAAATGCTCGCTCCATCTTCACGAAAGGCGTTTAAGGCGCAGTTTACGGGCGACGAAACAGGCAAGGTTAAAATTACCGAAAAAGCGCAGGCAGACGAATACTTGGCAAGGCTTGAAAATGCGGCATTTACTGCATTTTCAGTTAAAAAAGGCGTAAGAAACCGCCAGCCTGCACCGCCTTTCACTACATCCACTATGCAGCAGGAGGCTTCAAGAAAGCTTAATTTCCAGGCAAGGCGCACAATGAAGGTTGCGCAGGAGCTTTACGAAGGTATTGAGGTTGAGGGCTACGGCTCGATAGGTCTTATTACCTATATGAGAACGGACTCTCTCCGTATTTCCGAAGAGGCAAGAGCAGCAGGCAATAATTACATTAAAGAAGCTTTCGGCGAAAAGTATCTTCCCTCAAAGCCGAGATATTTTAAATCACGCTCTAACGCACAGGACGGCCACGAGGCAATCCGCCCGACGACTATGGATTTAACTCCGGAAAAGGCAAAAAGCAGTTTAACTCCCGAGCAGTATAAGCTCTATTCGCTTATTTGGAAACGGTTTATGGCAAGTCTTATGGCTCCTTGCGTTCAGGACACCGTTAAGGCTGAAATCAGAGGTGCAAATGAGGCTGACGCTAAAAACGGCAAGTATGTAACATTTTCTGCGAGCGGTTATTCAGTAAAATTTGACGGCTACACCTGCCTTTACGAATCGGGCACAGACGAGCAGTCTGACGAGGAGGAAGAGGGCAAGCTTCCCGTAATAAACGAGGGAGATGCAATAAAGGTCAAAGAAATAGGCGGAAATCAGCATTTCACTCAGCCGCCTGCACGCTACACCGAAGCGAGCCTTATTAAAACACTTGAAGAAACGGGTGTGGGCAGACCCTCAACCTATGCTACAATAATTTCGACTATTACCTCGCGTGAATATGTTGTCCGTGAGCAAAAGCTTTTAAAGCCTACGGAATTGGGCGAGGCGATTACAAACTTGCTTAAAGAAAAATTTCCGAAAATCGTCAATGTTAAATTTACGGCGGGTCTTGAAAGCGAGCTTGACGAGGTTGAAAGCGGCGACACGGATTACATTAAAATGCTCCATAAGTTCTATGACGAATACAGCGCAACATTAAGTAAAGCAAAGGACGAGATGAAGGGCGTTAAGGTGGAGCTTCAGGAGGATAAAACCGATGTTATCTGCGAAAAATGCGGCAGAAATATGGTTATAAAGGTTGGCAGATTCGGTAAATTCCTTGCCTGCCCAGGTTACCCCGAATGTAAAAACACAAAACCGCTTGTCCTTGAAACAACGGCGCTTTGCCCTGTTTGCGGCGGCAAGGTAATACAGAAAAAATCCAAAAAGGGTCACACATTTTTCGGCTGCGGAAATTACCCCGAATGTAACTTTATGACATGGGATAAGCCGACAGATGAAAAATGCCCCAAGTGCGGAAAATCGCTGTTCAAAAGAAAAGGCGGGCTTGAAGTTTGCCTTAATGAAAACTGCGGATTTGAGCGCAAGGCAGAGAGAAAACGCAAGAAAAAAGATGAGGAAGAATAAATGAGGGCGGCAGTTATAGGCGGCGGACTTGCAGGGGTCGAATGTGCAAAGGCGCTGTCCCAGAACAATATAACAGTTGACCTTTACGAAATGAAGCCGAAAAAGCACTCGCCTGCACACAAATTAGACACGCTTGCCGAGCTTGTCTGCTCAAACTCTTTAAAAGCGGAACGCCTTAATTCGGCAGCAGGTCTTTTAAAGGCTGAAATGGCATTTTTAGACTCAATTTGCGTTGAGTCCGCTTATGAATGTAAAACACCGGCAGGCGGTGCGCTTGCTGTTGACCGCTATGAATTTTCAAGAATAATTACAGAAAAAATCGAAGCAGACGACAATATAAATATTATTCATAAAGAGGTTACGGATTTACCTGCGGGCTATGACGGAACAGTAATTTGCGCAGGGCCGCTTGCGTCCGAGGGACTTTCAAAAACAATAAAGAAAATGTGCGGAGAAGGTCTTTCGTTTTTCGATGCGGCGGCGCCCATAATTTCAGCGGACAGTATTGATATGAGTTCGGCGTTTACCCAGTCACGCTATGACCGTGGCGGCAGTGACGATTACATAAACTGCCCGCTTAATAAAGAGGAATATGAAGCATTTTACGAGGCAATAATAACTGCCGAAAGTGCGGAATTACATTCTTTTGACAAGAAAAAAGATGTTTATGAAGGCTGTATGCCAATTGAAGTATTAGCGTCAAGAGGCAAAGACACAATGCGTTACGGACCGTTAAAGCCTGTCGGACTTACAGACCCGAGAACAGGTCACAGACCGTGGGCGAATTTACAGCTCCGTAAAGAAAACCGTGACGGAACAATGTATAATCTTGTAGGCTTTCAGACAAATCTTAAATTTCCCGAGCAAAAGCGTGTATTTTCAATGTTCCCTGCACTTAAAAATGCGGAGTTTGTGCGCTACGGCGTAATGCACAGAAACACATTTATTGACTCACCACGGCTTTTGGCGGCGGATTTTTCAATGAGGAGCAATCCGTTCCTTTTCTTCGGCGGTCAGATTACGGGCGTTGAGGGGTATATGGAATCGGCGGCATCGGGCATTATGGCGGGGATTAACCTTGCAAGGCGGCTTAAGGGAAAAGATACTTTAATTTTGCCCGAGGATACAATGATTGGCGCACTCAGCCGCTATATTTCAGACGAAACGGTTAAGAATTTTCAGCCTATGGGCGCGGCATTCGGAATAATTCCGCCGCTTCCCGAGAAAATCCGTGACAAGCAGGAGCGGTATACACGACTTTCTGAAAGGGCAATGGAAAGTCTTAAAGCATATACGGCAAAATTGAATAAAAGCAAATATTGATTATATAAGGCGATTGATATGACAGAATTTGAAAAGAAAATAGGCTACGAATTTAAAAATATTGCGCTGCTTGACAGAGCTCTTACACATTCCTCTTACGCTAACGAAAAGGGCACGGGGAAAGACAACGAGCGCCTTGAATTTTTGGGTGATTCGGTTCTCGGCTTTATTACGGCGGAGTATCTTTTTGAGAATTTCAAAAACGAGCCTGAGGGCGAGCTTACGAAGAAAAGAGCATACGCTGTCTGCGAAAAAACTCTTTTTGAATACGCAAAGGAAATAGGACTTGGGGACGCAATACAGCTCGGCCACGGTGAAGAGATTACAGGCGGCAGAAACCGTCCGTCGGTTGTGTCGGATGCATTCGAGGCGCTTCTTGCCGCAATTTACCTTGACGGCGGAATTGAATGTGCAAAAAAATTCGTACTGCCGTTTATTATTGAGGCAACAAAAACAAAACCTGAATTTAAGGATTACAAAAGTATTCTTCAAGAGGTTTTACAGCAAAATCCCGACGAAAAATTTGAATATATTGTTGTAAATGAGTCAGGACCCGACCACGACAAACGCTTTGAGGTTGAAATTCACCTTAACGGCAGTAATGTAATCGGCAAGGGTGTCGGAACAAGCAAAAAACGCGCCGAACAGCAGGCGGCAAAATACGCTTTGGAATTGATGGGATTATGAAACACGCAAATATAAGCATTTTTGTACCGCATAAGGGTTGCCCCAACAATTGCAGCTTTTGCAATCAAAAGGCAATCAGCGGTCAGACTGTACCTGCAACGGAACAGGATGTTATCACAGCGGTGAACACGGCAATTTCACATAAATGCGACCCGAAGAATACTGAAATAGCGTTCTTCGGCGGTAGTTTTACGGCGATTGAAAGGGAGCAGATGCTGTCCCTTTTGACCGCCGCAAAGTGTTTATTGGATAAATACGGATTTGTGGGTATAAGAGTGTCCACCCGTCCTGATTTTATTGATGACGAGGTACTCTCTGTTCTTAAAAAATACGGCGTTACATCAATAGAACTTGGTGCGCAGAGTATGGATGATGAGGTTTTGTCTCTTAACCGCAGAGGTCACACTGCTGAAGATGTGAGAAAATCGTCCGTGCTTATTAAAAAATACGGATTTTCTTTAGGCCTTCAAATGATGACGGGGCTTTACGGCAGTGATTCCCAAAAAGATTTATACACAGCAAGAGAGATTATAAATTTGCATCCCGATACGGTGCGGATTTACCCCACGGTAGTGCTGAAAAATACATATTTGGGAGAGCTTTTTGAAAGCGGACAGTATTTGCCGCCGAATGCGGAAGAAACAGCGCCCTTTGCCGCTCGCCTTTTAACTGAATTTGAAAATGAGGGTATAAGGGTAATAAAATTAGGGCTTCATTCGTCCGAAACCGTGGAGCGCGATATGATTGCAGGCGCTTATCACCCTGCCTTTCGGGAGCTGTGCGAGGGGTATATTTTCCTCGGTAAAATTGAAGAAAAATTAAAAAACAAAGACAAAAACCGTGAATACACAGTCTTTGTATCGGAAAAAAGCCTTTCAAAAGCAAAAGGACTTAATAAAAGAAACGAAAAAGCATTGAAAAATCAGGGATATTATTGTAAAATAAAGGGTAAAGAATTTTTAGACGAATTTGAAATTGAGGTTGAAGAAGCACTATGATATTAAAGTCGATTACAATGCAGGGCTTTAAGTCCTGTCCCGACAAAACGGTACTTCAATTTAACAGCGGAATTACGGGCGTTGTTGGCCCTAACGGAAGCGGTAAAAGCAACATTTCGGACGCTGTTCGCTGGGTTCTCGGCGAGCAGTCCACCAAGAGCCTTCGCGGCTCAAAAATGGAGGATGTTGTTTTCAGCGGAACATCACTGCGTAAGGCTTCGGGCTACGCCGAGGTTACTCTTTGCCTTGACAATAAGGACAGAACGCTCGGGAACGACAACGACGAGGTAAATATTACACGCCGTTATTACCGCTCGGGCGAAAGCGAATACAAAATCAACGGCGAGGCAGTGCGTCTTCGTGATGTTAACGAGCTTTTTATGGACACGGGTCTTGGGCGTGACGGTTATTCGCTTGTAAGCCAGGGCAAAATTGCCGACCTTATTTCGTCTAAATCGGGCGAGCGCCGTGAAATGTTTGAAGAGGCGGCAGGAATTTCCCATTTCAGGTACAGGAGAAGCGATGCGCTCAAGCGCCTTTCCCAAGCAGAAGAAAATCTTGTAAGACTGCGTGACATACTGACAGAGCTTGAAAATCGGGTAGGACCGCTCAAAAATCAGAGCGAAAAGGCTCAAAAATTCCTTGTTTTAGCGGAAGAACGGAAAAATCTTGAAATCGGAATCTGGCTTAATAACATTGACAGAACGCAGGAAAAGCTCCGCGAACAGGACAGAAAAATTGACATTTCAAAGGTCAATTACGAAGAGGCGCAAAAACAGCTTGAAGATATTGAAAACAGATTAAATAATATCACGGAAGAAACGCATACAATAAATGCTCAAATTGAAGAGGTGCGTTCTTCTTCGTCGCATTTTGAGGAGCAGGCGGCGCAGCTTCTCGGTCAGGCAAAGGTTTACGAAAATTCAATTTTACATAATAATGAATCTATTGAGCGGTTTGAGAAGGACAAGCTGTCCGAAAATGCCAATGAAAATGACATTGATTCTCAAATTCATTCAACAGAAGAGGAAAAGAAAAAAGCGGAGCAGGGCTTAAAGGCGGCGGAAGATAAGCTTTCGGCAGAGCTTGAAAAAATAGAAAAGCTTCGCAGTGCTAATGACGAATTTGCAAATGCAGGTGCCGTTCTTTCAGCAGAAATTTCATCCTTGACAATAGAATTGGCGGACAGCCGTGTAATCAGTGAAACGGCAAATTCACAAATTGAGGATTTGAACGGCAGAATTGCCTCCATAGATGAGCTTTTAGGCGACAGAAAAGATACATTGCACAATCTCCAGAGCGTTCGAGACAAGGCGAAGGCAGACCTTGACAAATGCACTGAAGAGCTAACGGAATACAAAAATGCATCTCTCGGATACAAGATTAAGGTAGATTCAAGAAAAGAAAAGGACGAAAAAATCAAGGCTGAACTCGGCGATTTACTTACCGAAATCCAAAGAAAGCAGGAAAGACTGCGAATTCTCTCTGATATGGAAAAGAATATGGAGGGCTATCAGGGCGCGGTAAAGGCTGTAATGAACGAGCAAAAAAGAGGGGCACTCAAAGGTATTCACGGCGCACTTTCACAGCTTATTACGGTTAAGGATAAATATTCGGTTGCAATTGAAACGGCTCTCGGTGCGGCGCTTCAGAATATTGTTGTCGAAACGCAGAACGATGCGAAAAGAGCCATTGAATACCTTAAAAGCTCTCACGGCGGCAGAGCAACATTTTTGCCGATTGACGCCGTTAAATCAAAAAATTTTGACGAAAAAGGACTTGACGGTCAGTACGGATTTGTCAGCGTTGCATCAGAGCTTGTTTCGGTTGACGGTAAATATCAGAGCATCATTGAAAATCTGCTCGGCAGAACAGCCGTTTGCGAGGATATGGACTCGGCTGTCGCAATGGCGAGAAAATATAACAACAGATTTAAAATTGTAACACTTGACGGTCAGGTTATGAACCCCGGCGGAAGTATGACGGGAGGCTCAAAGGCGCACGGCGTGGGTATGCTCTCCCGCGGAAGTGAAATTGAAAAGCTTCGCAAAACCGTTAAAGAGCTTGAAGAGAAAAGGGATGTTACATTACAGCGCGCAAAGGAAATCGCGGAGGATTTGGCGGCGGCAACAGCAGACCTTAACGGAATTGAGGGCGACATTATTACTCACAATGAGGAAAAAATCCGTCTTGAGGGTGAATATAAGCTTGCACTTGAACAGTTTGAAAATTCCGCAGGCGGCGTTAAAGAGTTACTTTCCGAGCAGGAGATACTCACCGAACGCATTGAAAAAATTAAATCAGACAGCGAAGAGGCTGCAAAAAAGGTTACAGAGCTGACTGCGCTTATTTCCGAGAAAGAAAAATCTCTCGGTGATATTACGGGCGACCGTGAAAACGCTGACAAAGACAGAGAAAATTTAGCATCTGCTATTGAAAATATCCGACTCCAAATTCTCGGATTTAAAAAGGATATTGAATCAAACGAGGACAGTATAAGGCGCCTCGGCGTTTATAAAAATTCGCATATTTCCCGCACTGACGAGCTGAATAAAGAGATTGAGGCGTTGAAAAATAAAAATATCTGGCTTCAAAAGGACATTGATTCGCTGAATGCTTCCGCAGAAGAGCTTAAAAATAAGGGTACAGACGCAAAAACGGCGGTCACGGAGCTTATTTCCAAGCGTGAAATGCTCGAAAAGGATTCAACAAATCTAAGAGCACTCGAAAAAGAAAAATCGGCAGAGCGTGAGAGCATCAGCGGTGAGCTTGCCCGTCTTGAAGAGCGAAAGGCGTCAATGCTGGGTGAGTTTGAGGAGTTTAACTCAAAGCTTTATGACGAATACGGGCTGACCCGCCGTGAGGCGCAAGCACTCGGAATTGTGATTGAAAATATTCAGGAATCAAGGGCAAAGCTTTCCGAGATTAAGAGCGAAATTAAATCTCTTGGCTCGGTAAATGTGGGCGCTATTGACGAATACAAGGAAGTGTCTGAAAGATACGAATTTATGTCAAAGCAAATCGGCGATGTTGAAAAGTCAAAGGCGGAGCTTTTAAAGCTCATAGACGAGCTGACAACTAATATGAGTATTCGTTTCCGTGAACAGTTCCAAAGAATAAATACATCCTTCGGCGAAACCTTTTCTGAGCTATTCGGCGGCGGCAAAGCGGAATTACAGCTTGAGGACGAAATGAACGTGCTTGAATGTGACATTGAAATTAAGGTTCAGCCGCCGGGCAAGAATATTCAGAATATCAACCTTTTGTCGGGCGGTGAAAAGGGACTTTCCGCAATCGCATTGCTTTTCGCAATATTAAAGGTTACGCCCTCGCCGTTCGTAATATTTGACGAGGTTGAGGCGGCGCTTGACGATGTAAATGTTGCACGCTATGCGCAGTATGTCCGCAGAATGACGAAGAATACGCAATTTATTCTCATAACTCATCGCCGAGGCACAATGGAAGAGGCAGATGTGCTTTACGGAGTGACTATGCAGGAAGAGGGCGTATCCAAGATTTTAGAGTTAAAAACAGCAGAGATGGCAAAGAAACTTGGATTAGCATAAGCAATTTGTAGGGGCTGCCGACCTCGGCAGCCCGAAAAACGAGGCGCAAGTTATGTTTTTTAGTTTCAACACAACACATGAACGCCGTTCATTCGGTGGCTCTGCATTTCTTGAAATACAGTATTGCAAAATATTAAAAAGCAAGCCGTTAAAAAGAATAGTTTCAACAGACTCTATTAAAAATTGGGATAATTCATCTTTGTATGTCTATGATGATGACATAGAAAAATTTTATGACGAATATGCTGAAATTTTGCAAAACGGAGTTTATAATAATTTGTGTGAAGGCAGGTTAGACACCTGCGGAATAAATTATTATGATTCGGATAGAGTTTTGGCTATTATTGAAAGGCTAAAAAACAAAAAACCTACAGAATATGATATTTTACTTGAATGGTTAAATAATGGCTTGAATAAAAATGGTTTTTATATTTTGGGCATATAAAATTTTAACGGGGCGCCGAGT
This sequence comes from Ruminococcaceae bacterium UBA3329, assembly GCA_002361875.1. Lineage (GTDB taxonomy): Bacteria > Bacillota > Clostridia > Oscillospirales > Acutalibacteraceae > Fimenecus. Next base: position 47,167 of record DERX01000002.1, read on the forward strand.
CGTCGCCCCCTACGAACTCAATGTTTGGTTTGATAAATAAATAATTCTCGAAAGGATTTTCATTATGGGAATTTTCAAAAAAATAAATTTCGGACTTTCAAAAACAAGAAACAAAATGGCGGGAGCTATCGACGATATGCTCGACAGCTTTGACGAAATAACCGATGACCTTTACACAGAGCTTGAGGAAATCCTCGTTATGGGTGACGTCGGCGTTACAACCGCCGTTCAGATAACGGAAAAGCTCAAGGAAGAAACGGCAAAGGGAAAAATTAAAAACACTGCTGAAATCCGTGCCAAAATCAAAGAAATCGTTGCCGATATGCTTTACGGCGGCGAGGATATGGGGCTTATTACCGTTCCGTCTATAATTCTTGTTATCGGTGTAAACGGCGTGGGCAAAACAACGACCATAGGCAAAATGGCGGCGATGTATAAAGCGCAAGGCAAAAAGGTTATTATGGGCGCGGCGGATACCTTCCGTGCGGCGGCTATTGACCAGCTCCAAGTTTGGGCGGACAGAGCAGGCGTTGATATTGTTAAGCACAAAGAGGGTGCAGACCCGGCCGCAGTTGTTTTTGACACAATAAACGCCGCAAAGGCGAGGGACAGCGAAATAATTATTATTGACACTGCGGGGCGTCTTCACAATAAGAAAAATCTTATGGACGAGCTTAATAAGATTTACAGGGTTATTGACCGTGAGCTTCCTTACTCCGACCGTGAGGTTTTGCTTGTACTTGACGCAACAACTGGGCAGAATGCGGTAAATCAGGCACGCGAATTCCAAAATGTTGCCGAGATTACGGGAATTGTGCTTACAAAATTGGACGGCACGGCTCGCGGCGGCGTTGTTCTTGCAATTAAAAATGAGCTTGGAATACCCGTTAAATTTGTCGGCGTAGGTGAACAAATTGACGATTTACAGCCCTTTAATCCGACAGCGTTTGCGGACGGATTATTTGATAAAATTGATTATAAGGAAGAGGACGATGTTTCGCTCCTTGATAATATCACTCCGACGGAGCACGTTCACAATGCATATGACGATTTAGCCGAGCTTGACGAGGCGGTTTCGGCAATGCTCGGTGAAATTATTCCAGATACCGTTCCCGAAACGGCAGATGACAATGTAAATGAAACTGAAAATGAAGAAAATTCCGTAAATGATGAGGAACAAACGGAAGAAAATGTGCAGGTAACCGAGGAAGAAACAGCAGCCGAAGAAGAGCAGGAAGAGAATACTGCTGAAACTGAAGCAGAAGAAAAATCGGAAGAGAATTACGAAAACAGCAAAAAGAAAGAAAAGAGGGGTTTCTTTGGACTTTTTAATCGCCACTCATAATATGAAAAAAAGAGCCGAGCTTGAAAGAATATTAAAGCCGCTCGGCATAAATGTACTTACTGCCGAAGAGGCGGGAGTGAATTTAACAGATGTTGAAGAAACGGGCACAACCTTTGAGGAAAATGCCGAATTAAAAGCACAATCGGGCTGTAAAGAGAGCGGAATGCCCTGCATTGCGGACGATTCGGGGCTTATGGTTGACGCACTTGACGGCGCTCCCGGGGTTTACTCCGCAAGATTTGCAGGCGGTCACGGTGACGACAGGAAAAATAACGATAAATTGATGGATTGTCTGAAAAATGTTAAGGCAGAGGACAGAACAGCAAAATATGTAGCCTGTGTGTGCTGTGTATTTCCCGACGGCAGAAAATTCACTGTAAGGGGCGAATGTCACGGTGTTATCGGCTTTGAAGAAAAAGGCAGTAACGGTTTTGGCTATGACCCGCTTTTTTACATTGACGGAAGAGCATTTGCGGAATTTCTGCCCGAAGAAAAGGACAAAATAAGCCATAGAGGTAACGCTCTTCGCAAACTCGCCGAGGAACTACCGAAATATTTGTAATTAAAAATGTAGGGCGGGAACATTGTTTCTGCCATCGTGTAGGGTACGCCGACTCGGCGTACCGTGAAACAGAGTAGCGTGAAAAGCGGCGGGAGCAAGGTCTCGCCTACCGACTCGGTCGTTGCTTTTAAGCTTCGCTTAAAGGTGTCCACGGACACCCGCAACCCTGCCCTACACTATATAACATAGGAGATAAATATGACAAGCAAGGAAAGAGCAAATTTAAGAGCGCAGGCAAATTCGCTTGAAACACTTTTTCAGGTGGGGAAGGGCGGAATTTCAGATGCGCTTATTAAGCAGACAGACGACGCATTGACTGCCCGCGAGCTTATAAAATTAAAGGTTTTAAGAGAAACCTGCCCCAATACTCCCCGTGAGGTTGCCGAGGAATTGGCAAGTAAGACAAATTCAGAGGTTGTCGGAGTTATCGGCGGAGTTATGATTTTATATCGCTATAATAAAAAGCTCCACGAGGGCGAAAAGAAAAAAGCTAACAGATAAAATTCAAAATAAATAATGTAGGGGACGCTGTTATTCCCCTGTAAGGGGAAATGTCTGCAAAGCAGACAAAGGGGTCTTGGCAAAGACGTAAACACATCGTTTCGCAAAATAGAGTAGTGCGAGTTTTTTTCTCGCCGACAAAGAAGGCAAAGAAATGAAAATCGGTATTTTCGGCGGTACATTTAATCCGCCCCACAAGGGTCACGCCCGAATGGTAGAAAAAATGGCAAAAGAGCTTTCTCTTGACAAGGTGCTGATTATCCCGAATAAAAAGCCCACGCACAAACGCTGTGACGATTTGGCGGATAACGGGGACAGGCTCAATATGTGCCGTATTGCATTTAAGAATCCCATTTACGAAATCAGCACAATGGAAATGGACAGAGAAAGCGACAGCTACACAATTTACACTGTTGACGAGATACTTAAAAAATATCCCGGCGCTGAGCTTTATTTAATAATCGGTTCAGATATGTTTTTAATGTTCCATAAATGGTATAAGCACAAGGAGCTTTTGGAAAAATGCACGGTCTGCGTTGCCGTTCGGGAAAATCAGGACACAATAAACGCTCTGCGCTCTTATGCGTTCAGCAATTTAGGGATATATATTAAAGAGCTTGACGCAAAAAATATTCATATTTCACCTATGGACCCGTTTGAGGCAAGCTCCAGCGAAATTCGCAGGCTTATTTCCGAAAACAGGAGCGTTTACGGAATAGTCGAACCGGAAATAATAGAGTATATGGAGAGCCGAAAGCTTTATGGATACGGAAAGAAACAGTGAATTTTTGGATATACTAAAGGGTAAGCTGACGCCCCAAAGGCTCTACCATTCAATTTGCGTTGCGGAACAGGCAAAACACTTAGCCGAAAAATTCGGCGCAGATGCAGAAAAAGCGTATACGGCGGGGCTTATTCATGATATAATGCGTTATGAACCGCCTGAAGATATGCTGAAGCTGATTGACGAAGACGGTAAATACAAATTAACAGAGCTTGAACGGAAAATTACGGTGACTCTTCACGCAGTTGCGGGCGAGGTTTATTTGCGGACAAAATTGGGCGTTACCGATGAAGAAATACTTTCGGCGGTGCGTTACCACACAACGGGCAAAGAGGATATGACACTGCTCGAAAAGATAATCTATGTTGCGGACCTTACGAGTGAGGACAGGGATTACCCCGATGTAAACGAGGTTCGTGAAACGGCAGAGCAAAGTCTTGAAAAGGCAACTCTTCGGGGGCTTTCATTTACAATTGAGAGCAATGCACACAAAAACAAGCCTATTCACATTGACACAGTAAAAGCTTATAATTACCTTGCAGAAAGGATTGGATAAAAATTATGGAAAGACAGGAGCTTGTAGAGAATATTGTCAAAATTCTTGACAACAAAAAGGCAACTGACATAAAAGCGCTTCACATTACAGACCTTACGGTAGTTGCGGACTATTTTGTAATCGCAACGGGTACGTCGGGAACGCACATTCGCTCTCTTGCGGACGAGGTTGAGGTCGAAATAAAAAAACTCGGAACAGAGCCGAGAGGCATTGAGGGCAAAACTACGGGTTGGATTCTTCTTGATTACGGCTCGGTTATTGTTCACATCTTCACACCCGACCAAAGAGAGCTGTTTAACCTTGAACACCTTTGGGCAGACGCTGAGGAAACTGATATAAGCAAATTTATTGCCGAATAACAAAAAGAGGATAGAATTATGAACTACGATTTTAAAAATGTTGAACCGAAATGGCAGGAGAAATGGGAAGAGGCAGGCGTATTTCACGCACAGGACAATTCCGACAAGAAAAAGTTTTATGCGCTTGTCGAATTTCCGTACCCGAGCGGCGCAGGTATGCATGTAGGCCACATTAAGGCTTACTCGGGTCTTGAGGTTGTTTCAAGAAAAAGAAGACTTCAAGGCTACAATGTGCTTTTCCCCATAGGCTTTGACGCTTACGGGCTTCCCACTGAAAACTATGCTATTAAAACAGGTATTCACCCGAGAAAAGTTACGGATATGAATATCGAAAAATTCACAAGTCAGTTAAAGCGTGTAGGATTTTCGTTCGACTGGACAAGAGTAATTGATACTACAGAAGAAGGATATTACAAATGGACACAGTGGATTTTCCTTAAAATGTTTGAAAACGGACTTGCATTCCGTGACAAAACGTTTGTTAACTACTGCCCGTCGTGTAAGGTTGTTCTTTCAAATGAGGATTCGCAGGGCGGTAAATGCGACATTTGCCACAGCGACATTGTCCAAAAGTCAAAGGATGTTTGGTATTTGCGTATTACGGAATATGCCGACAAGCTCCTTGAGGGATTAAAAGAAGTTGACTATCTTCCCAATGTTAAGCTTCAGCAGGAAAACTGGATAGGCAAATCGAGGGGCGCTTTTGTTACATTCAAGGTGAATGAGGCTGACGAGAGCTTTAAGATTTACACAACACGCCCCGACACACTCTTCGGCGTAACCTTTATGGTTATGGCGCCCGAGCATCCGATTATTGATAAATATGCAGAGCTTATCGGCAATATGGACGAGGTAAAGGCTTACAGAGCAGAGTGTGCAAAGAAAACAGAATTTGAGCGTACACAGCTTGTTAAGGATAAAACGGGCGTTAAGCTTCAGGGCTTCACCGCTAAAAACCCTGTAAACGGCAAGGATATTCCGATTTACATATCCGATTATGTTATGATGGGCTACGGCACGGGCGCTATTATGGCCGTTCCTGCGCACGACCAGCGTGACTATGACTTTGCAAAGAAATTCGGCATTGATATTATTGAGGTTATCAAGGGCGGCGACATTTCTAAAGAAGCCTACACAGGCGACGGCGAAATGGTTAACTCAGGCTTTCTTAACGGTATGACGAATAAAAAGGATTCCATTGCAAAGATGATTGACTACCTCTCCGAAAAAGGCATCGGCGAGGGCGGCGTTCAGTACAAAATGAAGGACTGGGCATTTAACCGCCAGCGTTATTGGGGCGAGCCGATTCCGATAGTTCACTGCCCCGAATGCGGAATGGTTGCAGTGCCTTATGAAGAACTCCCGTTAAAGCTCCCCGAGGTTGAAAACTTTGAACCGGGTCAGGACGGTGAAAGCCCGCTTGCAAAAATCGACTCATTTGTTAATTGCAAATGCCCGAAATGCGGCGGCGACGCAAAGCGTGAAACAGACACAATGCCGCAGTGGGCAGGCTCTTCTTGGTACTTCTTACGCTACATTGACCCGCATAACACAGAGGCTTTGGCAAGCCCTGAAAAGCTTAGCTATTGGGGTCCTGTTGACTGGTACAACGGCGGAATGGAGCACGTTACGCGCCACCTTATCTATTCAAGATTCTGGCACAGATTCCTTTATGACATCGGCGCAGTTCCGTTCAAAGAACCGTATTTAAAGAGAACCGCACAGGGACTTATTTTAGGCCCTGACGGCGTTAAAATGAGTAAATCGAGAGGAAATGTCATTGACCCGAATGAGGTTGTTGATGTTTACGGCGCAGACGTTCTTCGTACTTATGTACTGTTTATGGGCGACTATGAGCAGGCAGCTCCGTGGAGCGAGTCGAGCGTTAAGGGCTGTAAGAGATTCGTTGACAGAATTTGGAATCTTCAGGAAATCCTCACAGACGGTGACGAATATTCAAAAGAGCTTTCCGCTGCTTTCCACAAGACCGTTAAAAAGGTCAGCGAGGATATTGAGGGTATGAAATTCAATACCGCAATCGCCGCACTTATGACACTTCTTAACAAAATTTACGACAACGGCAAGATAAACAGGGCAGAGCTTAAAACGTTTATTTTGCTTGCAAGTCCGTTTGCCCCCCATATTACAGAGGAAATTTGGTCACAGCAGAAATTCGGCGAAATGCTTGCAAAGGACGGCGTATGGCCGAGCTATGATGAGTCAAAATGTGTTGACGATTCAGTTGAAATCGTTGTTCAGATTAACGGCAAAATCCGTGCAAAGCTTACTGTTCCGACAGATATTTCTAATGAAGATGCAATAGCTAAGGCACGGAGCGATGAAAAAATCGCCGAGGAACTGAGCGGAAAAAATATCATCAAAGAAATCTATGTTAAAGGTAAACTTGTAAATATTGTTGCAAAATAAAAGATAATCAGGGCGGTGGGGGTACTTCTCCCACCGTTTGTTTGTAGGGGACGATATAAAAAAGGCTTCCCCCTAGGGGGAAGCTGTCACGTAGTGCTGATGAGGGGTAGTAGGGTGCGACTCTTCTCGCTCCGCTCGGTCGGTGCTTCTGCTCCGCAGAGGTCTCCACCGGAGACCCGCACCCCGGCGCACCGTGAAGAAAATTCAAATTATTGCACATATCATTTCGGACAGCCGAAGTTACGGCTTCGCCAATACCCTTTTGTCTGCTTTGCAGACATTTCCCCTTGCAGGGGAATAACAGCTGTCCCTACAATCCTATTAAAATCGAGGTTAAAATGTCATTTTTTATTTGCCCGAAATGTAAGGAACAACTGAATAAAAATGAAAACGCTCTTGTCTGCAAAAACGGTCATTCCTTTGATTTGGCACGGCAGGGCTATGTAAATTTGCTTATGCCGAATAAGCGTCATTCGCTGTCTCCCGGGGATTCACATGAAATGGTAATGAGCCGCCGCCGTTTTCTTGAAAGCGGGAAATATGAGATTTTTTCGGATAAACTGAATGAGATTGTTTCTGCACTTTCAGTGGATAGTCAAAAAACGACTATTGTAGACTGCGGCTGCGGCGAGGGGTATTATGACGGCAGGCTGTGCGAATATCTTGACAAGTTAAAAATTAACTATAAGCTTTGCGGCTTTGATATTTCCAAAAAGGCGGTAAGGGCGGCGGCAGGTAAATACAAGCAAATTTCCTTTGCAGTTGCCAGCACCTTTGACATTCCCGTAAAGGAAAAAAGCGCGGATATTGCAATTGCAGTATTTTCGCCTATGGTGGAAAAAGAATTTTACAGAGTTTTAAAACCGAACGGTTATTTGATTTATGCTGTCCCCGGCGTTCGGCACTTGATGGGGCTTAAAGAGACCGTCTATGACGAGCCGTATGAAAACACGGAAAAAGACACGGAATATAAAGGCTTTGACTTTGTGAACAGGCACTCGGTAAACGGTAAAATTACCGTTTCGGGGGAAGAGGCGGTTGACCTTTTCAAGATGACGCCGTACTATTACAAAACAGAGCTTTCGGCGATAGATAAAATTCGTCTTAAGGGCGAAATTGAAACTGAAATACAGTTTGATTTTTTGGTGTATAAGAAAGAGGAGATGAAGAACAGTGAAGATTTTTGACATTTCAAAGGACATTTTAACTGCCGAGGTTTACCCCGGTGACCCCGAACCGAGGCTTAAAAAAGTTGCGGATATTGAAAAGGGCGCCGAATACAATTTGAGTGAAATTTCAATGTGCCTGCACAACGGAACTCACATTGACGCACCGCTCCATTTCTTCAGCGACGGCAGTGACATTTCGTCCGTTGACCCCACAGCGTTCGTCGGTCCGTGTGTTGTGGTCGAAGTGCCCGAGGGGATAATTACGGGCGATATAGTGGAGCGTTATTTCCCGAGAAATACGAAAAGAATCCTTATAAAATCAAACGGCAAGGCGTTTTTACATGAAACTGCCGCAACAATTCTTTCGGTGCTCGGCTGTTATTTGGTGGGAACTGATGCGCAGACAATTGAAACGGCGGAGTCGGGCGGACGGACTCACAGGGCGCTTTTAACGGATAACATCGCAATTTTAGAGGGTCTTGACCTTAAAAATGTGCAAGAGGGTGACTATTTTCTTGTAGCGCCCCCGCTTAAAATCGGCGGGGCAGAAGCGGCGCCGTGCAGAGCGCTTTTAATTTCGGATTACATTTTCTGGAGCGGAGAGAAACACTGATGCCACTTTCAAAAAATCAGGAAATAAAACTTCATATTGACTCGGTTTCCTCAGAGGGGAGCGGAGTAGGACGGTATGACGGACAGGCGGTTTTTGTATCGGGTGCGGCCGAGGGAGATGAGCTTCTCGTTCACATAATAAAGGCGAAAAAGACCTATGCAGTCGGCAAAATCGTGGAAATTTTAACCCCGTCAAAGGACAGAACAGAGGTCGACTGCCCGTATTTTAAACAGTGCGGCGGCTGTGTTTACAGGCACATAAGCTATGAGGCCGAAAAGCGTATTAAAATGCAAAAGGTGAAAGACGCTTTTTTGCGAATCGGGCACATTGACATTCCCGTAAAAGAAATTATTACGGCGAATACGGAGCGGTACAGAAATAAGGCGGAATACCCCGTGGGCAGAACGGTAAACGGCGTTCAAATCGGCTTTTATGCCAATCGCTCGCACAGGATAATTGACGCCGAGGATTGCCTTTTACAACCTGCGGAATTTGCCGAAATAGTTGAGATTATCCGCAAATGGATATTGGAAAATCACATTTCCGTGTGGAACAGCGAAACGGGCGAGGGGCTTTTACGCCATATTTACATTCGCAAAGGCTTTGTTTCGGGTGAAATAATGGTTTGTCTTGTTGTGAACGGTGAAAGTGTGCCGAACGAGGAACGGCTGATAGGTGAGCTTTCAAAAATCACGGGAATGGCAAGCATAGCGTTGAATGTCAATACCGAAAACACCAATGTGATTTTGGGCGAAAAGGTAAATGTGCTTGCGGGCAGTGAGAAAATCAGCGATACTCTTTGCGGAGTTGAAATAGAGCTTTCGCCGCTGTCATTTTATCAGGTAAATCATGACGGAGCAGAAGCCCTTTACAAAAAAGCGGCGGAATATGCGGGTCTTTCGGGCAGTGAAACGGTGATTGACCTTTACTGCGGAGCCGGTACAATCGGACTTTCAATGGCGCATAAAGCGAAAAGGGTTATCGGCGTTGAGATTATTCCCGAGGCGGTGGAGGATGCAAAGAAAAATGCCGAGCGAAACGGCATTGGAAACTGCGAATTTTACTGTGCGGACGCCTCTGCAGCGGTTAAAATACTTAAGGATAAAGACATTAAGCCAGATGTAGTTCTGCTTGACCCGCCCAGAAAGGGGTGCAGTAAAGAGGTGCTGTCTTTCGTAGCTGAAATGAACCCCGACAGAATAGTATATATTTCTTGTGACGTTTCGACACAATCGCGCGACTGCGCCGTTCTCAAATCCCTCGGCTATGAACCGACAGAAGCAACCCCCGTCGATATGTTCCCGAGAACCAGCCACGTTGAGTGTGTCGTGTTGATGTCAAGGGTTGAAAAGTAGGTGTGTGAAAAGGCTTTCGTTTCAAGGGATTTGTGGCATTTAAGCGCGATTTTACGGCGTTTTCAATCCTGTCAAATGCCGTAAAATCAAGCCTTAGGAAACATATCAAATGGCATAGTTGAGTTGACAGAATGGATATATAATAGGGTTGTGTAGACAGGATTATTGTGGTTGACAGGATTGATGCATAGAAAAGAAACGGATAAGTATTGCGGAAAATGAAAATGGAACTGTAAAAAGAAAAGACTCTAAATACAGTTCCTAAAAGTAAGTTATATATAAGGGTAATAAGCTGTCAGTGTTACATTACCATCGTTCTGTTTGTCAAGTGTAAAACATATCATATCTTCCTCTTTGTTCAATTCTTTCAAGTGGAGAAGAGATAAGATAATCGTAATACACACATATAAGTTTTCAATAGACATATTCGGAAAGGTGTGGGTGATTACTGTATCATACAGCAGACATTGCAGCTCCAATTTTTCGCCAAATATGTCTTTACCGTCAACATGAAAGTACATATTCGGCTCGAATGGATCAGCAGTAACTTTGGCAGTATACCGATTTAGTTTGCAATACAGCTCATTAAGCCGTAGATTATCGGGATTAAAAATTGATATATGGATTTCTTTCATATAACATTCCTCCTTTGGTAGTATCACATATTAACTCTAAAGAAGTATAAAATCAACGATATAAGAAGAAAGTTATCAATTTATTAAAGCTTTTAAATTAAGTGAGGGCAGATGGGTAATTTAGCCTACGGTTCAAATTCGTATGTACGTTTGCCCTGCTTGACTTTTCATAAATCGTATGTTATAATACAATAAAATATGTTATAACATAAAAGAAGGGCAAAAATGAAAGATTTAAATATTGGAAAACATCTTAAAAACATTCGTCAGAATCGTGAGATGTCTTTAGATGAAGCTGCGGAAATGACCGGTGTCAGCAAGCCAATGCTCGGACAGATCGAGCGTGGACAGTCTTCGCCAACTATCACTACGCTCTGGAAGATTGCAACAGGTTTGAAAGTGCCTTTGTCATCATTTTTGCAGGAGGAAAAGACAAAG